>DAINSL010000079.1:0-10824 GCA_036741335.1 Nocardioides sp. | reverse complement strand
AGCCGGGGCTGACGACCGCAGCGAACGCCGCCGCGAGCTTGCTGGCAAGGCGAACCCACGACTCGGTCGCGGCTTCCGTTCGGACCGCTACGTGTCCAGGAACTCCAGCAACGCACGGTTGAACTCGTCGGCGTGGCTGACGTTGACACCGTGCGGGCCGTCCTCGATCACAACGAGCTCGCTCCCGTCGATGGCGTCATGGGTGCGCTTGCCCGACCCATCGAACGGCACGATGCCGTCGGAGTCACCGTGGATGACCAATGCAGGCACGGAGACCTTCGACAGATCGTCACGGAAGTCCGTGCTCGCCCAGGCGTCCATGCAACCCAGCGCCGCTTCCTGGTCCGACTTCTTGCAGACCGCCAGCGCCTCCTCGCGCTGCTCCCCGGAGACCTTGAGGTCGTCACCGGCCGAGAAGAACTGCGTCGTGAACTGGTCGAAGAACGCGTCGCGGTCGTCCTGGAGACCCTTCTTCATCTCGGCAGCGGCATCGTCGTCCAGCGGGCCGTCGGGGTTGTCGTCGGTCTTGCGGAGGTACGGCGGCACCGCGGAGGCGAACACCACGCTGTGGAGCCGGTCTTCGCCGTACGCCGAGACGTACCGAGCGACCTCCCCACCGCCCATCGAGAAGCCGACCAGCGTGGCATCGTTGAGGTCGAGATCCTTCATCACGTTGTCCAGGTCGCCGGTGAGCTTGTCGTAGTCATAGCCATCCCCCGGGTCGGACCTTCCGAATCCCCGGCGGTCGTAGACCACCGTGCGGTAGCCGGCGTCCCTGAGCGCCGGCACCTGTGCCGACCACGACGTGCCATCCAGCGGCCAGCCATGGATGAGGACGACGGGTCGCCCGTCCCCACCGCTGTCCACCACGCGTACGCCCGGATCCTTGCTGTCGTCCTTGGAGTCCTTGGAGTCCTTGCTCTCGTCCTCGGAGTCCTTGCTCTCGTCCTCGGAGGCCTTGCTCTCGTCCTCGGAGTCGTCGGTCTCGTGCTCGGTGTCCTCACTCATGGCTTCGACGCAACCACGCGAGCCGGTGCCACACAACCCTCCAAGGGGTGGGCACGTCAGAGCTCGCCGTACACGATCTCGCCCGCGACCATGGTGGCGGCGACCGGCATGTTCCGGAGGAGAGCCGACTGCGTGGCGGTGTCGTCGGCCGGCGCCAGCGGGTCGGCCTCGAGGAGCACGAGGTCCGCGGGCATGCCCGAGTGGACGCTGTCCTGCCCGTCGACGCTGGCCGCGAGCGCCTCGCGCGCGGTCAGCGCCTGCTCGGGATGCCACGGCGGTCGCTCGTCGGCGCTGCGGTGGACCGCGGCCGCGATCGCCAGCCACGGGTCGAGCGGTGAGACCGGGGCGTCGGAGCCCAGGGCCAGCGTCACACCCGCATCGAGCATCCAGCGGAACGCGAAGCACCGCTCGGCGCGGTCCGGCCAGCAGAGCTCGGTGAGGTCGCGGTCGTCGAGCAGGTGGGCCGGCTGCACGCTCGCTCGCAGCCCGAGGCGCGCCAGGGTCGGCACCGCGTCGCGGCGTACCAGCTGCGCGTGCTCGATCGAGCCCGACGCCCCGGTGACGTCGTAGGCTGCGAGTGCCTCCTGGAGTGCGCGGTCGCCGATCGCATGGGTCGCGACCTGGAGGCCGTGGGCATGCGCACGGTCGAGCAGCCCGCTCAGCTCGTCACTCGGCTGGTTGGGCGCCCCGGAGCCGGACCCGTCGGCGTACTCCTCGCAGCACCACGCCGTGCGGGTGTTCAGCGACCCGTCCGAGATGATCTTGAGCGGCCCCATCGTGATCGTGTCTGGAGACCCGGGCAGGGTGTCGCCGGTGCGGAGTCCGGCGCCGATCACCGCGTCGAGCCCGTCGGCGTACGTCGCGACCCGGATGCGCACGGGCGACTCGCGGGGCTCCCAGTCGGACGCCGTCTGCCCGCGCTCGAGATCGACCAGGCCGACGATGCCGAGGGCCGTGGCCTGGTCGAGGGTGCGTCGGTACGCCGTCGGCGACACGTCGGGTTGCACGATCGTCTCGATCCGCGTGTAGGCGTCGTACCACTCGTTCTCGGTGACCACGCCCTGGTGGTCGGGGAGGCCGAGAGCAGCGAGGGCGCGGGAGTTGAGCCAGGCGTGGTGACCGTCGCCGGCGATCAGGACGACGGCAACGTCCGGCGCGACCTCGTCGAGCGCGGCAACGGTCGGCTCGCTGGCCCACATCCCGATCCGATGCCCGAAGCCGACCAGCGGGCCCGGATCGGTCCCGAGCCGCTCGCGCACGCGGGCGAGCGCGTCCTCCGCCGACGGGGTGCCGGAGAGGTCGAGCCGGTCGCGGCGGGCGGTCCACTGAGCGAGGTGGACGTGGTGGTCCCACAGGCCGGGGACCAACCAGCGCCCATGCGCGTCGTACTCCTCGAGGCCGGCCGGATGGTCGAGCCCGTGCCCGATCTCGCGCACGACGCCCTGCTCGACGAACACGTCGACGGGTCCGACCCAGCCCCGCCCGCGGCCGAGCTCCACCACATGGACGTTGCGCAGGACGAAGTCGGCCACGGGCACAAGTTATCCACACCTGCCGGGGTAGTCCGTGACGATCGCGCCCCATTTCGGCCCGATTTGGGGCGCGTTCGTCACGGACTATCCCGACAACGGCGTGCGGGCTGTGGAAAGGGGGGTGTCAGACGTGGCGGCGGGACTGGACGATGCGGAAGCGGGACGCGACGTAGGCGCCGTCGGTGTACGACGCGTTGGCGGCCGGGTTGGCACCGGTGCCGTGGAAGTCCGAGAACGCCGCGGACTGGTTGACGAACACGCCGCCGAGGAGGTTTTCGCTCAGCGCGACCCCGGCATCGAGGGCAGCGTCGCGCACCTGCGCGATCACCTCGTCGGACGTCGAGTAGACCGCGGCCGTCATCGCGCCGTGCCGCTGCACGGTCGAGCGGAACAGGTCGATCGACTCGTCCACACCCGAGGTCGAGATCAGATAGGCGACCGGCCCGAAGCACTCCGCCTCGTAGACGTCGGTGTCGGCGGCGGTGAGCCCGACGATCGTCGGCGTCCGCACGGTGGCGTCGGCGTAGGAAGGATGGGTCACACTCCGCGACGCGACGTACACCTCGCCACGCGAGCCGGCGGACTCGAGCCGCTGGAGCACCCCGTCGTTGACGACCCCGCCGAGCAGCTCGACGGCCTTGGCGTCGTCGCCGAGCAGCTTCTCGAAGGCCGCGCCGATGCCGGCCGCGACGTCGGCCGGTGACTTGGCGCCGTCGTCGGTCTCGATGCCGGCGGCCGGCAGGTAGACGTTCTGCGGGGCGGTGCACATCTGACCGGTGTAGAGCGCGAACGAGAACGCCAGGTTGAAGCACATCGCCCCGAAGTCCGACGTCGAGTCGAGGACGACGGTGTTCACGCCGGCCTTCTCGGTGAACACCGTGGCCTGCGTGGCGTTCTTCTCCAGCCAGTCACCGAAGGCGTTGCCGCCGGTGAAGTCGATCAGCTTCACCTCGGGCCGCAGCGCCAGCGACGAGGCGAGCCTGTCGGACGGCTCCTCGGCGGCGAGGTTGACGAGGCTCGGATCGAAGCCCGCCTCGGCCAGCACCTCCTCACAGACCTGCACGGTGATCGCCAGCGGCAGCACGGCAGACGGGTGCGGCTTGACGATGACCGAGTTGCCCGTGACGAGCGAGGCGAACAGCCCGGGCCAGGAGTTCCAGGTCGGGAACGTGTTGCAGCCGATCACCAGCGCGACACCGCGCGGCACGACCGTGAAGGTCTTCTGCATCCGCACGGGTTCGCCGCGACCCGGCTTCTCCCACAGGGCGGTCCGCGGCGTGCGGGTCATCTCGACCCAGGCATAGGCGATCGCCTCGAGCGCTCGGTCGAGGGCGTGGGCGCCGCCGGCCTGGAACGCCATCACGAACGCCTGTCCGCTGGTGTGCTGCACGGCGTTGGCCAGCTCGAAGATCCGGCTGTGCAGCCGGTCGAGGATCTCGATGCCCACACCGACGCGCGCGTCCGGCCCGGCGTCGCGCCAGGCCTTCATGCCGGACAGGCCGGCGGCGATCATGGCGTCGGTGTCGCGGGCCCGCGGATAGGTGATGTCGAGGTCGAAGCCGTACGGCGAGTGCTCGCTGGCCACGGTCCCGTTGCTGCCGGGGGTCTCCAGCGGGAACGCCGACCCGAGCCACGCCTCGAAGGCCGCCTTGCCCTCGGCCGCCGCGGACTCGCCGTACACGCGCGGCGACGGGGACTCGTCGTACGCCGAGAAGTACTCGCGCGACGCGCTGGCGGCCACCGCCGCGTCGAGGCGCTCGCGGTGCTTGTCGAGGTAGGCAGAGGTCATGCCGACACACTGACGCGTGTGATACCGCTACGCAAACAGGCGGATCAACGTCACATCACGATGTGGTCTCGACGCGCTCGACCGGCGGAAGGGCTCGACCGGCGGCGGCACGGCGCATCGGTAGGTTGGTGCCATGAGCATGCGGGGACTCGTGGTCGCGCTGCTCTGCGGCCTGCTCGGGCTCGGTGGAGGGGCACTCGTGGCGTACGCCGTACAGCCGCGCACCTCCGACCTCGGGTCTGCGACGCCGCTCGCCGGGGTGTCTCCGAGCGTGCCGATCGACGTCACGCCGTCGCGGTCCGTCGCGCCCGACATCAGCTACCCGCCACTGTCCCCCGACCTCTTCCTGAACGTCGTCCACCACATCCACAACGACCTCGCGACCTGGACGTACCACGTGCCCCAGGGCTGGGCGGCGTACGGCGTGTGCACCGCGCCGCCTTGCAAGATCGCCACCGACCAGATCGTCCCGCCGAAGAAGATCGACAAGCAGACGCAGGTGCGGTTCCGGCCGCCGGACGAGCCCGTGATCGGGGGCTACAGCCTGCGCGTGAAGATCATGGACAACACCGACCTCAACCCGGCCCAGATGGTGGCGACCAAGAGGGTCGGCTTCCAGCAGGAGTTCACCGACCAGAACTTCACGGTCACCAACCGAACCAACTCGGCGATCTACTTCACCTTCGTCGATGGCACGAACCACATGCGTCTGAACTACTTCCAGTGGTTCGCCGTGCCGGGCCGACCCAACGCGACCCTGGAGATGTCGGTCGCGGGCCGGGCCTCGGACAAGCCAGGACTCTATGCCCTGTTCAACAGGTTCGCGGACAACCTGACCGGCAGGTAGCCGGCGTCACGGGCGCTCCGCTCAGAACAGCAGGTGGGTGCGGACCGAGTCGAGGACGCCGCGGGCGGTCGACGCGTCGTCGCCGCGGACCTGCACCCACAGCAGCTCGGTGCTGGTGACCTGCACGGCGCGCTCGATGATCACAGCGGCGCCGGGGCAGCCGCTTGAGGTGACCGTGGTCGCGGGATCCGCGCGGAACGACGCGGGGTTCGGCTTGCTCACGGTCTGGCACCGGGGGTGCTGCGGAAGGATGGTCGGCAGCTTGATCTCGGGCATCAGCCCCACGAACACCCCCTGGCCGGAGGTGGCCCAGCCAGGTCCGTCCCCGATCGAGACGGCCGGGTAGCTGGTCGTGCTGTTTGGCGGCGTCCACCCGTCCGTGGCCACCCGGCGGTCCCACGACCGCGGCACGGTCACCGAGATCGCGCCCTGGGTGTCGGTGAGGGTGACGTGGGCATGGGTGTGTCGCCACAGCGCGAAGCCGCCGAGGCCGCCCGCGGCGATGAGCACCAGGGCGAGCACTGCTGCCGGCCAGCGCCGGCGCTTCGGGGCGACGGGCTCCGGGAGATCGCCCGCGGCGGGCACCAGTGACGGCTTGTTGCCCGGCTGGGTGAGCTCTGGGTCGACCGGGAGCCAGCGCTCGGGCAGCGAGCCCTGCGCGCGGTCGCCGAGCGCGTCCCGCAGCTCGGAGATGTAGGCGAGCACGTCGGGCCAGCGGTCCTCGCGGTCGGGCGCCAGCCCGCGCATCACGACGTCCTCCACCTCTTGTGGGAACGGGAGCTCGGGCGTCGAGAGCGGCAGAGGCGGCGAGGGCGAGGCGGCCGCGGACAGCGTGCTGTGGGCGTACGGCGGGCGGCCGGTCAGCAGCAGGTAGGTGAGCGCGGCCAGGGAGTACTGGTCGGCCCGGGCGTCGAGGTGCTCGCCCTGCGCCTGCTCCGGTGCCACGAACGACGGCGTGCCCGCGATCATGGTCAGCCGCGACGACACGTCGAGCGCCTTGCCGAGCCCGAGGTCGCCGACCATCGCGCGCACCACGGTGCCGTCGTGCTCGGGGTCGACGGTGCGGAACAGCACGTTGGCCGGCTTGATGTCGCGATGCAGGACACCGCGCTTGTGCAGGGCGTGCAGCCCCTCACCGACCTGCCGGATCACCTCGCTGGCCTGGCCGACGGTCAGCCCCTCGGTCTCCAGCCGATCGGCCAGCGTGCCCTGGTCGGCGTACGACATGACGAGGTAGGGCCGGTCGTCCTCGAGGGACCCCGCGTCGTACACGGTGACGACGTGCGGCGACTCGACCTTGCGCAGGTAGCGGCCCTCCTCGAGGAACCGCTGGCGCACGTGGCTGTCCTCGGTCCAGTTCTCCGCCAGCACCTTGATCGCAACCGGAGAGTCCAGCTGCTCGTCATAAGCGAGCCAGACGGTGGCGAAGCCACCAGAACCGATACGCCGGCGCACGGCGTAGCGACCGAGACGGGCAGGCATGGACACGCTCGGCATTATGGTGCAGACAGAACCCGCTCCCCACACATGGAGCGGTCACGGGGACAGAAGGACACGCATGACCCGCGAGGAGATCACGCCGGACGACATCGACGAGTGGGCCCGCCGGGCGCAGGAAGGCGACCGCGACGCGCTCGAGCAGCTGCTCACCGCGGTGCGGCCGCGCTGCCTCAGCGTCTGCCGCGGCGTGCTGCCTTACACACCGGACGCGGAGGACGCGTGCCAGGAGGCGTTGATCAACGTCGCCAACAAGATCGGTACCTGGCGTCGCAACGGGCGCTTCACCACCTGGATGCACGTGGTCGCCGTGAACAGCGCCCGCACGACGTACCGCCGGATGAAGAACCAGCCCTTCTCCAGCGACGTGCTGCCCCTGGAGAAGCCGGACCCGCGCACCACCAGCGTGATCGCTGGCACCCGGCTCGACTTGCTCGAGGCGATGGAGATCATCGAGCGCGACCATCCCCAGTACGTCGAGCCGCTGATCCTGCGCGACGTCTACGGCATGTCGTACGACGACATCGCGCAGCAGGTCGGTGCGCCGATCGGCACCGTCAAGGCACAGATCCACCACGGGCGGAAGCTGGCGCGGCCGCTGCTGCGCGGACAGGACTGACCGTGCGCCGCGCCGTACTCCTCGCGGCGCTCGCGCTCAGCCTGCCGCTCACGCTGGCGGGCTGCGGCTCGAGCTCGCCGGATGCCGGACCGCCCGCCCCTGCCGGGCCGGGCTCAGCGGTGGACGTCGGCACGTCGGCGTACGACGCCGCACTCAGCACACCGAGGCAGGACACCCTCTATCCCGACGTGGGTCAGCCGGGAGTCGACGCCCTCCACTACGACCTCGGCCTGTCGTGGGACGCCAAGAGCGAGACCCTGACCGGCAACGAGTCGTTGCTGTTCCGCTCGACGACGACCGGCTCGCAGTTCCAGCTGGACCTCGCGCACCAGCTGTCCGTGTCCCACGTCTGGCTCGACGGTGCGCCGGTGAGGTTCGACCACCCGGCCAAGGACCTGGTCGTGCACGCCGCGGTGAGGCCCGGCGACCGGCACGTGCTCCAGCTGAGCTACTCCGGGGTGCCCGAGCCCGTGGTCGCGCCCACCGATCGCGGAGACTTCACCACGAGCGGCTGGACCACGACCGCGGACGGAAGCGTCTGGACGATGCAGGAGCCGTACGGCGCCTACTCGTGGTACGCCGTCGATGACCATCCCTCCGACAAGGCGTTCTACGACTTCACGATCGATGCCCCGGGTCAGATGGTCGGCGTTGCCAACGGAGAGCTCCGCTCGCAGAAGTCGGCCGGTGGCCGCACCGTCACCCGGTGGCAGATGCCGGCGCCGGCGGCGTCGTACCTCGTCACGATCGCGATCGGCCACTACACCGAGACCGAGGACACCGGACCTCACGGCCTGCCCATCACCTACTGGACCCCTTCGGACCAGCCGGACCTGATCAAGGGGCTGCGCTACACCCCGCAGGCGATCGCCTACCTGGAGAGCAAGGCCGGGCGCTACCCGTTCCCGACCCTGGGGGTGCTGCTGGTGCCATCGCAGAGCGCGATGGAGACCCAGTCGATGGTCACGCTCGGCATCGGCGACTACACGCTGTCGCGCGACGTGCTGGTCCACGAGCTCGCCCACCAGTGGTACGGCGACGCGGTCACGCCGAGCGACTGGAGCGACCTCTGGATGAGCGAGGGCATGGCGACCTATCTCGCCGAGGTGAACTGGACGGCCGACCACACCGACCAGTCGCAGCGCGGCATCCTGACCCGGTACAAGTTCTTCGTGAGCTCGATGCGTGCGCAGTACGGCCCGCCGGCGCACTACCAACCGGGCACGTTCGGCGAGGGCAACGCCTACTACATCCCGGCGCTGATGTGGGACACCATCCGCCAGCGGGTGGGCGACGCCAGGTTCTGGAAGCTCGTCGCGGCCTGGCCCCGCTCCCATCGGTTCACCAGCCAGGACCGCACCACGATCGCCGCCTGGTGGAGCAGGAAGTCAGGTCAGGACCTGAAGCCGCTGTTCCGTCGCTGGCTGCTCGCGTCGTCCGAGCCTGCGTACCACTGGCACTCCGGCTGACATACCGAAGTGCTGCCAGGCAACGCCCGGGCCCGCTCCTTGATCAGAACAGGAGCGCGGCAGCGGGGTCTTCCATGATCCCGGCGACGTCCGACAGGAACTGCGAACCCTTCTCGCCGTCGATGTGGCGGTGGTCGAAGCTCAGCGCGAGCGTGGTCACCTGGCGTACGACGATCTCGTCGGCCACGACCCACGGCTGCGGCTTGACCGCGCCGACGCACAGGATCGCGGACTCGCCGGGGTTGATGATCGGCGTGCCCGCATCGACGCCGAAGACACCGACGTTGGTGATCGTGAACGTGCCGCCGCTCATCTCCGCGGGCTGGGTCTTGCCCTCACGCGCGGTCGCGGCCAGGGCGTTGATCGCCGAGGCCAGGTCGAGCAGGGACAGCCGATCGGCGTCCTTGACGTTGGGTACGACGAGCCCGCGCGGGGTGGCGGCGGCGATGCCGAGGTTGACGTAGTGCTTGTAGACGACCTCCTGGGCCTCGTCGTCCCACCACGAGTTGATCTCCGGCGTACGCCGCATGGCCAGCATCACCGCCCGGGACAGCACCAGCAGCGGCGAGACCTTGACGTCACGGAACTCCCGCCGGCTCTTCAGCCGGTCGACGAACTCCATGGTGCGGGTCGCGTCGATGGTCACCCACTCGGTCACGTGCGGGATCGAGAAGGCCGAGCCGACCATGGCCTGGCCCATCATCTTGCGGACTCCCTTGATCGGCTCGCGAGTCTCACGCTGACCTGGCGGGACGTCATCCGACCCGGTCGCTCCGGCGACCGCTTCGTATGACGTTGCGCCGCTGGAAGCCGCGTGCACGTCCTCTCGGGTGACGACGCCGTTCGCGCCGGACCCGTCCAACGTGGCGAGATCGACGCCGAGGTCCTTGGCCAGCTTGCGTACCGGGGGCTTGGCGAGAGCGCGCGCGACTGCAGGCGACGTAGGAGCCGCGGTCGCCGGGACCGCGGGCTCGTCGGTCTCGTCCACGACATCGGGCGACGGGACCCCCGGCTCGAAGGATCCCTGGAGCTGCTGCTGGGTGGCGGCCGCACTCGCGGTCGCGGGCGCTGCGGCGTGACGGGCACGGCGTACGGCGCCGCGCTCGGCCTTGTTGCGGCCGACCAGCGACTCGCCCTCACCGCCGCCACTGGCCGCCGGGTTGGACAGGTCCATCTCCGCCTCGGACTCGGTCTGCTCGGCGGGCTCGGCGGGCTCGGCGGGCTCTGCGGGCTCTGCGGGCTCTGCGGGCTCGGCCGGAGCCTCGGCGGTGTCTCCGATCGCGATGATCGGGGTGCCGACCGGCACGGTCTCGCCCTCCGACACCATCAGTTTCTGCACGACGCCGGCGAACGGAGACGGCAGCTCGACCAGGGACTTCGCGGTCTCGATCTCGACCAGGATGTCGTTGATGGCGACGGTGTCGCCCTCCTTGACCTTCCAGCTGACGATCTCGGCCTCGGTGAGACCCTCGCCCACGTCGGGCAGCTTGAACTCGGCCATGCGGGTTCTCCTCAGAAGTCGAGCGAGCGGTCGACGGCGTCCAGCACCCGGTCGAGATCGGGCAGGAAGTCCTCCTCGATCCGCGAGGGCGGGTACGGCGTGTCAAAGCCGCCGACGCGAAGCACCGGCGCCTCCAGGGAGTAGAAGCACTCCTCGGTGATCCGGGCCGAGAGCTCGGCCCCGAGACCGAGGTTGACGTGGGCCTCGTGCGTGACCACCGCGTGACCCGTGCGGCGTACGGACTCCCACACAGGCGCCATGTCGAGGGGCGAGAGCGTGCGGAGGTCGATCACCTCGAGCGACTTGCCCTCGCCGGCCGCGGCCTCGGCCGCCTTGAGCGCGGTCTTCACCGTCGGCCCGTACGCGAGCACCGTGACGTCGCTGCCCTGCCTCACCACGCGCGAGGTGAACAGTGGGTCGGGCGTCAGGGTGTCGTCGAGCTCGGCCTTGTCGGCGTGGTACTGCCGCTTGGGCTCGAGGAAGATCACCGGGTCTGGGGCGGCGATGGCCTGCTGGATCATCCAGTAGCCGTCGACCGGGTTGGAGCAGGCCACCACCTTGA
>DAINSL010000078.1:10192-11403 GCA_036741335.1 Nocardioides sp. | reverse complement strand
TGAAGTGCACCTCGAGCGTCTCGCGGTTGTAGCGGGCGCCGTGGCAGACCTCGCACGGGACGTAGACATCCGGCAGGAAGTTCATCTCGATCTTGATCGTGCCGTCGCCCGAGCACGCCTCACAGCGCCCGCCCTTGACGTTGAAGGAGAAGCGACCCTGGAGGTAGCCGCGCATCTTCGCCTCGGGCGTCGAGGCGAAGAGCTTGCGGATGTGGTCGAAGACGCCGGTGTAGGTCGCCGGGTTGCTGCGGGGGGTGCGGCCGATCGGCGACTGGTCGACGTGGATCACCTTGTCGACCTGGTCGACGCCGTTGATCCGCTTGTGCCGCCCCGGGACGGCCCGGGCGTTGTAGATCTGCTTGGCCAGGCTGGTGTAGAGGATGTCGTTGACCAGGGTGGACTTGCCCGACCCGGACACACCCGTGATCGACACGAACAGCCCGAGCGGAAAGCTCACGTCGATGTCGCGGAGGTTGTGCTCGTGAGCGCCCACCACCTTGAGCTCGCGGCCCTTGGTCCGCGGACGGCGTACGGCGGGCACCGGGATCTCGCGCCGGCCGGAGAGGTAGAGCCCGGTCAGCGAGTCGCGGTGCTTGAGCAGGCCCGTGACCGTCCCGGAGTGGACGATCTGGCCGCCGTGCTCACCGGCGCCGGGCCCGATGTCGACCACCCAGTCGGCGTTGCGGATGGTCTCCTCGTCGTGCTCGACCACGATCAGGGTGTTGCCGAGGTCCTTGAGCCGGACCAGCGTCTCGATCAGCCGCTGGTTGTCGCGCTGGTGCAGACCGATGGACGGCTCGTCGAGGACGTAGAGGACGCCGACGAGACCGGCACCGATCTGGGTGGCCAGCCGGATGCGCTGCGCCTCGCCTCCGCTGAGCGAGCCGCTCGGGCGGTCGAGCGAGAGGTAGTCCAGACCGACGTCGAGCAGGAAGTTGAGTCGCTCTTGGATCTCCTTGAGGACCCGCTCGGCGATCTGCTTCTCGCGCGTGGAGAGCTCGAGCCCGCGCAGGAACTCCGCGCTCTCGTTGATCGGAAGGTGGCAGACCTCCGCGATCGACTTGCCGCCCATGGTCACGGCCAGGCTGACCGGCTTCAGCCGGCTGCCGTGGCAGGCGGGGCAGGGCACCTCGCGCATGAAGCCCTCGAACCGCTCGCGGCTCGTGTCGGACTCCGCCTCGCCGTGGCGGCGCTCGACGTAGGTGCGGACA
>DAINSL010000078.1:0-10182 GCA_036741335.1 Nocardioides sp. | reverse complement strand
TAGGCGCGCTGGCGGCCGTAGCGGTTGGTGGTGACGACGTGGACCTTGGTCGGGTGGCCCTCGAGCAGGGATGAGCGGGCCTTCTTGGGCAGCTTGTGCCATGGGGTGTTGAGGTCGAAGCCGAGCTCCTCGCCGAGGGCGCCCATCAACCGCAGGAAGTAGTCGGCGACGTGGGCCTGGCTCCACGGCTGGATCGCGCCCTCGCCGAGCGTCGCCTGGGTGTCGGGCACGACCAGCTCGGGGTCGACCTCCATCCGGGTGCCGAGCCCGTGGCACTCGGGACAGGCGCCGAACGGGGAGTTGAACGAGAACGAGCGCGGCTCGAGCTCGTCGGTGTCGATGGTGTGGTCGTTGGGGCAGGACATCTTCTCGGAGAACTTCAGCTCGCGACCGGGGTCCTTGGGGGGCAGGTCGACGAAGTCGAAGACCACCAGCCCGGAGGCGAGGCGCAAGGCGGTCTCGACCGAGTCGGTCAGCCGCCGCTTCGACGACGCCTTGACGCCCAGCCGGTCGATGACCACCTCGATGTTGTGCTTCTTCTGCTTGTCGAGCTTGGGCCCGTCTGTGAGCACCGTGTCGAGGGTGTGGGTCTCCCCATCGATTCTGACCCTGGAGAAGCCGTCGGTCTGCAGCTGCCGGAAGAGCTCGACGTACTCGCCCTTGCGGCCGCGGATCACCGGGGCCAGCACCTGGAAGCGCCGGCCCTCCTCCAGCGCCAGGACGCGGTCCACGATCTGCTGCGGGGTCTGGCGCTCGATCGGGGCGCCGCAGACCGGGCAGTGCGCGCGGCCGGCGCGGGCGTACAGGAGACGGAGGTAGTCGTAGACCTCGGTGATGGTGCCGACGGTGGAACGGGGGTTCTTCGAGGTGGACTTCTGGTCGATCGAGACCGCGGGCGAGAGGCCCTCGATGAAGTCGACGTCGGGCTTGTCCATCTGGCCGAGGAACTGCCGTGCGTACGCCGACAGCGACTCGACGTAGCGGCGCTGGCCCTCGGCGAAGATCGTGTCGAAGGCCAGGCTGGACTTGCCCGAGCCGGACAGACCGGTGAACACGATCAGGGAGTCGCGCGGCAGGTCGAGCGAGATGTCCTTGAGATTGTGCTCCCGGGCTCCCCGGATGATGAGCTGGTCGGCCACGAACTTCCCTCGGCTGGTCGTCGGACGTGTTCGAACACATGTTCGTTCACGCGGGGTGGTCAGCGCAAGCGTGCCACGCCCCACCGACAGTCAGATCCTACGTGCCGGAGGCGGGCGCCCTTCGGGGTGTTGAATGACGCCATGACCTCGGCACCGCAGCACACGGCCGACCTGCTCGGCGAGGCGGCCAACCGGCTGACCCGCACCGTGGACGGCTTCCACGACAACGACGGGCACGACGACGGCGACGACGACTGGTCCGCCCCGGCGCTGCTCCCGGGCTGGACCCGCTCACACGTGGTCGCGCACCTCGCGCTCAATGCGGAAGGGATGGCCCGGGCGCTGCGCGGCGTCGTCGCGGACGACAGCGCGCACGACGAGCCGCGCACCATGTACGACTCCGACGAGCAGCGGAACGCCGACATCGCCGAGCTGGCCACTGCCGACCCGACCGAGCTGCGCGACCGACTCATGGCCGCCACGACGGCGTTCAACGCCGCGATGGCAGCCGTTCCGCCGACCTCGTGGGAGGGGCGGGTCGAGCGGACGCCCGGCGGACGCACGATGCCGACCGCCAGCCTGCCGGGCATGCGGCTGCGCGAGGTGGAGATCCACCACGTCGACATGGACGCCGGCTACTCCCGCTCGGAGTGGTCGCCCGACTTCGCCGACCAGCTACTCGACGCAATGGCCAAGCGGCTCCGACCGGACCAGGCGTTCGTGGTGAAACCCCTGGACTCCGAGCGGACCTGGACCCTGGGTAGCGACGAGTCCGGGCCCCCTCTCCCGGTCGTCACCGGCCCGGCGCCCGATCTCGGCTGGTGGCTCACCGGCCGCCAGGCGCCCGACACCCTCTCCTGTTCGCACGGCGAGCTTCCCCAGATCGGAGCGTGGTGACCATGGCGGAGGACGGCTACACGGGCGAGGTGCGCCCCGGCGGCCAGCCCGACCGTCGTACGGCGGGATCCCTGGAGATCACCAAGCTCGCGGTCGATCCCCAGATGTCCAACAACTGCTACCTCCTGCGCTGCACCGACACCGGTGACCAGGTGCTCATCGACGCCGCCGACGACGCGCACCGGCTTCTCCGGCTGGTCGGCGACGGCGGCCTGAAGGCGGTGGTCACCACCCACCAGCACTGGGACCACCACCGGGCGCTGGCCGAGGTGGTCGCCGGCACGGGCGCGACCGTCATCGCGGGAGCCCCCGACGCCGACGCGATCACCGAGCAGACCGGAGTCACCGTCGACCAGCGCGTCGGCGAGGACGACCGCATCGCCGTCGGCACCTGCTCGCTCGTCGTCATCCCGGTCGCCGGGCACACGCCCGGCTCGATCTGCCTGCTGTACGACGACGGCTCGGGGCGGCCCCACCTCTTCACGGGCGACTCCCTCTTTCCCGGTGGCGTCGGGAACACCCAGGACGACCCCGACCGGTTCGGCCAGCTGATCCGCGACGTGTCGACCAAGCTCTTCGACGCACTGCCGGACGAGACCTGGTTCTACCCCGGCCACGGCAACGATGGTCCTGACCTTGGCACGTGGCGCCCCCATCTAGCTGAGTGGAGAGCTCGCGGATGGTGAAGCCATGCCGTTGACACGCGAACAGATGATGGCTGCACGGAGGTGTCGACGGCGAGTTCGGCGGTCGGCGGTCGGCGGCATCGAAGTCACCCCTGCTGAAGGCTCCTGGGGGTGCAGAGGTCTCAGGTCAACCGAGGTCCGACCACGACGTCGGCACCCCATCGATCAGCGCATTCCTGCCGATACTGTGGGCCGAAGACGTGCAGTAAAACGAACCTCAACACCGGATTGACCGTGCCGACAACGCGGTCATAAGTCGACCGGTCGGCGCTGTCGATCAGCCAGTGACCCTCCATGCCCAGTTCCCTCTTCGTCTTGGGCTTGAGGTAATACTCCTGTTCCCAGTGGTCGTATTGCCGCTTGGTCAGGGTTTCAGCGACGACTGGCATCACTTCCCGCTCCTCACGGCTCAGATGCGGATCGAGGCAGCCACGCAGCTCACTGAGCGCATCGACCAGCGACTCTCGCGCTTCCGGGGAACCCTCATATGCCTCGGCCGCGCTTGTCACGTTTTCCATGACGTGGGAAATGGCGAGGTGGTCGGCGTCCATCTGGTCGAGCAGGTCGGAGGCAGCCGGGTTGAGGCTGCGCATCGTCGGCCACAGCCACTCGTCTTCTCCCGCGTGGTGAGCATGAAGGAAGTTCATCAACGCTTGGACGTGTTCGGCGATCGCCACACGCTGGGCCTCGCCGGGGACCCGCTCGCCCGACAAGGCCTCAACGGCACGGGTGAGGTCACGGCGGAGAGCATCGTGGACGATGCCCATCATTCGGGTATCGGCCGGGGCCGACGGTCTTGATCTCATGACAACTTCCTTCGTCGATTCTCCAGAGGGAGGTTCTTGTCTCGATCCCCCGCTTCACCGCTCGCCGAGGTGATCTCTTCGAGACGGTCGGCCAACCAGCGCTCGTACTGTTGCGGCGTCCAGCCCGACCGACGCACAAACATGTGGAAGACCTCGGCGCTGGTGAGCAACCACACCTCGTCGAGCTCGGATCCAGTTGGCGGTCTGGAAGTCACTAGCTCGAAGAAGCGCGCGATCTCACCTCGCCGACGCGCGTCGAGGTCGGCAAGCTTCTGCGCCAGCGCCGCGTTGGCGGACGCTCCTTGAATGAGGGCTCGGACGAGGTCGCACGTCCGCTCGCTGATCGTCGCCGCCATCCGCGCCGCCTTGATCACCCGTTCCGAGCGACTGCCCGAGGTCAGCCCTAGGACACTCTCCCGCTCGGCCAATGGGAACGGCTCATCGTCGCCAACGACTGCCACATCCATCACAGCCGTCAGCAGCTTGCTCTTCGACCCGAAGCCGGAATAGACCGTCTCCATCGAGACCCCGGCCCGCGTCGCGATCTTGCCCATGCTGGTCCCGTCCCACCCCAGCTCAGTGAAGAGATCACCCGCCGCTGCCAAGATCGCGGCGCGAGTCTGCTCGGCCTGCTCGCGACGCAACGGCGAGTGATACTCGCGCGTCGACTTTTGGGCCATTCGCACATGGTAGAGCGGCACTACATTGAATACAAGGATATTCCAGTCAATAGTTGTACATTGACCAACGCGGCGGGCTCGGCCCTGCTCCTCGGCCAGCGCTCGCGCCTCCTCCGCGTCGGCGACGTCTGGGGCGACCACCTCCAGCACCCGACGGCCCAGCCGGGCCAGCTCGCTAGGGCCGAAGTGCCCGGCCTCGGCGGTCTGGGTCCACCGCCGCCCCAGGGCGGCACCGACCCGCTCGACCGCGGCCGCCTCACGCGGCGAGGTGTGGGTCTCAGCAGCCAGCCAGACACCGGGCGAGCGTGCACCTTGCTCGGCTGCCACGTCGCCGGCCACCGCCAACACACCGGTACGGCGTGCCTGCAACCGGTCCAGCACCCGGGCCAGACCGACCAGCAGCTCCCGCTTCTGAGCCGGCGACATGAACATCGGGTCGACGAGGGCGGTCTCGTCGAGCGCCTCGCCGATCAGCCGCACAGCCGTGAGCAACGGGTGCTCCAACGGTGCCGGCGAGGTTGTCATGTGAGTCACGCTAGCCGCGACCACCTACAGTCAGATGCCCACAATCCCGTTATCCACAAGGGAAATCGACAAAGTGGAAGGGTTGAGTAACAGGTGTCCGGAACCGGGCCGGCGACCCCGGGCCGGACCGGGTCTGGTCACCGACACGCGCGCAGGTCTACCCTCCGAATCGGGTGACCACCTCAGGACCCACGCCTTCTCGGTCGGCGCTCGTCGCGGCCGGCGGCCATCTGTGACGACGTCCGGGCTTCCGGAGTCGCAGTCCACAACACGAGGAGAAACGTCATGCCCTACGGAGTCATCCACTTCTTCCCCGGCGGAACTCAAGACCAGTACGAGGCGTCGATCGCCGCGGTCCACCCCAGCGCCACCGAGCTGCCCGAGGGGCAGATCTTCCACGCGGCCGGTCCCTCCGAGGGCGGCTGGACGATCATGGCCGTCCACGACTCGCAGGAGAGCTGGGAGCGCTTCCGCGACGGCACTCTGGGGCCGAGGATGCAGGCCGGAATCGAAGGCGGATTCGCGTCGCAGCCCGAGGAGACGGGGATCAACCTGTATCAGGTCATGCCCTGACACAAGGATCTCAGGGCTGCGGCAGCGTGGCCGGGTACGTCGCGTCGCCGATCTCCTGAAGGTAGGACCGCCTCGGGATCTGCTGCCACGCGACCGAGACCACGGGAGCGCGTGTCCATGCCAGCCCGTCGCGGGAAGACGATGAGAGTCCCACGGTAGCGCCGCTCAGTCGGCGCTCACCCGGACGCAGCAGTGCTCGGCGCCCGGCTGGAGCCGGGCGCTGGCCGACGGGCAGCCGAGCCCGTCGAGGACGCCGGTGACGAAGTCGAGGTTGAGCCCGCACACCAGCTCGGTGTGGTCGCGCGCCAGCGCGTCGAACGGACAGTTGCGCAGGCACACCTCACCGCCCTGACGGCGCGGCTCGAAACCCTCCTCGGCCAGCGCTCCCGCCGCGCGGTCGAGCTCGTCTCCGGGGCCGTCGTACGACGAACCGAGGGCGCGTCCGCGCGCCACTGCCTCGTCGCGGAGAGCCGCTCCGACGTCCCCGCCGCGCAGCGTGCGCTCGACCGCAGAGGCCAGGACTCCGCCGACCAGGCCGTAGCTGCGGTGCGGTAGCGACACCGCCACCTCGGCCGCCGACCTCTGGTAGAGCTTCGCCGGCCGCCCGGCGCCGGGGCCGCTGCGACCCGTGAGGCGCGCATAGCTGATCTCGAGCAGTCCGGCGTCCACCAGCTTGTCGAGGTGGAAGCGTGCCGAATGCACCGGAACCAGCGCGCTGCGCGCCGCCTCCTCCCGCCCGATCGGGCCGGTCGCGGAGACGACTGCGTCGTAGAGGCGCCGGCGGACCGGGTCCGCCAGCACGGCCACCACGCCGATCTCGTCCACCGTCTCCTCCTCCACTTGACCGCAGCACGCCACGTCACTATCGTCCATCATATTCTCTTTTAGAGTTCCTGCCCAGCCCCGGGAGGCTTCGTGACCACCGAACTCGTCCGTCCACTCGAGCCCGACGCGCCACCTCGGCAGCAGCGGCTGCGGAGCCGGCGATGAGCGGCCCGATCGTCGTCGTCGGGGGCGGCCTGGCCGCCGGCACCCTGGTCACCGAGCTGCGCGAGCGCGGCCACGACGCACCGGTGGTGCTGGTCACCGACGAGGCCCACCCGCCGTACGAGCGCCCGCCGCTGTCCAAGGACCTGCTGCTCGGCAAGGCCGAGCCCGGCGACGCGGCCGTGCACGAGCGCGAGTGGTACGCCGAGCACGACGTCGACCTGCGTTCCAGCACCGCCGCGACCGCGATCGACCTCGAGGGACGGCGCGTCCAGGCCGGCGGCGAGTGGATCGACTACGACACGCTCGTGCTCGCGACCGGCGCTCGGCCGAGGCACCTGCCGATGGCCGACGAGAGCGGAGTACCCGTCGGCTACCTGCGCACCGTCGACGACTCGCTGGCCCTGCGCGAGCGGCTCACGAAGGGCACCCGCGTCGGCATCATCGGGGGCGGATGGATCGGGCTCGAGGTCGCCTCGGCGGCCCGGCAGCACGACGCGGAGGTCACCCTCCTCGAGTCCCTCGACCTCCCGCTGCTCGGCGTGCTCGGACCGGACGTCGCCCAGGTCTTCGCCGGCCTGCATCGCGAGCACGGGGTCGACCTGCGCACCGGCGTCCAGGTCACCGCGATCACCCCGGACGGCGACGGAGCCACTATCTCGCTCGGCGACGGAAGCGCCCTCGGCGTCGACCTCCTCGTGGTCGGCGTCGGAGTCGAGCCCAACACCGACCTCGCCGAGGCGGCCGGGCTGGTCGTCGACAACGGCATCCGCACCGACAGCCGGCTCCGCACCGCCGACGACCACGTGTACGCGATCGGCGACGTCGCCAACGCCGACCATCCGGTCCTGGGCTACCCGCTCCGGGTCGAGCACTGGGACACCGCGATCAAGCACGGGAAGGCGCTGGCGGCCACACTCGCCGGCACCCCGACCGAGGCCGACGCGCTCCCCTACTTCTTCACCGACCAGTACGACCTCGGCATGGAGTACGTCGGCAACCCGGGTCCCGAGGGCTACGACCGGGTCGTGCTCACGGGCGACGTCCAGGGGCGGGTCTTCCGCGCCTGGTGGCTACGCGGCGACACCGTCGTGGCCGGGATGCACGTCAACGACTGGGACGCCATCGACGAGATCCGCCGCGTCGTCGGCACCCACGACGGGCCTCCCGGACCGTAACCAGTTCGAGACTCACGAGGGTTGCCGTCGCCCGATCGTCAGGGAAGAGTACGGAGGCCGCTCGTCTGCGGCCTACGCCCGAGGAGTCCCATGAGTCAGCACTTCGTGCCCAGCCGACGCCGAGCCGGTTTCGCCATGGCCTCAGTGGGAGCGGTCGTCGCCGCCGGGCTCGCCGGTACCTCGTCGTACGCCACCGGTTCGGGCACGACCAGTCCCAGGTCGACCGTGTCGTGGTCGCAGGCCGGGCAGCGTGGCTTCTACGACGCCCGCGTGCAGGCCCCCGGTGCACGGGTCCACGCGCTGCGGACCGCCGCCCGGACCGCGGCCCGCCCGGCCGTCACCTCGTTCAAGAGCTCCCTGCCGGGCCAGACGGTCCTCGACATCGACGGCACGACCGGCACGGTGCGGATGCTGGCCCGTCTCGACGGGTCCCTCACCGGCGCGAGCAACCAGGGCGCCGCAAGGATCGCCCACCACTACGTGGCGACGCACCACGCGGCCCTCGGTCTGACCAGGACCGATCTCACGACGTTTCATCTCCATCGCAACTACGTCGACATCGCCGGCACCCACCACCTCTTCTGGCAGCAGCGCTTCGGCGGCAACAAGGTCTTCAGCAACGGCCTGACGGCCGCGGTCAACAAGCACGGTCACCTGCTCACGGTGGGTGGCTCGCCGGTCAGCAGGTCGAGCCTCCGCAAGATCCCGGTCGCCGTCGGATCGCTGCGACTCGCGACCGCAGGCGAGGCGCTGGCGGCCGCACGGTGGGCCGGACGGGTGCCTCCCGGAGCCGACCTGAGCAACGACAGCGCCGCGCGCGGACTGTTCGTCACTCCGACCGGAGTCCATCTCGCCTGGCAGACCCTGGCGATGTCGTCGAGCGCCCCGGCCGTGCGCGTCGTCGACGCCACCACCGGGCAGCTGCTGCTGCAGCACCCGATCACCAACTACGAGTCCGGCAACGACAGCACCGGCCGGGTCTTCCACTTCTTCCCGGGCTCGGCCCGGGGTGGCAAGCAGGTGAAGGTCGACTTCACCAAGCGCGGCTGGCTCAGCCGCACTGCACAGATCCTCAAGGGCAACAACTCCCATGCCTACTCCGACGTCAACGACGACGACGCCGCGGAGAAGTCCGAAGAGGTCCCGGCCCGGAGCGGCCACTCATGGGGCTACCTGCTCAAGCCGTTCCACCCGTCGCTGCCCGGAGCCAACACGTTCTGCAGCAACCCGTGGCCGTGCTCCTGGAACCCGAACAAGGCGTTCTCGTGGCAGACCAACCGCGCCCAGAACGCGACCCAGGTCTTCTTCTTCGTCAACAACTGGCACGACCATCTGAAGAAGGCGCCGATCGGCTTCACCGAGGCGGCCGGCAACTTCCAGGCCACGAACCACGGCAAGCACGGCAAGGCCGGCGACGCGGTCAACACGCAGACCGACGACGGCGCCAAGACCGCGGGGGGCCTTCCGGACCCGAGTCACATCGACAACGCCAACATGTCCACTCCCCCGGACGGCCGACACCCGACGATGCAGATGTACCTCCAGCACGCGCCCGGTACGTCGTACCCGAACGGCGACCCGTTCTCCCCGACCAATGTCGGCGACGAGGCCGACACGGTCTACCACGAGTACACCCACGGCCTGTCCAACCGGCTGAACGTCGACGTACACGGCGGCTCCACCCTCGGGAACGTGCAGGCCGGCGCCATGGGCGAGGCCTGGAGCGACTGGTACGCCATGGACTACCTCGCCAAGAAGGGGCTGCAGAGGGACCGGCGTCACAAGGTCGACGTGCGACTGTTCCGTTACGACGGCGTGGGCGTCAACTTCGACCGCAGCGAGCCGATGGACTGCCCGGTGGGCTCGAAGGCCCACCTGTGCAACGGCGGTGACACCGGCCACCGGGGCGGATACACCTACCGGGACTACGGCAAGGTGGCCGGCACCCCGGAGGTCCACGGGGACGGGGAGATCTGGGCCCAGACCCTGTGGAGCCTGCGCTACCAGCTGGGCTCGAGGAAGACCGAGTCCCTGGTCACCCGGGCGATGGAGCTCGCGCCGTACGACCCGTCGTTCCTCGACATGCGCAACGCGATCCTGGTCGCCAACACCGCGCTCTACCAGGGCAGGGGCAGCCGCACCATCTGGAAGGTGTTCGCCAAGCGGGGCATGGGGTACTTCGCCGGCTCCCTCGGCGGCGAGGACTCGCAGCCCGGCTGGAGCTTCGCGACACCGCCCCGGCATCCGATGCTCCGGACCATCCAGGGCACGGTCACCGACAGTCAGACGCACGACCCGCTGGCGGACGTGCCGGTGACCCTGGCCTTCCAGGGCAAGGGCACAGCGAACCCCACCGCGGTGACGGACGCCGGTGGTCACTACGCGATCCACGGCGTGCCGGAGGGCACCTACACCAAGCTCCAGATCACCGGCGCGGGGTTCCAGCCCACGCGCGTGAAGGTCACCGTCGGAGCCACCGGCGCCACCAAGGACTTCGAGGTACGTCGCGACTGGGCCGCCGCGAGTGGCGGCGCGAGCGTCAACTCGTTCACGGGAGCCGACTACTCGAACTTCGGTTGCGGCCCGCGCGGCGCGATCGACCTCAGTGAAGCGACCGGCTGGGGCTCCAACGCGGGGTCGGGCAGCAACGACAGCGCCACCGGCACGTTCCACGCCAAGCACATCGTGATCGACCTCCACCGCTTCGTGGA
>DAINSL010000077.1:0-11440 GCA_036741335.1 Nocardioides sp. | reverse complement strand
GCGACGTACGTCTTGGTTAGGGCCTCCTGCACCAGGTCCTGCGCGAGCTGCGGGTCGCCCACCATGAGGTACGCCGCCCGGTGCAGCGACCCGGCACGGGCCGCGGCGAACTCTGCGAACGCCGTCCTGTCCCGAACGCTCACCGGTTCCTCCATCTCGCGGAACGCCGTGCCCCGCCACCCTGCCAGACGAGGTGGGAGCCGCGAATGGTTCGTCGGCCGACCGAACCGACGGAATAGGCTGGCAGCGCGCAACGCTATGAGAGGTCCGCTCCCCGAAAGGTCATCCGTGCCCGATCCCGACCGTCTGGTCCACATCGTCGACGACGTACCCGAGCTCTCGAGCGGGTCCGGCGTTCCGATGGTGATGGTCCTCGACGGCTTCCTGGACGCCGGGCACGCGGCGGCGCACGCGGCGCGGCACCTCGTCGAGCAGTCCGAGGGCGGCCGCGTGGTCGCCACCTTCGAGGTCGACGAGTTCCACGACTACCGTGCCCGCCGACCGGCGATGTCGTTCGTGCGCGACCACTACGAGCAGTACGACGCGCCGCGCCTGGTGGTGCGGCTGCTCGCCGACGCCGGCGGCGCGCCGTACCTGCTGCTGCACGGTCCCGAGCCCGACAACCGGTGGGAGGCGTTCGCCGGTGCCGTACGCCGAGTGGTCGAGCAGCTGGGCGTGACCCGGGTGGTCAGCATGGGCGCGGTCCCGATGGCGGTGCCCCACACGCGGCCGATCGCGGTCACCCACCACGCCAACCGGCCGGAGCTCCTGTCCGGAGACAGTCCGTGGCGGGGCGAGCTGCAGATCCCGTCCAGCGCGCAGGCCCTGCTGGAGCTGCGGCTGGGGGAGTGGGGTCACCCGGCCATGGGCTTCGTAGCGCACATCCCGCACTACCTCGCCCAGCTGGACTACCCGCGAGCCTCGGTCGAGCTGCTCGAGCAGGTCGAGCGGGCCGTGCGGCTCACCATCGACCTGACCGAGCTGCGCGAGGAGGCGCACACGCGCGGCGAGGAGGTCAACAACTACCTGGCGAGCAACCCCGAGGTCGCCGAGGTCGTGCAGGCCCTCGAGCAGCAGTACGACTCGTTCGCCCGGGCCGAGCAGGAGGGGAGCAGCCTGCTCGCCGAGAACGAGCCGATGCCCACGGGTGAGGAGATCGGCCAGCAGTTCGAGCAGTTCCTGGCCGGGCTCGACTCGCCCGAGGGCGACGCCTGATGCCGGCCTCGGCGGCCGAGCTCGCCGAGCTGCTCGACATCGAGGACCTCGACACCGACCTGTTCCGCGGACGCCAGCCCGAGACCGATCGACAACGGGTGTTCGGCGGCCAGGTGGCCGCGCAGGCGCTGATCGCGGCGATCCGTACGGCGGACGAGGGCTTCGCGGTGCACTCGATGCACTGTTACTTCCTGCGCCCCGGCGACACCGCGGTGCCGATCATCTACGACGCCGAGCGGATCCGTGACGGGCGCTCGTTCGCGACCCGGCGCGTGGTCGCGCGGCAGCACGGGCACCCGATCTTCTACCTGACCGCGAACTTCCAGGTGGCCGAGGACGGCTTCGAGCACCAGGACACGATGCCGGAGGTGCCGGGGCCCGACGACGGGCTGAACTTCGCCGACCTGGCCGCGCGCCGTACCGGCGGCGAGGACTACATCAAGGAGTGGGCGGCCCTCGACATCCGCTACCTCGGCAACACCGAGCATCCGGGCTCCACGCACCTCGGTGAGGACACGTCGCGGCCGGCTCGCGCGCAGCTCTGGGTGCGGATCAACGGCGAGCTCGGGGACGACCCGGTGGAGCATGTGGCGGCGTTCACCTACGCCAGCGACATGACGCTGCTGGGCGCGGCGCTCGTCCCGCACGGCGTGACCGTGGCGTCCGAGGGTCTCCAGCCCGCCTCGCTCGACCACGCGATCTGGTTCCACCGGCCGTTCCGCGCCGACGAGTGGTGGCTGTACGACGAGTGGTCACCGTCGGCGAGCGGTGCCCGCGGACTCTCGATCGGACGAGTCTTCACCCAGGACGGACGGTTGGTCGCGACCGTTGCCCAGGAGGGCCTGATCCGGATGCGGACGCGCTGACCCTGCGGGACGTCATCCGTCCTGGTCGCTGGGACGACCGCTTCGTATGACGTCCAGCTAGGCAGCGTGCGTGCGGCCGACCAGGTGCGGGGCGCCGTTCTTCGGCGACGTCAGCGCGAAGGCGAGGTCGCCTTCCGTCGTGGTGTCGACGCCGAAGCCCACCGAGCCCGGCAGGAAGATCGGCTTCTTGAACGCCGCCTCCACGATGACCGCGTCGGGCAGGCGGTTCTCCAGGGCGGCCACGCAGCGGGCCAGGCTCCACATGCCGTGCACGATCTGGCGCGGGAAGCCGAGCGCCTTCGCGGTCAGCGGGTAGAGGTGGATCGGGTTGTGGTCGCCCGACACCGCGGCGTACCGACGTCCCAGGTCGCCCGGCAGCTGCCAGCTCACGCGTCCCGGCGGGATCTCGCGCGGCCCGCGGGAGGAGCCGCCCGCGTCCGCCGTCGGCTCCGCTCCGCTGGCCGAGCCTGTCGAGACCACCCGTGGCCCGCCCCGCAGCAGGTAGGTCGACGTGGACTCCCACACGACCTCGCCGTCCGCGGTGGCCGCAGCGCGGAAGTCGATCAACGTGCCCTGCGGATGCGAGCGCGGAGCTGACGTGTGTACGGCGAGGTGCAGCGTCTCGCCGAGTGCGACCGGCCGCCGGGACGTGATCGAGTTCGTGATGTGAACGCCACCCATGGCGGGGTAGGGGAACCGCGGTGAGGTCATGATCGCCATGTGCAGCGGAAACGCGAGCAGGTGCGGGTAGGGCAGCGGAGCGACGTCCTTCATCGGGAAGCCGCACACGCGTGCGTACGCGCGGACCCGGTCCGCCTCGACCGCGGCGACGCGCTCCTCGCGCAGGGCGGACGGGTCGCCACCGGTCTTGCGGATCCCGGGGAGCTGGTTGACCAACGGGATCGACGGGAGCGCCGCCTTGAGCAAGGTCGCGTCCATCACGCCCCCAGCATCATCTGGCCGCAGACCCGGACCACGTTGCCGTTGACCGCGGTGGAGGCGGGGTTCGCGTACCACGCGATCGTCTCCGCCACGTCGACCGGCAGGCCGCCCTGGCTGAGCGAGTTGAGCCGACGCCCGACCTCGCGGGTCGCGAACGGGACGGCTGCGGTCATCTTGGTCTCGATGAAGCCGGGTGCCACCGCGTTGACGGTGATCCCCTTCTTCAGCTCCCCGGCCAGGGAGTCGACGAGGCCGATCACACCGGCCTTGGACGCGGCGTAGTTGGTCTGGCCCATGTTGCCCGCGATGCCGGCGATGGAGGCGACGCCGATGATCCGGCCGTTGTCGTGGATCAGGCCCTGGTCGAGCAGCTCCCGGGTGATCCGCGCGGGGGCGACGAGGTTGACGCCGATGACGGAGTTCCAGCGCTCCTCGTCCATGTTGGCGAGCCGCTTGTCGCGGGTGATGCCGGCGTTGTGGACGACGATGTCGACGCCGCCGTGGGCGGTCGAGAGGTGCTGGGCGATCCGCTTCGGCGCGTCCTTGGCGGTGATGTCGAGGGTCAGATAGTCGCCGTCGAGCTCGTTGGTCAGCGCGATCAGGTCGCTCGCCGCCTGCGGTACGTCGACGCCGACCACCGTGGCGCCGTCGCGGGCCAGCACCCGCGCGATCTGCTCGCCGATGCCACGCGCGGCCCCGGTCACGAGGGCGATCTTGCCGGCCAGGGGCCGCTGCCAGTCGGTCTCTTCAGCGGGCTTCGTGGCCGAGGTGCCGATCCGGATCACCTGGCCGGAGACGTACGCCGACTTGGGTGAGAGCAGGAACGCGAGCGTCGAGGCGACCGCACCTTCGGCGCCGTCCGCGACGTACACCAGCTGAGATGTCCCTCCGCGGCCGACCTCCTTGCCGAGGCTCCGGGTGAAGCCCTCGAGCGCGCGCTGGGCGATCCGTTGCTCGTCCTTGACGACCTCCGGTGGGGTGCCGATCACCACGAGCCGCGAACAGGTCTGCAGGCTGCGCATCAGCGGGGCGAAGAAGTCGCGGAGCGCGACCAGCTGCGACGGGTCGGTGAGCCCGGTGGCGTCGAAGACCAGACCCTTGTAGCGGGTGTCCCCGTCAGTGGTCGCCACCGAGGCGATGCCCAGGGTGTCGAGGATGCCCGGCAGGGACTCGATGAGTCGTCCGGTGCCGCCCAGGGCGACCGTGCCGTCCACCAGCGGTGACCCCGCGACGTACCGGTCGAGCTGCACGGGGTGGGGCAGGCCGAGGTTCTTCACCATCAGCCTGCCCACGGGGGAGGACACGAAGTCCTGGTAGCGATCGCTCATGCGTCCTCATGTAACCGGATGTGTAACTCAGCGTCCACATTTGGTGATGTGGCGCTCATTGCATTGGTTGCGGCGGCCAGAGGCACAAGGATATGGGGCATGAACTCGCAGACCCGCCGGGTCGCCGTGCTCGGCGGCAACCGCATCCCGTTCGCCCGCTCCAACAGTGTGTACGCCGACGCCTCCAACCAGGAGATGTTCACCGCAGCTCTCGACGGGCTGGTGACCCGCTTCGGGATCGAGGGCGAGCGCCTGGGCGAGGTCGTCGCCGGCGCCGTGCTCAAGCACTCGCGCGACTTCAACCTGATCCGCGAGTCGGTGCTGGGCTCGAAACTGGCTCCGGAGACTCCGGCCACCGACATCCAGCAGGCGTGCGGTACCGGCCTCCAGGCGGCCGCCATCGTGGCCGACAAGATCGCGCTCGGCAGGATCGAGGTCGGCGTCGCCGGCGGCACGGACACCACCTCGGACGCGCCGGTCGCGATCAGCGACAAGCTGCGCAAGAAGCTGATGAAGGTCAACGCGGCCCGCGACACCAGGGGCCGCCTGGCCGCGCTGGCGCAGATCCGGCCGACGGACATCGGCCTCTCGATCCCGCAGAACGGCGAGCCGCGGACGAAGCTGTCGATGGGCGAGCACGCCGCGCTGACAGCGCTGGAGTGGCGGATCGGGCGCGAGGAGCAGGACGAGCTGGCTGCGCTGTCCCACCAGCACCTCGCCGCGGCGTACGACGCCGGGTTCCTGGACGACCAGATCACGCCGTTCCGGGGGCTCGAGCGAGACGAGAACCTCCGCGCGGACTCCTCGGTGGAGAAGCTGTCCAAGCTCAAGCCGGTGTTCGGCCACGGCGAGGGCGCGACCATGACCGCGGGCAACTCCACTCCGCTGACCGACGGCGCCTCCGCGGTGCTGCTGGGTTCGGAGGAGTGGGCGGTCGCCCACGGGCTCGAGCCGTTGGCGTTCCTGGTCGACCACGAGACCGCGGCCGTCGACTTCGTGCACGGCAACGAGGGTCTGCTGATGGCGCCGGCGTACGCCGTACCGCGGCTGCTGGCGCGCAACGGGCTGACGCTCCAGGACTTCGACTTCTACGAGATCCACGAGGCGTTCGCCTCACAGGTGCTGGCCACGCTGAAGGCGTGGGAGGACCCGATCTTCATCAAGGAGCGCCTCGGCCTCGACGCGCCGCTCGGCGAGATCGACCGGTCGAAGCTCAACGTGAACGGCTCGTCGCTGGCCGCGGGGCACCCGTTCGCCGCCACGGGTGGTCGGATCCTCAACGTGGCCGCGAAGCTGCTCGACCAATTGGGCTCGGGCCGCGCGCTGATCTCCATCTGCGCCGCCGGGGGCCAGGGCGTCACCGCGATCCTCGAGCGCTGACTCAGCCCTGGGCCATCGCCAGCGCCGAGGTGAGCAGCAGCGCCTTCACCTGCTCGGCCCGGATCCGGCCGACGTGCGGCACCCCGGGTGACGCCTCGTCGATGACCAGCCCCACCCGCGCGAGCTGGAGGCCGCCGAGTCCGGTCGCGTAGAGCGTGTTCGCGAGCAGCACCGGATCGTCGACCTTGAACTCGCCCGCGGAGACCCCGTCCTCCAGCGTCTGGCGCAGCGTGGCCAGGCAGGCGGCGATCGCGCGGCCGAGGCGCAGCATCGCGCCCTCGGAGATCTCATCGAAGAGCTCGGTGCCGGTGCGCCGCATCAGGCTGTGCGCGCAGTCGACGAAGGCGGGGTGGGCGACGCCGTAGTCGACGAACGTCGAGACGAGTGCCGCCAGCTGCTTCGGCGGTGACGGGGTCGCCGCCGCCGCGTCGGACAGCACGGAGGAGAGCTCGTCCAGGTAGCCGACCAGGGCCAGCGCGAACAGCTCCTCCTTGCCGGTGAAGTGCCGGTAGACGATGGCCCGGTTGATCCCGACCGCCCGCGCGATGTCCTCGATCTGCGCCTCGGCCACCCCGCGCTCGTCGAACAAGGTGCGGGTGGCGGCGAGGATCGCGGACTCCCGCGCGCGACGTCGTGCGGCGGTGCTGCGACGCCCCTCGGGCCGGTCCGCGTTGGTCGGCATGGCTGCATCGTAGGACCGTGCAACTCCGAGTTGCACACCTGTCGCTGGACGCGGGATCAGAGGAAGGGGGTGAGTCGGTCGAGCGACTCGGTCGGGACCGTGATCGCGACGCCCTCGCCGATCGCCTTCAGCCGCCACTGCTCGCCGTCCCGGAAGAGCTTGGCCATGACCAGGCCGGTGCGCGGCGTGCCCCCGGTGAGGGTGAACCGCGCCAGCTCGGCGTCGTGGTCGTCGACGAGCCGGCAGTAGGCGTTGCGGACCCACTCCAGGGTGTGGCCCTGGTAGCTGCTGACGAGGAAGAGCATCGTGTCGACCTTGGCGTAGACGCGGCTCAGATCCACGGTGAGGCGCTCGTCGTCCCCCTCACCCCGGCCGCTGATGTTGTCACCGAGGTGTACAACGGACTCGTCGCGCGTCTTCAGGTTGTTGTAGAACGCGAGGTCGAACAGCTGGCCACCCGCGAACTGCACCGCCGAGGCGTCCAGGTCGACGTCGGGCGCGCCGGTGCCGATGAAACCCGCTCCCCGCTCCTTGTCCCAGCCCAGACCCATCTGCAACTGGGTCAGCGGTTGCCCGGCCTCGGTGGTCAGTGCCATCTCCTGGCCACGGGTCAGCTCGATCACGCTCGGTCCTCACGTCGGTGGTGCTCCGAACCTATCCACCGACGCCATCGACCGAGGTGCCGAGCAGTCGTGGTCGGACCCGGACCGCGGCGGACCCAGGTCGCGCCGCTGCGGGCCTGCTCCGGTTGGACGAACGTTCGTTCAACCGAGGAATGACCCGACGGTCTCGATGGTGTCGGCCTCGTCGGGACCCTTGTCGTCGCGATACCTGACCACGCGGGCGAAGCGGAGGGCCATGCCGCCGGGGTAGCGGGCGGACCGCTGGACGCCGTCGAACGCGATCGCGACGACCTGCTCGGGCCGCAGGGGCACGACGTAGTGCGCGCGGATCTCACTCGGCTCCAGGGCGAGGTCGGTGAAGCGCTCGGTCTGCCAGGCCAGCATCTCGTCGGTCATGCCCTTGAAGGTCTTGCCGAGCATCACGAACCCGCCCGCCCCGTCGTTGGCGTCCGGGTCGCGCGCGCCGAGGTGGATGTTGGACAGCCAGCCCTCGCGCCGCCCGCTTCCCCACTCGACCGCGAGGACGACGAGATCGAGGGTGTGGACCGGCTTGACCTTGACCCAGCCGGAGCCGCGACGGCCGGCGGCGTACCCGATCGAGAGGCTCTTCACGACCACGCCCTCGTGTCCGGAGGCGAGGGCGTGGCGGGCGAACTCCTCAGCCGCCGTCGTCGAGTCGGTGACCAGGCGGGGGACCCGGTGCTGCTCGGGGACAAGCGCGTCGAGGACCTCGAGCCGCTCGCTGCCCGGCGCGTCGAGCAGGTCGCGGCCGTCGAGGTGGAGCACGTCGAAGAAGTACGGCGTGACCGCCACGCCGCCCTCGCGATCCGACTGGGCGGTGCGCGACGCGGTCTCCTGGAAGGGCCGCGGCCGGCCGTCCTCGTCCAGGGCGATCGCCTCGCCGTCGAGCACGAACTCCTGCGCCGGGAGTGACCGGGCGACGGCCACGACCTCCGGCAGCCGCTGGGTGATGTCGTCCAGGCTGCGGGTGGCGATCTGGATGTCGTCACCGCGGCGGTGGACCTGGATCCGGATGCCGTCGAGCTTCACGTCGATCGCCACGGGCTGGTCGCGGCCGCCGCCCGCCTTCGCCATCGCGGCCGCGACGTCCGGCGCGCTGGAGGCGAGCATCGGGAGCACCGGCCGGCCGACCTCAAGCCCGACCTCGGCGAGCGCCGTCTCGCCGCCGGTCATCGCGGCGACCACGATCGGCACGGTGCCGCCCGCCAGCATCGCGGCACGTCGTACGGCTGTGAGCTTCACGCCCGACGCGGCCGCGATCGCCTCCTGCACCAGCGCGTCCAGCGCTCCCTGACGCACCGCGCCGGTGATCACGCCGCGCAGCCAGCGCTGCTCGTCGGCGGTCGCCCGGGCGAACAGCGCCCGGACCCCCGATGCTCGAGCCTCCTGCGAGCCCGGCCCGGACAGCGCCGCGAGCTCGTCGAGGGTCTCGTGGACATCGAGCGCGGTCAGTGTCGGCCCCGCGGCCGGGTCGGGCAGCGAGCTGACGCCGCGCCAGCCCACACCGGTGCGGCGCTGGAGGATCCTGCCGCCGAGGTACGCCGTCACGACGGGCAACTCGGCCTCCTCGGCCTGAGCCAGCCGCTCGGCGATCGCGGCGACCTTGGCCTTGCGAGACCGCGTGGCGGCGACGACGCCCGACGTCTCGACGAGGTCGCGCAGCAGCATGGCGACATTGTGCCGGGCGGTGCCGACACCTCGTGTGAGCACTGGACAGGCAAACTTGTCACTGGGGGGCCGAAACTTCGCCCGTCATCTGCCAATTTCCCCGGTCGACCGGGGAAATTGACAGCGGCCGGTCGCCTACTCCCCGATCCGGGAGCGGACGGCGTACAGCTCGGGGAAGAACGTCAGGTCCAGCGCCCGACGCAGGAAGTCGACGCCCGTCGAGCCGCCGGTGCCACTCCTGTGGCCGATCGTGCGCTGCACCACCTGGAGGTGCCGGAAGCGCCACTCCTGGAAGTTGTCCTCGAGGTCGACCAGCTCCTCGCAGGTCTCGTAGATGCCCCAGTGCTCTTCCGGGACGGCATAGACCCCGGCGAACATCTCCACGAGCGTCGAGTTCGAGCGGTACGGCTGCGACCAGTCGCGGTCGAGCAGCTCGGGAGGTACGGCGTACCCCTGCCGCGCGAGGTAGGCCAGGAACTCGTCGTACAGCGACCGCTCGTGCAGCAGCGCGGTCAGCTCCGACTGCGCGACCGGGTCGTGGGAGAACACCTTGACCATGTCGGCGCTCTTGTTGCCGAGCAGGAACTCGACCTCGCGGTACTGCGCGGACTGAAAGCCCGACGACGTGGCCAGGAAGGGCCGGATCTGGGCGTACTCCGACGGGGTCAGCGTCGCCAGCACCGACCACTGGTCGGTGAGCACGTGCTGGACGTGCTTGACCCGCGCCAGTCGCTTGAGGGCGGGGGACAGGTCGTCGGAGGCGAGCAGCGACCGGGCCGACCGGAGCTCGTGGACCAGCAGCTTCAGCCAGAGCTCCGAGGTCTGGTGCTGGATGATGAACAGCAGCTCGTCGTGCTGCGGCGGGTCGCTCAGTGGCCGCTGCGCCGACAGCAGCAGGTCGAGCTGGAGGTAGTCGCCGTACGACATCTGCCGGCTGAAGTCGCGCTCGATGCCGTCCTCGAAGTCGCGCTGGTTCGTGGCGTCCCTCACGAGCCCGACCCTAGTGCGATGCGGGCGGTTAGGGTCCCGACATGGATGCGGATGTCATCGTCGTCGGTCATGGCCTTGCCGGCCTCGCCGCGGCCGCGGAGGTCGCCGACGCCGGTCGGCGGGTGATCCTGGTCGACCAGGAGCCCGAGCAGTCGCTGGGCGGCCAGGCCTTCTGGAGCCTCGGCGGGTTGTTTCTGGTCGACACCCCCGAGCAGCGCCGGATGGGGGTGAAGGACAGCCACGAGCTTGCGCTCTCCGACTGGATGGGCAGCGCGCAGTTCGACCGCGAGGAGGACTACTGGCCGCGGAAGTGGGCCGAGGCGTACGTCGACTTCGCGTCCGGGGAGAAGAGGTCGTGGCTGCGGGCGATGGGCCTGCGGATCTTCCCGGTGCTCGGCTGGGCCGAGCGCGGTGACGGCCGGGCCGACGGCCACGGCAACTCCGTGCCCCGCTTCCACCTCACCTGGGGGACCGGCCCGGGTGTCGTGGAGCCGTTCGAACGGCGCGTGCGCGAGCACACGGCGACCGGCCGGGTGCGGTTCGCGTTCCGGCACCGGGTCGACGAACTCGTGGTCTCGACAACCTCGACCAGCGGAGTGAGGGGGAAGGTGCTCGCGCCCGACACCATGGACCGCGGCAGGGCGTCCAACCGCGACGAGATCGCCGACTTCGAGCTGACCGCCCAGGCCGTGATCGTGTCGAGCGGCGGCATCGGCGGCAACCACGACCTGGTCCGGAGGTCCTGGCCGGCGCGTCTCGGCACGCCACCGAAGTTCATGGTCGCCGGAGTGCCCGCGCACGTCGACGGCCGGATGCTCGGCATCACCCGCGACGCCGGCGCCGAGATCATCAACGAGGACCGGATGTGGCACTACGTCGAGGGCATCCGCAACTGGGACCCGATCTGGGACAACCACGGCATCCGGATCCTGCCCGGGCCGTCCTCGATGTGGTTCGACGCCGCCGGGCGACGCCTGCCCGCGCCGTACCTCCCGGGCTTCGACACCCTCGGCACGCTGCGGTACCTGCGCGAGACGGGTTACGACTACTCGTGGTTCGTGCTCACCCAGAAGATCATCGAGAAGGAGTTCGCACTGTCGGGTCGGAGCAGAACCCCGATCTCACCGGCAAGGACGTCAAGCTGCTGCTCGGCCGCGTCGTCGGCGACGGGGCACCAGGTCCGGTCGAGGCGTTCAAGCGGCACGGCGCGGACTTCGTCGTCGCCGACACCCTGACCGAGCTGGTCGCCGGCATGAACCTTGTGGGCGGCCCCGACCAGGGCGGCGCAGTGATCGACGAGGTGGACCTGCGCAGGCAGATCGAGGCCCGCGACCGGCAGATCGACAACGCCTACGCCAAGGACACCCAGGTGACGTTCATCCGCCAGCATCGGTCCTACCGCGGCGACAAGCTGGTCCGGGTCGCGGCGCCGCACAAGATCCTGGAGCCGAAGAACGGCCCACTGATCGCCGTACGACTCAACGTCCTGACCCGCAAGACCCTCGGCGGACTCGTCACCGACCTGTCCGGCCGCTGCCTGACGTCGTCGGGCGAGCCCGTGCCCGGCCTGTACGCCGCGGGCGAGGTCAACGGGTTCGGTGGCGGCCGGATGATGGGCTACAACGCGCTCGAGGGGAGCTTCCTCGGCGGCTGCCTGTTCTCCGGTCGTACGGCGGGCCGCGCAGCCGCCGCGGCCGTCGGCTGAGCGATGGACGGGCTCAGGGC
>DAINSL010000076.1:0-12188 GCA_036741335.1 Nocardioides sp. | reverse complement strand
GATCCGTGGGGTTCCCGGGCTGCTCGGTCATGGCTGTTTCACCCTCCTGGGTGGTGTAGTCAACGCGCAGCCTCCCCCTAAACGCCTGTGAGTGCAACGTTCCCCGCCGAAGATAGTTCTCGGGAAGGATGTCGGCAGGCTGGCGCACGCGCGTCCGCGGCGTCCGCTAACGTCGCGAACATGAGCCATCGACCCGTGTTCCACACCTTCGCGTTCGACTGCCGCGACCCTGGCTCTCTGGCGGACTTCTACGCCGACCTGCTCGGCTACGACGTCGCCCATGCCGACGACGAGTGGGTCACGATCAGCGGTCCCGGTCCCCAGCTCAGCTTCCAGCTGGCGCCCGACCACGTCCCGCCTACGTGGCCCGCCGACGGGGTGCCGCAGCAGGCCCACATCGACTTCTTCGTCACCGACATCGCCGCCGCCCACGACCGGGTGCTGGCGCTGGGCGGCCGAGCCGTCGACCCCGTGGACGCGCCGACCTCCCCTGCTCAGCGCGGATTCCGGGTGTACGCCGACCCGGCCGGCCACACGTTCTGCCTCTGCCGACCGTCACCCGACGCCTGGTGACCGCGCCTCGACTGGCAGTCCGCCGGTGGCACACCCACCGCCCGACCCGGTCGGGGATGACGCGCTACCTCTTGCTCAGCGAGGCGAGGATCACGAAGCCGGCCGCGACGAAGATCCCCGCAAGCGCCAGGATGAGTACGACGAGCACCACGATGTCCATGAGCCCAGCCTGCCACCCGTGGACGCGACGCATGCTGTCGGCACCCGTTCCTACGATGGCGCCATGACCGAACTCGCCCTCGGAGCCCATGTCGAGCAGACCGACCCGATCGCCGAGGCGCGGGCCCGGCAGGCCCCGCACGTGCAGTTCTTCCTCGGCGACCCGCAGGGGTACAAGGGTCCCGAGATCCGCTACTCCGGTGGCGCCGAGGGGTTGCGCGCCGACGCCGAGGCCGCGGGTGTCGGCCTCTATGTCCACGCCCCCTACGTCGTCAACGTCGCGACGACCAACAACCGCATCCGCATCCCGTCCCGCAAGCTACTCCAGCAACACATGGACGCCGCGGCCGAGATCGGCGCGCGCGGGCTGATCGTCCACGGCGGCCACGTGGAGAACAAGTCGAACGACCCCCAGGTCATTCGCACGGGCTTCGACAACTGGCGCAAGGCGGTCGATGCCACCGACCTCAAGATCCCCCTGCTGATCGAAAACACCGCGGGTGGTGACAACGCCATGGCCCGCTACCTCGACCGGATCAAGGGCGTCTTCGACGCGATCTCCGCGGCCGAGGGCGCAGACCGGGTCGGCTTCTGCCTCGACACCTGCCATGCCCACGCCGGTGGCATCCCGTTGGAGTCAGTGGTCGACCAGGTCCGCGCGATCACCGGCCGGATCGACCTCGTTCACTGCAACGACAGTCGCGACGAGTTCGACTCCGGTGCCGACCGTCACGCCAACGTCGGCCACGGACGCATCGATCCCGACCTCCTCGCCCAGGTGGTGCGCGAGGCCGGGGCACCCGTGGTGTTCGAGACCCCCGGTGGGGCCGAAGAGCACCTCGCCGACTTCGAGGCGGTCCGGTCTCGACTGTGAGGCCGCCCGGCGCGGCGGCTCGGGGCGGGCCTCAGCGAGGCCGGTGCCGGAGTGCCACCAGGCGGCCCACCTCGTGGCCGCCCTTGACCGTCTTCTCCAGCACCACACCGATGTCGCGCACGTAGAACTTGTGGTCCACGATGCCCGGCTCGAGCGGCGTCGTCTCCCGGGTGAGCAGGGCGTGCCGACTGGCGATCGCCGGCACGCTGACGGTGACCCCGCGTCGTACGACGGTGAACTGGTCCTCTGCGTGGCCCGGGTAGTCCTCCTGCCGGAAGGTGTCGCCCACCTTCGGATGCGCCGGCATGAAGATGCCGGCCTCGGCTCCATCGACCCCGGACTCGAAGGAGCCCTCCCGACTGGTCACGTGGCCCTGCTTGTCGAGCTCGGCGGTGTGCTCGCCGAAGTACCACACCATGCCCGTGAGCGTCTGGGCGTAGAAGTCGTGGGTGCGCTCGCGCAGGATCCCGTTGAGGTAGAGCCGGTCGTCGACGACCCGGCAGACCACACCATCGACCACCTTGGTGCGGTACGACGCGAACACCACGTCACGCGACGACTTTCCGGAGTCGCGACCGCGGAAGACCGTCACGGTCCCGGGCTTGAGCGGGAACCACGGGTTGTCGACCCGGCCGTGGGTGAACGCCGCCGGGCCGGGGTGGTGCGGTGACGGCGGGCGCGGGCCGGCCGCGACGGGCGAGCCCACGAGGACCGCCGAAGCGGCAAGACCCGTGCAGGCCGCGGCGAAGCGCACAGGGCGAGTGATGTGGATGGGCATGGGGTCCTCCTGGGTGTCGTGTCCGCCTCGCACGCTACGAGAGCCGGATGAGGGCTCGATGAACCTCACGCAGGCCTCATCTGCGCGTGCACACTGACCAGATGAAGGTGTTGCTGGTGGAGGACGAGGCCAAGATGGCCCGACTGCTGCGCAGCGGCTTGACCGAAGAGGGTTTCGTCGTCGACGTGGCGTCGACCGGGGCCGATGCCGTCTGGCACGCCGCGGAGCAGGAGTACGACGCGATCGTGCTCGACGTGATGCTGCCGGACCTCGACGGCTTCGAAGTCTGCCGGCTGATCCGGGAGACCGACAGCGCGACCGCGATCCTGATGCTGACGGCCCGCGACGCCGTCCCCGACCGGGTGGCCGGGCTCGAGGCCGGGGCGGACGACTACCTCACCAAGCCCTTTGCGTTCGCCGAGCTGCTCGCCCGGATGCACGCCCTGGGCCGCCGGGGACGCGTGGAGCGCAGCGACGTCGTGACGGCGGCGGGGCTCCGCCTGGACATGCGCCAGCGCCGGGTCTGGCGCGGGGACAGCGAGATCGAGCTCAGCCATCGGGCGTTCGCGGTGCTGGAGGCACTGATGCGCAGGGCGGGGCGCGTCCTGACCCGCGAGGAGCTGGTGCACCTGGCCTGGGACCAGGCGCTCGAGCCGCGGTCCAACGTCGTGGACGTCTGCATCATGGGCCTGAGGGATCGCGTCGACAAGCCGTTCGGCACCTCGTCGATCCAGACCGTCCGTGGTGCGGGATACCGCCTGGCGAACACGCGTTCCCCATGAGTCGGATCCCGGTTCGCCTGCGGCTGGCCCTCGGCTTCGGACTGGTCATGAGCGTGTTGCTCATCGCCGTCGGTGGGGCGGCGTACGCCTCGCTCTCACATGGCCTCCACGCCGACCTCGACCGCGAGCTGCGGCAGCGGGCGCAGGACCTCGGCACCGTGGCCGCCGGTCACGGCCGGCCGCTGGACCGACTGCGCTCGCGGGGGTACATCGAGCACGGGGAGAGCTTCGCGGAGGTGCTCGCGGCCGACGGCACGGTGATCGACGCCACCCGGACCCTGGCCAGGAAGCCGCTGTTGACGCCCGCACAGGCGAGCCGCGCGACGACGTCCACGTTCCTGACCACGGTTCCGAGCGCGCCGGGCCTCGACGAGCCGGCCCGTCTGCTGGCGACGCCCATCCGGGTCGACGGACGGCGCGCCGCCTTCGTCCTCGGGATCACGGAGGGCAACGACATCGAGACGCTCGCTCGAGTGCGGCACCAGCTGTTCGTCGGCATTCCGCTGCTGGCGCTCCTGGCCACCCTCGGCGGGTACGTCCTGACCGGACTCGCACTGGCACCGGTGGACCGGATGCGGACGCGTGCGACGGAGATCTCGACGCTGACCCCGGGGCAGCGCCTGCCCGTGTCGCCGGGTCACGACGAGGTCGCCCGGCTCGGGGTCACCCTGAACGGCCTGCTCGCGCGCCTGGAGGTCGCGTCCGCCAAGCAACGAGCCTTCGTGGCCAACGCCAGCCACGAGCTGCGCACACCGTTGGCGTCGATGGCGCTCGAGCTCGAGCTGGCTGTGCGTCACGAGCGGACCAGCGAGCAGCTCGCGGACAGCATCCGCTCGGCCCGCGTGGAGGTGGCGCGGCTCATCACTCTCGCCGAGGACCTGCTGCTGCTGTCCACGGCCGAGGACGACCGCGTGGTCGTGACCCGGATCGACGTGACCGCGCTGCTCGAGGAGGTGGCCGCTCGCTTCGGGGACGTCGCGTCGGCCCACGGCCGCAGCATCATCGTGACCGACGCACCCGGCCTCTGGCTCCCGGGCGACGCGGGCACGCTCGAGCGGGCGGTCGCCAACCTGGTGTCCAACGCCCTCGATCATGCGCTGGGCGATGTCGAGCTCACCGCCGAGTCGGAGCCCGGAGCCGTGGTCGTGCACGTGCGGGACCGGGGTACCGGGTTGGAGCCCGAGCTCGAGGGTCATGCGTTCGACCGGTTCACCAGAGGCAGGTCGACCGGTCGGTCGGGGCTGGGCCTGGCGATCGTTGCGACGATCGCCAGCTCCCACGGGGGGTCGGTCGGCATCGCGGACCGAGAGGGCGGCGGTACGGACGCCTGGATCCGTCTCCCGGTCTCCGCGGATGTCCCGGTGCCCTGACGAAGCGGACGGTTCCGCCCCGGTAGCCTCGTCGCCGTGACCCTCACCGTCCGGCCGATCTCCGTCGGGGATCACCGCGCCTTCATCGCCGGCCGCTCGTCCGCGAGCTTCCTGCAGACCCCGGCGTGGGGCCAGGTGAAGCCCGAGTGGCGGTCCGAGTCGCTCGGTTGGTACGACGGCGACCAGCTCGTCGGGGCGGGCCTCGTGCTCTACCGCCAGATCCCGCGCCTCCGGCGCTACCTCGCCTACCTCCCCGAGGGACCTGTCATCGACTGGGCAGTCGACGACCTCGCCGACTGGCTCGAGCCGATGACCCGGCACCTGAAGTCACAGGGAGCGTTCGGCGTCCGCGTGGGCCCACCCGTGGTCACCCGACGCTGGAGCGCCGACCAGGTCAAGGACGGCATCGCCGACTCCGGTGTCTCCCGCCTCGCCGACCTCGCCCCACTCGAGCGGTCGGCCACCGGGGCGCGTGTCGTCCAGCAGCTCGCCTCGCTGGGCTGGCAGCGGCAGCTCGCCGACGGGGGGTTCGCCGCCGGGCAGCCGCAGTACTCGTTCGTGATCGCGTTGGTCTCGACAGGCTCGACCAGCGGAGGGGCCGGCTCGACCAACAGCGAGGCCGGTGCGCGCCGTACCGAGGACGACGTCCTGGCCGGCATGAACCAGCTCTGGCGACGCAACATCCGCAAGGCCGACAAGGCCGGCGTCGTGGTCAGCGCCGGAGGCTCCGCGGACCTCAAGGCCTTCCACGACCTCTACGTCCACACCGCCGAGCGCGACCACTTCACCCCCCGCGCCTTCGCCTACTTCCAGACCATGTACGACGCGCTGGGCGCCGAGGACCCGGACCGGATCACCCTGTGGCTGGCCCATCACGAGGGCGACCTGGTCGCCGCCACGATCGCGGTCCGCGTCGGCACCCACGCGTGGTACTCCTACGGCGCCTCGTCGACCGACAAGCGCGAGGTCCGCGGCTCCAACGCCGTGCAGTGGGCGATGATCCGCGACGCCATCGAGCAGTGCGCCGACGTCTACGACCTCCGCGGCATCACCGACACTCTCGACCCCGAGGACCCCCACATCGGGTTGATCCAGTTCAAGGTCGGCACCGGCGGAGAGGCGGTCGAGAACGTCGGCGAGTGGGACCTCCCCCTCAACCGTGCCCTCTACAAGGGCTTCCAGCTCTACTTCTCCCGACGCTCCGGGCGACGCGGATGAGCCTGAATCTCACCGTCGACGGCGAACGCTGGCGCCGCCACCTCCGCCTCGTCGCGGACACCACCCCCGGCCTGGTCCCGGTCGCCAAGGGCAACGGCTACGGCTTCGGGGTGGCGCGGCTCGCGCGCAAGTCAGACTGGCTGGGCGTCGACACCCTGGCGGTGGGCACCTACCACGAGCTGCCCGAGGTCGAGCAGCGCTTCGACGGCGACCTGATGGTGCTCACGCCCTGGCGCCCGAGCGGCCCGACGCCGCCGGAGTCGCTGTCACCGGGCCGTGTCGTCCACACGGTGAGCCGGCTCGCGGACCTGCTCGCACTGCTCGACCGCGAACCCGAGGCCCGGATCGTGCTCGAACGGCTCACCAGCATGAGACGCCACGGCATGTCCGCCGAGGAGCTCCGGGCGGCCGGCAAGATGCTGGCCCGGTGCCCGGCCAGGGTGGAGGGTGTCTCCCTCCACCTCCCGCTCGCCCACGGTGCCCACCTGACCGAGGTCGTCCACCTGGTCAACGACGTGGTCGCCTCCGACCTGTCCACCCGCACGCTCTGGGTCAGCCACCTCACCGCTCCCGAGCTGGCGACGCTCCGCTCGTCGTACGCCGACTTCGAGGTGCGGCCCCGGATCGGCAGCGACCTCTGGCTCGGCGACCGCGGTGCGATGCGGGCGACCGCGACCGTCCTCGACGTGCACGGCGTCGAGCGCGGCGACGTCTTCGGCTACCGGGGCCGGACCGCCCCCAAGGCCGGCCACATCCTGGTCGTGTCCGGCGGCACGGCCCACGGCATCGGCCTGGAGGCGCCGACCGGCGACCACTCGATGAAGGCGCGCGCGGCCACCCTGGCGCGAGGCGGGCTCGACGCCGCGGGGTTCGTCCGGTCGCCGTTCACCGTCGACGGCAAGCAGCGACTGTTCGCCGAGCCCCCGCACATGCAGGCCTCGATGCTCTTCCTCCCGCACGGACCCCGGGTTCCGGCGGTCGGCGAGGAGATCGACGTCCGCGTGCGCTTCACCGCGACCACGTTCGACCGCGTCGTCCTCGACTGAGCGTCGTCGTACGACGACGCCTCGGCCGGGACCGGGGTCAGACGGGGTCTTCCTGCGGACGACCCAGCGCGAGCTGGCCGGGACCGCCGAGGCGCCACCAGGACAGGCTGTCGCGCCAGCTCACGTCGCGCACCACATCGTGCTCGGGCAGCAGCATGTCGCGCACGACGATCACGGCCAGGTAGAGCTCGGCGGCCATCCGGACCATGATCGCCAGCCAGTAGAAGCCCGGGTCGCCCCCACCACCGGGGTCGAGGTGGCCGCCGAGGTACCACCACACCGAGGCGTAGTAGAAGATCTCGCCGCACTGCCAGATCAGCTGGTCGCGCCAGCGCGGCCGGGCGAGCACGGCCAGCGGGAGCAGCCAGAGGGCGTACTGCGGCGAGTAGACCTTGTTCACCAGGAGGAAGCCGACCACGAGCAGGTAGCCGAGCTGGGCGAGACGTGGCGTCTCCGGAGCGAGGAAGCCCACTGCCGCGACCGCCGCGCACCAGGCACCGAAGAAGATCCAGGACACCACGTTGATGGTGTCCACGCTGGTGGTGTGCTGGGTCATCTGGTCGAGGATCAGCCACACCGAGCCCAGGTCGGCTCCACGGTGCGCGTTGAAGGTCCAGAACACCTTCCACTCGGCCCGGCCGGAGAGGTACGCCGGGGCGTTCAGGAGTGCCCAGGTGGCCACGCCGCTCGCGGTGGCCGCGGCCAGGTCGCGGTAGCGGCGCCGGCGGGCGTACACCACCATCAGTGCGCCGAACAGGAACAGCGGGTAGAGCTTCACCGCCGTGCCGAGGCCCAGCATGAACCCCGTGAGTGCGGGTCGCCCGCGGGCATGAGCCCACAGCGCGCCCGCGACACAGACCACCGCCAGCAGGTCCCAGTTGATCAGCCCCTCGAACAGCAGCACCGGTGAGACGGCGAACAGGGCTGCGTCCCACGGGCGTCGCTGATGTGCCCCGCTGAGGAACCAGGCAGCGAGCAGGGCGCACAGCGCGAAGCCCACCCCCTCGACGGCCGTGAACAGCAGGGTCTCGCGGTGAACCCCACGGTTCGACGCCAGCTGCGCCTGCGACATGCCCCCTCGTGCGCGCAGCTTGGGTGAGCCCGACAGCCAGTGCGTGAGGTAGGCCGACCCGAACGCGAAGTAGGAGATGCCGACGGGGTACTCCATGACGGCGTAGCGGTCCCGCACCGCGATGCTGTCCGAGTAGGGCCACTCCAGCTCGGCGAAACCGCGGTCGACGTAGAGGTAGGGCAGATCCGAGTAGCAGAGGTCGGAGTAGTTGGTCTCACTGCTGCTCCAGGTCGCGTGGTAGCAGGGAGACTTCTGGACGAAGCCGAGGGCGAAGCAGATCGCGGTCAGCGCGAGCACGACGCGCACGGGCGTCCACCACGAGTGCCGTCCCGCATGCTCGCCGAGCGGGCCGCCCACGCCCGTGCTCAGGGCAGCGGTGACCGGGTCGTCCGCGGTGGGGTGCACGACCGGCGGCTCACGGCCCCCGGTCGTGTCGGGTACCCCACTCACCACCAGGACTCTTGCTCCCCCAACGGACGCACACTCGCGCTCGCCGTCGGTCCCGTCGAGGCCGACCCGGTCGGTGAGCTGGGACTGGTCGGACTCGACGACGAGCAGTGTCCGGGCGGGAAGCACGTCGGGAGGGTGACGGTCGGGGACGACGTCCCCGTGGTCGGGTGGGTCGGGTGCGTCGGAGCGCTGGTCGTCGTACTGCTGGTCGGCGCCGACGACTGCGTGTGACGGGTGGTCGGCGTGACCGGCGGCGGGGCGGTCGGATCGTGACCGGGCTCCGGGGCGTTGCCCGTGACGTTGGCCGGCGGCGGGAACTGCTCGATGGGCTGCCCCGTGAGGTCGGCCTTCATCACCGCCGCCCAGGTCGCGGTCGGATAGCCGGCACCGAAGTAGCCGGCCGCACCGTTGTACGGCGGCAGCCAGCCGCCGTCCAGCTGGTTGTCGCCGTCACCGCGCACGTACATGACCGCGGTCGAGAGCTGGGGTGTGAACCCGACGAACCAAGACGACGAGACCTGGTTGAGGCCGTTGGTCGCGGTGCCGGTCTTGCCGGCTGCCGGACGGCCCACCGCCTGGGCGTTGGTGCCGGTGCCGTGCAGCACCACCTGCTGCATAGCGTAGCTGACGTCGGCGTCGATGTCGGGGTCGATGGCCTGCGTCGTGTGCGGCTCGTACTCGTAGAGCACCTGGCCGTCGGAGTCGGTGACCTTGTTGATGACGTGCACGTCGGCCCGCTGCCCACCGTTGGCGATGGTGGCGTAGGTGTTGGCCATGTTGATGGCACTGACCCGGGCCTTGCCCAGCGTGATCAGCGCGTCGGCCTCCAGGTCACGAGTCGAGTTCGGGATGCCGGGGTAGTGGGGGTCGGCCTCGGCCGGCGGGATCCCCATCGCGTTCGCCATCGACAGGATCTTCTGGGGCCCGTTCTTCATGCTGTTGGACATGTCGACGAAGGCGGTGTTGATCGACTGCTCGAGCGCGAGGACCGAGGACACGTGGGAGCCGTAGCTGGTGCCGGGTGCCGCCCCCTCGTTGTGGACCTGGAGCCCGTCGGGGAAGACGAGCGGCGAGTTGCCGTCCCACGTGCTCTTCAGCGTGTAGCCGTCGGTGATCGCGGCGGCCAGGGACGCCGGCTTGAACGCGGAGCCGACCATGCCGCCGGCCTCGGCCCAGTTGATCTGAGAGCGGAGGTAGTCCTGGCCGCCGTAGAACCCCAGCAGGTTTCCGGTGCCCGGCTGCACGGTGGCGACCGCGACATGGAGGTACTTGTCACTGATGCCGGGTCGGACCTGCAGGACGCCCTGACGGGCCGCGGCCATCGCCTGCCGGGTGAGCGTGGTCGTCACCGTCAGTCCACCGCCGTCGATCTGGTCGTCGGTGAAGTCGAGGTTGTGCAGCTCCTGGCGCACCAGCGTCAGCATGTGGCCTTTCTGGCCGCCGAACTGGCTGGACTCCTTGAAGACCGGGAACTTCGGCAGGTGCCGCGCCGCCTTCTGGGCCCGGTCCGCCGGGATCGTGCCCATCTTGGCCATGCCGTCGAGTACGTAGTAGTAGCGGCCCTTCAGCGCCTTCCGGTGGCTCTTGCCGTTCGCGGGGTCGAACTGCGACGGGTTGTTGAGCACGCTGGCGAGCACGGCGCTCTGCTTGAGGTCGAGCCGCTTGGCGTCGATGCCGAAGTACGCCTGGGCCGCCGCCTGTACGCCGTACGCCCCACGGCCGAAGTAGATCGTGTTGAGGTAGCCGGTGAGGATCTCGCTCTTGCTCTGCAGCTTCTGGATCTTCAGCGACAAAATGGCCTCGTGGATCTTGCGGCTCAGTGAGCGCTGCTGGTTGAGATACAGGATCTTCACGTACTGCTGGGTGATGGTCGACGCGCCCTGGGTCGCGCCACCGCGGGCGTCGTTGAACGCGGCCCGGATGATGCCCTTCGGGTCGATGCCGCTGTTGGTGTAGAACGAGCGGTCCTCGGCGGCCACCACGGCGTCCTGCAGGTTCTGGGGAATCTCGCTGAGCGGGATGATCTGGCGGTTCTGGACGGCGAACTGACCGAGCTGTGTCTTGCCGTCGGCGTAGTAGACGAAGGACGTCTGGGTTTTGAAGTCCTTGTTGGGACTCGGGACGTCGATCGTCTTGTAGAGGGAGACGAACCCCCCGATCAGGATCAGCGTGCCCGCCAGGGCCACGATCAGGAACCACTTGAGCACGAGGCGAACCCGCTGCTTGGTCGAGCCGGGCCGCTTCGGTTTGCGGGTGACGGCGGGGCCTTCGGCCCTGCGCTTGGCACTCACGGGTCTCTCCAGTGGGGCGTCGGGGGATCGATGCACGAGACGATGGCCGGCCGCAGTCGCCCGGCCCGCCGTCCGGGACGAGGGTACGTGGCGGACCTGTGCTCCACGAAACCGCCTCGACTTGTCTGCTGATATATCGGTTTGATAGGTTCACCCGATAGAACGCTGCGACACATCGAGATCTCCCCCGGGAGTCTCGCGGTGTCGGAGGCAGCATCCCATCACACCCGAGGACGGACCCGCATGGCACGCAAGGCGGCATCGCTGGAGCTGGCCGTGCTCGGCCTGCTCCACGAGACTCCCTTGCACGGGTACGAGCTGCGCAAGCGGCTCAACCTCCTGCTCGGGTGGGGACGCCTGCTGTCCTACGGCTCGCTTTACCCGGCGCTCAAGCGACTGCTGCGCGCCGGCTGGATCACCGAGGTGACGGCGGCCGCCCCCGGGGTGTCCCGCCGCCAACGGATCGTCTACCAGATCACCCCCGCCGGGAAGAAGTTCTTCGGCGAGGAGATCACCGACAGCGGCCCGGCCGCGTGGGAGGACGACAACTTCAACATGAGGTTCGCGTTCTTCTCGCGCACCGACGCCGACGTTCGGTTGGGCATCCTCGAGGGACGCCGCTCCCGGCTGCAGGAACGGCTCGACCGAGCCACCCATGCTGCCGGTGGCGACGACCGCTACCGCAGCGAGCTGCGTCGGCACTCCATCGAGTCCGTCGAGCGTGAGGTGCGGTGGCTCACCGACCTCATCAACGCCGAGCGCTCGGTCGAGCGCCCCCGGAGCGCAACCACTGCGTCAACCGTTCGGTCCGTCCCCAAGGTCTCCGACAACGAGTCCGGGGTCGACATCACCACCACCAGCGCAGCCCCGGTGGCTGACGCCACCAAGTGACACACCGCGAGGAAGGAAACCCCATGGGTTCGGTTCGAGTAGCAATCGTGGGAGTCGGCAACTGTGCGACGTCCCTGATCCAGGGCGTCGAGTACTACAAGGACGCCGACCCCGAGGGCACCGTCCCCGGTCTGATGCACGTGATGTTCGGCGACTACCACGTCCACGACGTGGAGTTCGTGGCCGCGTTCGACGTCGACGCCAAGAAGGTCGGCTTCGACCTGGCCGACGCCACGCAGGCGTCCGAGAACAACACCATCCGCATCATCGACGTCCCGCCGACCGGCGTGACCGTGCAGCGCGGCCACACCCTCGACGGCCTCGGCAAGTACTACCTCGAGACCATCGAGGAGTCCGACGCCGAGCCGGTCGACGTGCTCCGGGTCCTCAAGGACACCAGGGCCGACGTGCTGGTCTCCTACCTTCCGGTGGGTTCCGAGGCGGCCGACAAATTCTACGCCCAGTGCGCGATCGACGCCGGCGTGGCCTTCGTCAACGCCCTGCCCGTGTTCATCGCCTCCGACCCCGTGTGGGCCAAGAAGTTCGAGGACGCCGGAGTCCCGATCATCGGCGACGACATCAAGAGCCAGGTCGGCGCGACCATCACCCACCGGGTGCTGGCCAAGCTGTTCGAGGACCGCGGCGTGGTGCTGGACCGCACCTACCAGCTCAACGTCGGCGGCA
>DAINSL010000075.1:6249-12201 GCA_036741335.1 Nocardioides sp. | reverse complement strand
CCACCACGGCCTGCAGGGATGGACCCTGTTTGCGACCGAGGACGAGTCGGCGGCCGCGGTCGCCCGGCATCGCCGTGCGCTCGCCGACCGGTTCGCCCCCGTGTCCCCGGGCTGGGATGCCGTGAGCCAGGCCTACTCCAAACGCCGCACCCACGAACTGGCGCAGCGGATCGGCCTCCCGCATCCGCGTACCTGGTACCCGCGAACCGCCGCCGAGGTGGTCGGGTTGCCCCACCCGGAGTGGGGCAACCAGGTGGTCGCCGTCCTCTCGCTGGTCGAGCCGGTCGAGACCCTGTCCCTCGACGACGCACGCGACTGGGTGGCGGCCGTCCACCCTCGAGCATGGGCGCCGCGCGAGGTGCTCGTCGTACCTGCGCTGCCGATGCTCGCCAACGGCAAGGTCGACCGCGTCGCGGTCCGCGAGCTGGCAGCGGGTGCCGACCGGTGAGGGTCTACTCGATCCCGCTGACGACCCGCTTCCGCGGGATCACCGTCCGCGAGGGTGTGCTGCTCGAGGGCTCGGCCGGCTGGGGGGAGTGGAGCCCGTTCGTGGAGTACCCGCCCGAGGAGGCCGAGGCATGGCTGCGCTGTGCCGAGGAGGCGGCGGCCGGCGACTGGCCCGCCCCGGTGCGCACCGCCATCCCGGTCAACGTCACGGTCCCGGTCGTCTCGCCCGCCGACGCGCACGCGCTCGTGCTCGGCTCCGGCTGCGCGACGGCCAAGGTCAAGGTGGCCGATCCCGGCTCACCCTTGGCCGACGATCTCGCCCGGGTGGAGGCGGTGCGCGACGCGCTCGGTCCGTCGGGCCGGATCCGGGTCGACGCCAACGGCGCCTGGACGGTCGACGAGGCGGTGGCCTCGATCGGTCAGCTCGATCGGGCTGCCGGTGGGCTGGAGTACGTCGAGCAACCGTGCGCGTCGGTCGAGGACCTGGCCGTCGTACGCCGCCGGGTCGCCGTACCGATCGCGGCCGACGAGTCGATCCGGCAGGCGGCCGATCCCTATCGCGTGCGCGACCTCGGCGCGGGCGACATCGCGGTGCTCAAGGTGCAGCCGCTCGGAGGAGTGCGGGCCTGTCTGCGGATCGCCGAGGACATCGGGATGCCGGTGGTGGTCTCGTCGGCGCTCGAGACCTCACTGGGACTGGCCGCCGGGGTGGCGCTGGCGGCCGCGCTGCCTGCGCTCGACCATGCCTGCGGCCTGGCGACACGGGCGCTGCTGACCGCCGACGTGGCGGCGCCGGAGCTCGTCCCGGTCGACGGGTTCGTGAGCGTCGTCGCACCGACCGTCGTACCCGCCCTCGTGGACGCCGTGTCCGCCGCGCCCGACCGGGTGGCCTGGTGGGCGGACCGGCTCGCCGCGGTGCGGGCCGTGCGGCAGGATCGGCGGTCATGACGACGTCGACCGAGCTCGCCAGAGCCATGGTCTCCGAACTGGTCGCGGGCGGGGTCCGCGAGATCGTGTTGGCACCGGGTTCGCGCAACGCCCCGCTCTCCTTCGCGGCGTACGACGCGGCGGAGGCCGGCTCGGTCCGGTTGCACACCCGCTTCGACGAACGCTCCGCGGCCTTCCTCGCGCTCGGCCTGACCAAGGTCGGCTCGCGGGCAGCGGTGATCTGCACGTCGGGGACCGCCGTTACCAACCTCCACCCCGCGCTGCTCGAGGCTGCGCATGCCGGCGTACCCATGCTCGCGGTCACCGCCGACCGGCCTGCCCGGCTGCGGGGCACGGACGCCAACCAGACCACAGACCAGGTCGGCGTCTTCGGACCCCTCATCCCCACCCTCGATGTGGCGGACCTCGGGATACTCCGTGACGAACGCGCCCTATTTCGGCCGGAGATGGGGCCCGATCGTCACGGACTACCCCTCCATGTCAACCTCCAGCTCGAGGAGCCGCTGACCCCGGAGGGCCGGTGGGCGGACGCGCCGCGCCACGGGGTCGAGCGGACCCGGGGGCCGTTCCTCGGGGGCGACGGGGAGGTGACCACCCTGCCCGCCGGCCCGCGCACGGTGGTGGTCGCCGGTGACGACGCGGGGCCACAGGCCCGGATGCTGGCCCAGGACGCGGGCTGGCCGTTGCTGGCCGAGCCGAGCAGTGGCTCGCGGACCGGCGACCACGCGCTCCGATGCTACCGCCTCCTGCTCGACGGCCCGCTGGGGCAGGAGATCGAGCGAGTCGTGGTCTACGGCCACCCGACACTGTCCCGACCGGTCAGCCGCCTGCTCGGCCGCGGGGACGTCGAGGTGTGGGCCGCCCCGACGCCGGGTCGTGGACTCCGGCGGTGGTTCCCGGTCGCCGGCACGTTCGACCGGGCCGGGGCGTCCGCGCGCGACACCACCGACTGGTTCGACCGCTGGCGTACGGCGGACACCGAGCTGGGCCGGGCGCTCGACCGGCTGCTCGCCGCCGAGGGCGAGCTCACGCCGTACGACGTCGCGGGCGAGGTGGCGCACGCGCTGCCGGCCAACGGCCTCCTCGTCGTCGGCGCCTCCAGCCCGATCCGCGACCTCGACCTGATGGTGCCGCACTACGAGGTGGGCGGCCGCCGCAAGCTGATCGCCAACCGCGGCCTCTCCGGCATCGACGGTGTCGTCTCGACCGCGATCGGCGCCGCGCTGGGCCGCGAGTCGACCCGAAGCCTGGCCCTGGTCGGCGACGTGACGTTCCTGCACGACTCCAACGGGTTGGTCCTCGGCCCCGGCGAGCCCGAGCCCGATCTCACGATCGTGGTGGTCAACGACGACGGCGGCTCGATCTTCGCGACCCTCGAGCAGGGGGCGCCGGCGTACGCCGACCGCTACGACCGGCTCTTCGGCACCCCGCACGGGGTCGACCTGGCGAGTCTCTGCGCCGCCACCCAGACACCCCACCTGCAGGTCAGGTCCCGCCTGGAGCTCGAGCAGGTGCTCGCGAGTCCCAACGGGGGCATCGAGGTCGTCGAGGCCGTCGTACGACGCGACAACCGGCGCGACCTCGACGAACGCATCCGTGCGCTGGCCGACCAGGCCTGAGCAAGCCGGATCAAGGCACCGGCGGCGCCCAACGGGCACGATGACGACATGACCGTGGCCGCCGACATCTTCGCCGACTTCGTCGACGGGCTGGCCGGCGCGCTCGACGACCACGAGGCGACCGGCGAGGACTGGGCCGCGCGGCACCACTTCTCGCGCTTCCACTTCGACCGGATGATCCGTTCGGTCGCGGGGGAGCCGCCCCAGGCCCTGCGCCGCCGCATCCTCCTAGAGCGAGCGGCGTACCGCATGATCTCGACGAAGGCGCCGCTGATCGACATCGCGGTCGAGGCCGGCTACGGCTCGCACGAGGCCTTCACCCGGGCCTTCGCCAAGGCGTACGCCGCGCCGCCGCACGAGTGGCGGAAGAAGCCGGGGCACACCCAGATCGGCGCCCCCGACAGCGTGCACTTCGTTCCACCCGGCAGCATCCGGCTGCCCTCGAGAGACAAGGTGACCGGCATGGACCTGCTGGAGAAGATGGTGCAGCACCACGTGTGGCTGACCGGCGAGATGGTCCGGCTGGCCGAGCGGCTCAGCGAGGAGCAGCTCGACGAGCCGATCGTGCTCGAGGTGGACGACGACCAGCAGACGATCCGGTCGTTGCTGAGCCGACTGATCGGCCAGATGGGCATGTGGAACGCCGCGATGGCCACCCGCGAGTACGACTGGTCCGTCGAGGACCACGAGTCGCTCGCCTCGATGCGCACCAGGCTGGCGGTCGAGGGGAAGACCTACCTCACGCATGTCCGCGAGGTGAGTGAGCAGGACCGGCTGGGCGACACGTTCGTGGACGCGATCTGCGAACCGGCCGAGGTCTTCACCTACGGCGGGATGATCGCGCACGTGCTCACCTTCGCCGCGCACCGCCGCACCCTGGTCGTCCTGGCCTTCGACCATCACGGCGTCGACGAGCTGGGCTGGGGCGATCCGATGCGCTGGGTGGCCGAGCCCGCCTGACTTCCCCTCGACCCGACACAATGGGTCCGTGGAGATCGCGTTCGAGCTGGTCGCCCTCGCGCTGACCGTGCTCGCGGTGACGGCGCTGGCGGCGCGGTACGACGTGCCCGCTCCGCTGCTGCTGATCGTCGTGGGCGCGGCCGCGGCGTACCTCCCCTTCGTCCCGACCGTGCACCTGACCTCCGACGTCGTCCTGCTCGGCCTGCTGCCGCCACTCCTGTACGCCGCCGCGATCCAGACCTCGCTGGTGGACTTCAACGCCAACCGCCGGGCGATCCTGCTGCTCAGCGTGGGGCTCGTGGTGTTCACCACGCTCGGGGTCGGCTGGCTGGTCCACACGCTCCTGCCCGGCCTGGACTGGTGGGCGTCCCTCGCGATCGGCGCCGTGGTCGCGCCGCCCGATGCGGTCGCGGCCACCTCGATCGGCCGCCGGATCGGCCTGCCACGCCGGATCGTCACCATCCTCGAGGGCGAGTCGCTGTTCAACGACGCCACCGCCCTGGTCGCCCTCCGGACCGCCATCGCCGCCGGCGCGGGCGGGGTGGAGATGTGGCGCGTCGGCACGGACTTCCTGGTCGCGTCGGTCGGCGGCGCGGTGATCGGCTTCGTGGTCTTCTACGTGGTGGCCCGGCTGCGCCGCCACATCGCCGACCCGATCCTCGACACCGCGATCTCCTTCGTCATCCCCTACGCCACCTACATCGCGTCGGAGGAGCTGCACTCCTCGGGCGTGGTCAGCGTCGTGGTCGCGGGGCTGCTGCTGGGGCACAAGGCGCCGATCGTGCAGACCGCCCAGTCGCGCATCGCGGAGCGGATGAACTGGCGCACCATCGCGTTCTTCCTGGAGAACACCGTCTTCCTGCTGATCGGGCTGCAGGCGAGCTGGATCATCGACGACGTCGGCAGTAGCGCGGTCGGCAGCGGCCGCATCATCGCCGTGTGCGCGCTCACCCTGGTCGCCGTGGTCGTGCTCCGGATCCTGTGGGTCTTCGTGGCCCGCTACCTCCTGATCCGGCCCGGCCCCGACCCCGATCTCGGCAAGCCGCCGCCGGCGACGTACTCCTTCCTGCTCGGCTGGGCCGGCATGCGCGGGGTCGTCACCCTGGCCGCGGCGTTCGTCATCCCCGCGGACACCCAGGACCGCGAGGTGCTGCTGCTGATCGCGTTCACCGCCGTGGCCGGCACGTTGTTCATCCAGGGGCTCTCGCTGCCCTGGCTCACCCGGCGCCTCCGGGTGCCGTCACCCGACCCGTTGGAGGACGCGCTGGCCCGGGCGACCGTGCTCCAGCAGGCGTCGAAGGCCGGTTTCAAGCGCCTCAACGATCTCGAGTACGACGACCCGCACGGCGTCTACGACATGGTCCGCCAGCGCATCGAGCAGCGGAACTTCGCGGCCTGGGAGCGCCTCGGCACCACGGCCGACCAGGAGACGCCGACCGAGCTGTACGCCCGGATCCGGCTGGAGATGCTCGACGCCGAACGCATCCGGGTGCTCGAGATCCGCGGCTCCGGCACCGTCGCGAGCGAGGTGATCAGCGAGGTGCTCTCCATGCTCGACGTCGAGGAGTCGATGCTCGACATCAGCCAGCAGAACCGCGAGGACGTCCGCAACTTCCTCGCCGTGCGTCGTACCGGCGCCTCGTGCGACCACCTCGACGCCACGCCCGCGATCGAGACGGTGCCGAACCCGGAGTGCGTCGACTGCCTGCGGGAGGGTACGACGTGGGTGGCGCTGCGGCAGTGTCTGGAGTGCGGCAACGTCGGCTGCTGCGACTCGTCGCCGCGCCGTCACGCCACCGGCCACTTCCACGACACCCAGCACCCGGTGATGGAGTCCGCCGAGCCGGGTGAAGACTGGAGATGGTGCTACGTGCACCACCTCACCGCCTGAGCGAGGACCGTCCGTTCCGGCGGAGCCGGACCGGACGTCCGGAGCGAACGGCGCAGCGCGCTTGCGCGCAAGCCGCTCTAAGGTGAG
>DAINSL010000075.1:0-6239 GCA_036741335.1 Nocardioides sp. | reverse complement strand
AGTTCGGCCACTCCTGCGTCCGCCTCGAGCACGACGGCAGCAGCGTCGTCATCGATCCGGGGATGTTCACCGAGCCCGACGCGCTGGAGGGCGCCGGCGCGGTGGTGATCACCCACGAGCATCCGGACCACTACGTGCCCGACCACCTGCGGCGTACCGACGCGCCCGTCTTCACCATCGACGCGGTCGCCGCGAGGATCCGGGACGAGGCCCCCGACATTGCCGAACGCGTCACCGTGGTGTCACCCGGTGAGTCGTTCGACCCTGGCATCCCCGCGGTCGCCGTCGGCGAGCTGCACGCCGTGATCCACCCGGACCTGCCGCGCTTCTACAACTCCGGCTACCTGTTCACGCTCGGCGACACGACCGTCTACCACCCCGGCGACTCGCTCACCGTGCCCGAGCAGGCGGTCGACGTGCTGTGCGTCCCGGTGTGCGCGCCGTGGATGCGGGCCGCCGAGGGGATCGACTTCGCTCGGGCCGTGGGCGCCTCGCGCAACCTGGCGATCCACGACCGCATCTACTCAGAGGCCGGTCTCCGGATCGTCGACGGCCAGTACGGTCGGCTGCTGCCCGGGGGCTCGTCGTACACCCGGCTGCCGGACGGCGCTGACCTCACCTGAGCTCCGGCTCCGATCGAGCGTGTCCACCCGCCGGTCGAGCCTGTCGAGACCAAGGCAGCGACGGCTCAGCCCGAGGTGAGGGAGTCCCGCACCGGCACGAATTTCGCCTGCGCCTCGGCCAGCTCGGCCTCGGGGTCGGAGTCGGCGACGATGCCGCAGCCGGCGAACAGTCGGACCGTGTCGCCGGAGATCTCGGCTGAACGCAGCGCGATCCCCCACTCACCGTCGCCGGTGGTGTCCATCCAGCCGACCGGGCCGGCGTACCGGCCACGGTCCATGCCCTCGATCTCGGCGATCAGGCGCACGGCGTCGACGGTCGGGGTCCCGCCGACCGCGGCCGAGGGGTGCAGTGACGCGGCGAGCTGGAGGGACGAGACGGTAGTCGCGTCGTGGATCACGCCGGCCACGTCGCTGGCCAGGTGCATCACGTTGGGCAGGTGCAGCACGAACGGCGCCTCGGGGACGTTCATCGACGAGCAGTGGGGCTCCAGGGCGTCGGCGACCGAGCGCACGGCGTACTCGTGCTCCTCGAGGTCCTTGCTGGAGCGCGCCAGCGTGGCCGCGAGCGTCAGGTCGCGCCCGTCGTCGCCGGTCCTCCGGATGGTGCCGGCCAGGACCCGCGATGTGACCAGGCCCCGCTCGCGCCGCACCAGCATCTCGGGGGTCGCGCCGAACATGCCGTCGACGTGGAACGTCCAGCACATCGGGTAGGTCTCGGAGAGGCGCGCGAGCGGCCAGCGCACGTCGATCGGCGCTGCGGCCGTCGCGACGAGGTCGCGCGCCAGCACGACCTTCTCGAGCGCTCCGGCGTTGATCCGGTGGACGGCGTCCGCGACGACTGCCATCCAGCGCTCGCTGTCGAGCGCGCCGTCCGCGAACGCGACGTCATCGGGGGCAGAGGGCGTCGTCCGCATCCCGTCGTACGGCGCGCCGTCGACCTGGGTGAGCCAGGTCCGGCCACCGCGGCGACCGATGACCACGCGCGGGATGACCAGCCCCGAGTCGCCCGGGTCGTCGGCGAAGCCGAACGCCCCGAAGCACACCAGGCCGGTGCCGGGCTCGTTGACGTCGTCGCGGACCTCCGCTCGGGCGCACGTCTCGGTCCACCACTTGTCCGCGTCGGAGAAGCGGGTGAGCCCGCGGGTGCGGATGCGCGCGGCGACTCCCCAGCCCACCAGGCCCTCGCCCCGGCGCAGCCAGGTGACGGCGTCATCGGCGGGCACGAGGTCGAGCAGCCGGCCGTCGTCGGGGAGCTCGGTCGTACGGACCGTCAGACTGCTCGTCACAGTCGGGAAGCGTACTCGGCGAGCACCCGCGATCCGGCCTCGGCGACCCCTTCTGTCGCCAAGGTCACGACCAGTACACGACCACCTTGTCGCCGACCTGCACCTGCGAGAACAGCCACTTGACCCCGTCGGAGTCGCGGATGTTGACGCAACCGTGCGATGCCCCGGCGTAGCCGTAGGTGGCGAAGTCCGACGAGTAGTGCACCGCCTGCCCGCCGGAGAAGAACATCGAGAACGGCATCGACGACCCGAACATGTGTGAGACGTGGTCGGCGTCCTTGAGGTAGACGTGGAACAGACCCTCACGGGTCGGGGTGTCGTTGAGCGTCGACCCGAAGCGCGCGTCCATGGTGAGCAACACCTTGCCGTCGACGACCCAGCGCAGGGTGCTGCTGCTCTTGTCGATGCACATCACGTGCCCGGTCAGGCAGCGCGGGTCGAGCCGGCCGGGCGACGGCACGATGTTGTGCATCGCGTCGTGCGTCGGCGCGGTCGTCATCGCGTTCAGGCGGTCGAGCGTGCGCTGGTCGACGTCACCGGTCACGGGGATCTGCCGCTTGGCCTGGAAGCCCTTCACCGCGGCCACGGTGTCGCCGTCGTAGTCGCCGGTGACGTCGCCGAAGTACCAGTCGAGCTGGGCGAGACGAGCCTGGAGCGCGCGCACGTCGGCGCCGTGGTCCCCGGGACCCCACAACGACTGCCCCGGGTGCAGCACGTTGAACATCGCGTCGTGGCTGGGCTCCTTCGTCATCGCCACCAGGCGCTGCCAGGTACGACGGTCCACCGTCCCGGTCGCGTGGAGGCCGCGCTTGTCCTGGAAGCCGCGGACCGCGGTGGCCGTGGCGGCGTCGTACACGCCGGTCGTGGTCTCCGGGAGCCAGGCGAGGTGGAACAGGCGCTGCTGGAGCTCACGGACCCTGGTGCCGTGTGCGCCCGGTGACAGCACGAGCCGGTCGACCGCCGGAGTGACGGGGTGCGACGGGGACGGTGAGCCGGTCGGACCTGTGGTCGGGTCCGACGAGTCGCCACCGCTGCCGGGCTGGTGGGTCGGCACCTGCTGCGGGGACGCGGCGGGCTGCTGGTCGTGATGGCGCATCACCTGGCCCGCCGCGAATGCGGCACCGCCGACGGCGACCAGCACCAGCATCAGGGCCAGCGGTGCCTTGAGGGCTCTCATTGCTCTCCTCCGGGGAAGTCCGCGACTGTCCAGGGCGCGGTGAGGACGCCTCAGTGTCGATCCTGAAGACGCGAAACCCGTGGATTTGGTTGTCACGCCACGCCGTGCGAATACCGCTATCCGATATCGACCACGACGCGACTGACCTCATGGCACCTGCACAGCGGGCCGACAGAGGCGAGTCCTACGCTCTCCGGGTGGCCCGCGCAGACCTCGACAAACAGCCGACCGACGTACGTCGCATGTTCGACGCCGTCGCGAAGCGCTACGACGTCACCAACGACGTGTTGTCGCTCGGGCAGGACCGCCGCTGGCGCCGCGAGGTCATCGACGCGGTCGCGCCGCTGCCGGGGGAGCGGATCCTCGACCTCGCCGCGGGTACCGGTACCTCCAGCCAGCCCTTCGCCGACGCCGGGGCGGTCGTGGTCCCGTGCGACTTCTCCCTCGGTATGCTCCGGGTCGGCAAGCAGCACCGACCGCACCTGCCCTTCACGGCCGGTGACGGCACACGACTGCCGTTCGCGGACGGCACCTTCGACGCGGTCACGATCTCGTTCGGTCTGCGCAACATCGTCGACCCCCTGGCGGGGCTGCGCGAGATGGTCCGCGTCACCCGGCCCGGCGGGCGGCTCGTCGTGTGCGAGTTCAGCCATCCGAAATGGGCGCCGTTCCGCACCGTGTATCTCGAGTACCTCATGCGCGCGCTCCCGCCCGTCGCACGTGCGGTCTCCTCGAGCCCGGACGCCTACGTCTACCTCGCCGAGTCGATCCGCGCATGGCCTGACCAGCCCGCGCTGGCCGACCTCGTGGCGCGTGCCGGCTGGCAGCGTGCGGAGTGGCGCAACCTCTCCGGCGGCGTCGTCGCCCTGCACCGCGCGACCGCCTGACCCGGGGGTGCGGGACCTGAGGCGGAGTCCTAGACTGACCGCGCCGGTTCGTGAAGGCTTTCACAAAGTCACAATCTCGTGGCCCAGGTCACGGCCGACACCGCAGCGAGCAGGGAAGGAAAGGCTGGATGCAGCTCTACACACCGGTCCTGGTGCTGGCGCTCATCGCCGCCGCTTTCGCCGTCGGTTCGGTGGTGATGTCATCGGGCATCGGCCCACGTCGCTACAACCGGGCCAAGCTCGACTCCTACGAGTGCGGGATCGAGCCCACCCCCCAGCCGGTGGGTGGCGGCCGCTTCCCGGTGAAGTACTTCATCACCGCGATGATGTTCATCGTCTTCGACATCGAGATCGTCTTCCTCTACCCCTGGGCCGTCCACTTCGACGCGCTACGGGGCTTCGGCCTGTTCGAGATGGTGCTGTTCATCGCCACCGTGTTCGTCGCCTACGCCTATGTCTGGCGCCGCGGCGGACTGGACTGGGACTGAGGTAACGACGTGGGTCTCGAAGAGAAGCTTCCGAGCGGCGTCCTCCTGACGACAGTCGAGGGCGTCGCCGGCTACATGCGCAAGGCCAGCTTCTGGCCCGCGACGTTCGGCCTGGCCTGCTGTGCCATCGAGATGATGACCACCGGCGGCCCCAAGTACGACCTCGCGCGCTTCGGCATGGAGGTCTTCCGGGCCAGCCCGCGCCAGGCCGACCTGATGATCGTCGCGGGTCGGGTCAGCCAGAAGATGGCGCCGGTCCTGCGCCAGATCTACGACCAGATGCCCGAGCCCAAGTGGGTGCTCGCGATGGGCGTGTGCGCCAGCAGCGGCGGCATGTTCAACAACTACGCGATCGTCCAGGGCGTCGACCACGTCGTACCCGTCGACATGTACCTCCCCGGCTGCCCGCCGCGGCCCGAGATGCTGATCGACGCGATCCTCAAGCTCCACGACCAGGTGCAGCACACCAAGCTCGGCGCCAACCGTCGCCGCGAGATCGTCGACCTCGAGAACTCCGCCCTCAACGCGCTGCCGACCTCCCGGATGAAGGGCCTTCTGAGGTGACCGAGGAGAACACCTTCGTCCCGGTCCCGCAGGAGACGCCGGCGGACGGCGCGACCCCGGTCGAGACCATGGGTGTTCGCGAGGGCATGTTCGGCGCCAGTGGCACCGGCGACACCAGCGGGTACGGCGGTCTGGTCAAGCCCACGATCTTCCCGGGCGCGAGCCGCCGCCCCTACGGCGGCTGGTACGACGAGGTCGCCGACGCCATCGAGGCGCGGCTCGGTCAGACCGGGCTCGAGGGTGCGATCGAGCGCGTCGTCATCGACCGTGGCGAGATCACGTTCCACATCCGCCGCGACGACCTGCCGTTCGTGGCCCAGATGTTCCGTGACGACGAGGCCATGCGGTTCGAGTTCTGCTCCGGCGTCAGCGGGGTGCACTACACCGGAGACACCGACCGCGAGCTGCACGCGGTCTACCACCTGCTGTCGATGACCCACAACCGCCGCATCCGGCTCGAGGTCAGCGTCCCGGACGTCGATCCGCACATCCCCAGCATCGTCGGCATCTACCCCACGAACGACTGGCACGAGCGCGAGACCTACGACATGTTCGGGATCATCTTCGACGGCCATCCCGCGCTCACCCGGATCCTGATGCCCGACGACTGGCCCGGTCACCCGCAGCGGAAGGACTACCCGCTGGGAGGCATCCCGGTCGAGTACAAGGGCGTCTCGATCCCGCCGCCCGACCAGAGGAGGTCATACGACTGATGGTCTCGACAAGCTCGACCAGCGACGGGACCGACGTCTACGCGACCGGTTCCGACACGGGAGAGGGCAAGGTCTTCACCGTCACCGGCCAGGACTGGGACTCCATCACCCAGGGGCTCGACGACGCCGAAGAACGCGTGGTGGTCAATATGGGCCCCCAGCATCCGTCGACCCACGGCGTGCTCCGGCTGATCCTCGAGCTCGAGGGCGAGACCGTGACCGAGGCCCGCTGCGGCATCGGCTACCTGCACACCGGCATCGAGAAGAACATGGAGTACCGCACCTGGGTCCAGGGCGTCACGTTCTGCACCCGGATGGACTACCTCGCGCCGTTCTTCAACGAGGCCACCTACGTGCTCGGCGTCGAAAAGCTCTTGGGCATCGAGGACTCCGCCGACGGAGGAGTCCCCGAGAAGGCGCAGGTTATGCGGGTGCTCCTGATGGAGCTCAACCGCATCTCCTCCCACCTGGTCGCCATCGCCACCGGCGGCATGGAGATCG
>DAINSL010000074.1:0-12357 GCA_036741335.1 Nocardioides sp. | reverse complement strand
CCGCACCCGTCGACGGTGATCGCGGTGATCGGTCCCGCGACGGCGAAGACGGCCGAGGAGCACGGTCTCCGGGTCGACGTGCTCGCGGCCCGCCCCGACATCGACGAGCTGGTCGACGCACTCGCGGACTTCGGCGCCGCGCGCCGCGCCGCCATGGTGGAGGCCGGCCAGCCGGTGACCAAGCCGTCGGAGCGCAAGCCGACCAGCCGCAAGCGGGCGGGAGCCAAGTGACCCGATGACCGAGCACCCAGGAGCGGGCTCCGCGACGCCGCGGCCGGTGGTCCGGCCGCGGAGGCTCCGCACGACCGGTGGTCTCCGCAGCCTGGTCGCCGAGACCACCCTTGCGCCCCACCAGCTGGTGCTGCCGATGTTCGTGCGCGAGGGCGCGCACGAGCCGCGCGGGATCTCGTCGATGCCCGGTGTCTTCCAGCACACGCGTGACTCCCTGCTCAAGGCGGCCCATGACGCCGCGGAGCTCGGCCTGGGCGGCCTGATGCTGTTCGGCATCCCGGAGCAGAAGGACGCCGTGGGGTCCGGCGCTGTCGACCCGGCCGGCATCCTCAACCTCGCCATCACCGACGTGGTGGCCGAGGTCGGCGACGCGCTGACGGTGATGAGCGACCTGTGCCTCGACGAGTTCACCGACCACGGTCACTGCGGGGTGCTGACCCCCGACGGGCGCGTCGACAACGACCGGACCCTCGAGGTGTACGCCGAGATGGCGCTCGCCCAGGCCGACGCCGGGGTCGACATGGTCGGGCCGAGTGGGATGATGGACGGCCAGGTGGCCGCGATCCGCACGGCCCTCGACGGCGCCGGCCACACCGATGTCGCGATCCTGGCCTACTCGGCGAAGTACTCCTCCTCGTTCTACGGGCCCTTCCGCGAGGCCGTCGACTCGTCCCTGCAGGGTGACCGGCGTACCTACCAGCAGGACCCCGCCAACGCACGCGAGGGTGTGCGCGAGGCGTTGCTCGACGTCGCGGAGGGCGCCGACATCGTGATGGTCAAGCCCGCACTGGGCTACCTCGACGTCGTACGCCGGGTGCGCGACGCCGTGGACGTGCCGGTGGCGGCCTACAACGTGTCCGGTGAGTACTCCATGCTCGAGGCCGCTGCTGCCCGCGGCTGGATCGAGCGGGAGCGGGCGATCCTCGAGGTGCTGACCTCGATCCGGCGCGCCGGCGCGGACGTCGTGCTGACCTACTGGGCGGCCGAGGCCGCCCGCCTGCTCGCGCGCTGACCGACCGACCCCACGTCAGGGGTCAGTGCGTCAGGTCGTAGACGCACTGGTCGAAGGCGTCGTTGGGGTCGAGCGGGTTGTCGACCAGTCCCTCGGCGAGGCACTGCACCACCGCCTGAGCGTGGGTGGGGAGAGTCGGCAGGCTGGTCGGCAGGGTCGGCAGGGTGACCGGCAAGCTCGTGGAAGGGCTGGTCGGGTTGGCCGTCGGGCCGCCGGTGGGCCCGGCCGTCGGACCCGTGGTCGGGCCGGACGTGGGCGTCGCGGTGGTCTGGGTCGGGTTGCCGCCCGGAGTGTGGTGACCGTGGTGGTGGGTGCCCTGGTGCCGGGTCTGGTGCGGGCCGTGACCGCCCGTCACGGGCGGCGCCCCGAAGGTGAAGCTCGTCGTGGTCGTGCCGTTGGGCACCGAGGTGAAGTCGCCGTTCATGTAGGCGTGCATGATCGCGAGCACCAGGTCGACGTACTGCTGGCTGTGGTTGTAGCGGAACACCGCCGAACGCTGGCCCGAAGCCGTCGACAGGTCGTCGGGCCCGGAGCAGAGGTAGACGGCCGAGGCCAGTGCGGCGTCGTAGATGTCCTGCGGGTTGCGCTGGCCGTCGTTGTCGGCGTCCACGCCGACGATGGCCCAGGTCGACGGGATGAACTGCATGGGGCCGACGGCGCGGTCGTAGCGGGTGTCGTGGTCGTACTGGCCGGCGTCGGTGTCGCGGATCAGCGTCGTGCCGTGGGACCCGTTGAGCGGCAGGCCGTAGATGCCCGGCGTGGCGATGCCCTTGGCGGTGAGTCGGTTGCCACCGGTGCGGCCGTGGTCGGACTCCACGCGGCCGATCGCGGCCACCAGCTCCCACGGCATGCGGCAGGAGGGGTCCGCGGCGTTGATGACGGCCTGTGCCCGCTCGTAGGCGGCGAGAGCCACCGCGGGGATGCCGCTCGCGGACGCCGTGGAGACGACGTGGGCGGCGTTGCCGCGGACCCCACGGGTCAGCGTGCCGGGAGCGGTCAGGCTGGCCGGCGCCTCGATGGCCTGGGCGGGCACCTGGGTGCCGTCGGGCAGCCGACCACCGGTCGCGTCGGCAGAGGCGCTCGAGCCGGCGGTGGTGAGGCTGGCCGTCCAGGCGATGGAGAGGACGGCGAGCGGGAGCAGGGCGGAGGCCTTCTTCGCCCGTCCGAGCCGCGTGCCCGCCATCGTCGTCCCCTCTCCCGTGCTCTGGAGCCTTGCTCCGGGGATCAGGTTTCCCTCCCTGTCCACCCTTCAAACGCTGAAGAACCCCTTCAGGTTACGCACGAGTAACGCGCCGCGCCGTGGTCAGTGTCAGAGCGCCGGACGCCGGGCGGCGGACCGATGCGGCGCTGGTTGGGCCTCTCGGACACAATGGCCCGGTGCATCACGACCGGTCCGAGGCTCTCTTCGAGCGCGCGTGCGCGGTGACGCCCGGAGGAGTGAACTCTCCGGTCCGCGCGTTCCTGGCAGTCGGTGGCACCCCACGCTTCATCCGGTCGGCGAGCGGTGCCTGGCTCACCGACGTCGACGGGCGGGAGTACGTCGACCTGGTCGGCTCCTGGGGACCGATGCTGCTGGGGCACACCCACCCTCAGGTGATGGCGGCCGTGCGGGACGCCCTGTCGCGCGGCACGTCGTACGGCGCGCCCACGGAGGCCGAGGTCGATCTCGCCGAGGAGATCGTCGGGCGCACGCCGGTCGAGCAGGTCCGCTTCGTCTCCTCCGGCACCGAGGCCACCATGTCCGCGATCCGGCTGGCGCGCGGCTTCACCGGCCGGGACGTGATTGTGAAGTTCGCCGGCTGCTACCACGGCCACGTGGACGCCCTGCTCGCCCAGGCGGGCTCCGGCCTGACCACGCTGGCGGTGCCCGGCACTCCCGGGGTGCCCGAGACCGCCACCGCGCTGACCCGCGTGCTGCCCTACAACGACCGCGAGGCCGTCGCGGCGCTGTTCGCCGAGGACGGCGACCGGATCGCCTGCGTGATCACCGAGGCCGCTCCCGGCAACATGGGTGTGGTCCCGCCCGAGCCGGGCTTCAACCAGTTCCTCGCCCAGATCTGCGCCGCGCACGGCGCCCTCTTCGTCAGCGACGAGGTGATGACCGGCTTCCGAGCCTCGCGGACCGGCCAGTGGGGTCTCGACGGTGCCCTCGAGGGCTGGGTGCCGGACCTGATGACCTTCGGCAAGGTGATGGGCGGCGGCTTCCCGGCCGCGGCGTTCGGCGGCCGCGCCGACGTGATGTCGATGCTGTCGCCCGAGGGCCCCGTCTACCAGGCGGGCACGCTCTCGGGGAACCCGATCGCGACCACCGCCGGACTGGCCACGCTCCGGCTCGCCACCGATGACGTCTACGCCCACCTGTCCTCGGTCGGCGACCAGATCCGCACCGCGGTCACCGCGGCCCTGTCCGCGGCCGGCGTACCCCACGCCGTCCAGTCCGCCGGCACCATGTTCTCGGTGTTCTTCACCGAGGGGCCGGTCCGTGACTACGACGACGCTCAGCGGCAGGACACCCGGGCCTTCGCCGCGTTCTTCCACGCGATGCTCGACCGCGGCGTCTACCTGCCGCCCTCGGCGTACGAGGCCTGGTTCGTCTCGGCCGCGCACGACTCGCGCGCGGTCCAGGTCGTGCTCGATGCTCTGCCGGTGGCCGCAGCGGCCGCAGCAGCCGCTGCCTCCGCACGAGAAGGAACCCATGCCTGACACCACGATCGTCCACCTGCTCAGGCACGGGGAGGTGCACAACCCCGAGGGCGTGCTCTACGGCCGCCGCGACGGCTACCACCTCTCCAACCTCGGTCGCGAGATGGCACAGCGGGTCGCCGACACGATCGGAGACCGCGACCTCACCCACCTCCGCACCTCGCCACTCGAGCGTGCCCAGGAGACCGCGGCCCCCCTCGCGATGGCGACCGGGCTCACCCCGGTCGTCGACCCGCGCGTCATCGAGTCCGCCAACATCTTCGAGGGCAGGCGGTTCGGAGTCGGCGACGGCGCACTCCGCAAGCCGTCCGCCTGGGTCCACCTGTGGAACCCGTGGAAGCCGTCGTGGGGCGAGCCCTACAAGGAGGTCACCGCCCGGATGCTCGCGGCGGTGTACGACGCGCGCGACGCCGCGCGTGGACACGAGGCCGTGATCGTCTCGCACCAGCTGCCGATCTGGATCACCCGGCTGGCCGTGGAGAAGCGGTCGTTCCTGCACGACCCGCGCAGGCGCCAGTGCACGCTGTGCTCCCTGACGTCGCTCCACTTCAGTGGCGAGGCGCTGACGACGGTGACCTACTCCGAGCCCGCCGGCGACATGATCCCGGTGCGCGACCGACGCGCGCCGTTCTCCGCCGGTGACGCTCCCGAGGCGAAGAGGCCCTGATGACCCGAGCGAGGCTCCTGGTCGCTGCGGCGGGACTGCTGCTGACGGTGACCGGCTGCACCTCGTTGCAGGGCACCGGCGACAAGGGCTTCATCTCCGGCGACGGCACGATCCGTCAGATCGACCCCGCCGACCGGGGCGACCCGATCTCGCTGGACGGCAAGGACCTCGACGGCAAGCCGCTCTCACTGGCGGCGATGCGCGGCAAGCCGACGGTCGTGACGGTCTGGGGTTCGTGGTGCACCTACTGTCGCAAGGACACCGCCTACCTCGTGGCCGCGCACCAGCAGCTCGGCGGCAAGGCGAACTTCGTCGGCATCGACAGCCGCGACCAAGGCACCGCCCAGGCCAAGGCGTACGTCGCGAACTTCCACATGACCTGGCCCTCGTTCTACTCGCAGGGCGGCGAGGCACTGCTGGCGTTTCCCGGCGTCCTGGCACCGAACTCCATCCCGACCACCGTGGTGCTGGACAAGCAGGGGCGGCCCGCCGCGACGATCTCCGGCGCGGTGCCCTCCACCCTGACCCTGGTCGACCTGGTCCGGCAGGTCGTGCGCCATGGCTGACTGGTTCCAGCAGCAGGCGGCCTCGGGCTCGCTGGTGCTCGCGATCCCGGTCGCCCTGGTCGCCGGACTGGTGTCCTTCTTCTCGCCCTGCGTGATCCCGCTGCTGCCGGGCTACCTCTCCTACGCCACCGGGCTGTCCGGCGCCGACCTCGAGGACGCGCGCCGTGGCCGGATGCTCGCCGGTGCCGTGCTTTTCGTGCTCGGCTTCTCGGTCGTCTACGTGCTGCTCGGCTGGGTGTCGGGCTCGGTCGGTGGCTGGCTGGTCACCTGGCGCAGCCAGCTCGAGATCGTGCTGGGCATCATCACCATCCTGCTCGGGCTCGCGTTCGCCGGCCTCGTGCCGTTCCTGCAGCGCGACTTCCGGATGCACAAGGTCCCGGTCGTCGGGCTGGCGGCAGCCCCGCTGCTCGGCTTCCTGTTCGGCGTGGGGTGGACGCCCTGCATCGGGCCAACCCTCGCCGCGATCACGAATCTCTCGCTCAACGAAGCCACGGCCGGCCGCGGCGCACTCCTCGCCGGCGTCTACTGCTTCGGCCTCGGCGTGCCCTTCATCGTGGCCGCGCTGGCCTACCGCCGCGCGCTGGGTGCGTTCGCCTTCATCCGTCGCCACCAGCAGTGGGTCACCCGGATCGGCGGCCTGATGCTGGTGCTGGTCGGCCTGGCCCTGGTCACCGGCTGGTGGGACCTCGCCGTGAACTGGCTCCAGGTGCACCTGGTCAACGGTTCGCAGGTCGCCCTGTGAGCGAAGCGAGAGCGCGCGGCGGTCTTCCGCGCTACGAGGACCGTGACGCAGCGCGCGAACTGCGAGCTCACCGGAGGACACTGTGAGCGAAGATGTCACCAGCGAGCCGGTCGACGACCCGATCTGGCGGCCCAGTGGAGACCGCGACCACCACCGACGACCGGGTGAGCTGACGGCGGTCGAGTTCGTGCGGTGGTCCTGGCGGCAGCTGACCTCGATGCGTACGGCGCTGGTGCTCCTGCTCCTGCTGGCCATGGGTGCGGTGCCGGGTTCGGTCATCCCCCAGCGCGGAGTCGACGCCCTGAAGACCTCGCAGTGGCAGCAGGCGCATCCTCACCTGACCCCGATCTACGACAAGCTCGGGCTGTTCGGGGTCTACCACTCGGCCTGGTTCGCGGCGATCTACCTGCTGCTCATGGTGTCTCTCGTCGGCTGCATCGTGCCGCGGCTGTTCGTCTACTGGCGCGGGTTCCGGGCCCCCCCGCCCACTGCCCCGCGCAACCTGGCCCGGCTGCCCGACCACGCGTCGTACACCACCGACGAGGAGCCGGACGTCGTCCTGGAGCGCGCCGCGCACAGCCTCACCCGGCGGCACCGGATCTCGACCAGCTGGACCGAGGGAGGACGACCCGGCGCGGAGGGGTGGGTGGCGGCCGAGCGCGGGCAGCTGCGCGAGGCAGGCAACCTGCTGTTCCACCTGTCCGTGCTGGTGGTCCTGGTCGGCTTCGGGATCGGCAGCCTGTTCGGCTACAAGGGCGGTGTGATCCTGGTGGTCGGCAACGGCTTCACCAACACGCTCAGCCAGTACGACGACTTCGACCCGGGCGAGCTGTTCAACGCCGACAACATGGAGCCGTTCAGCTTCACGGTGCACGACTTCAAGGTGGACTGGCTGGACTCCGGCCCGCGGCAGGGCATGGCCCGCGGCTTCCAGGCTCCGCTCACCTACCGGACAGCTCGCGACGGGCAGCCAGCCGAGTACGACCTGGAGGTGAACCACCCACTCACCATCGGCGGCACCCAGGTGTTCCTGATCGGGCACGGCTACGCGCCGGTCGTGACCGTCCGCGACGGGAAGGGACACAAGGTCTACAGCGGCCCCACGATCTTCCTGCCCGAGAGCTCCACCTTCGAGTCATTCGGCGTGATCAAGGCGCCCGACGCGCAACCGCAGGGCATCGGGCTCGAGGGGTTGTTCTACCCGACCTTCGCGCTCGTGGGGGGCAACCCGATCAACGTGATGGGCCAGCTGAAGAACCCGGCGATCTCGATGCTCGCCTACGTCGGCGACCTCGGGATGGACAACGGCACGCCGCAGTCGGTCTACGAGCTGGACAAGGCCAACGCGCGGCTGCTGAAGAAGCCGGACGGGTCGATGTTCCGGGTCGACCTCCAGGTGGGACAGACCGTCCAGCTCCCCGACGGAGCCGGCTCGGTGACCTTCCACGGTGTGAAGCAGTGGACACGTCTTCAGATCAGCCGCACCCCCGACGTCTGGCTGACGTTGCTGGGCGTCAGCCTGGCGCTGGTCGGGCTGCTCGGCTCGTTGTTCATCCGGCCCCGCCGGGTCTGGGTGCGGGCGCGCCGCGAGAACGGCGCCACTCTCGTCGAGGTGGCCGCACTGGACCGGTCGGGGGGCGGCGAGCTGACCGCCGTACTCTCGTCGGTGGTGGACTCGCTGCAGTCCGATCGGCGTACGACGAAGGAGCTGGCGTGACCGACATCCACTCGCCGCTGAGTGACCTCCAGTGGGAGCACCTGAGCAACTACGCCATCGCCACCGCGGCAGTGCTCTACTTCCTGGCGCTGATGGCGCACCTGGTCGAGTGGAGCGCGCTGCGGACCGTGCCGGTCACCCAGTCCGCGAAGGTGGCCGTGACTGCGGGGGTCTCGACCGCTGGGGAGACGCCCGCCGCGCCACAGGCCACCGACGAGGCGAAGCGCTACCGGATCGCGATGTTCGGCCAGCTCGCGCTGTACCTCACGATCATCGGCTGCGCGGCGCACTTCGTCGGCCTGGTGGGGCGCGGCATGGCCGCGGACCCCAACCGGGTGCCGTGGGGCAACATGTACGAGTTCACGATCACCGGCTCGTTCGTGGTCGTGCTCGGCTACCTGCTGCTGCGGAGGCGCTACGGCCTGTCCTGGATGGGCCCGATCGTCACCGCCATCGAGGTGGTCCTCCTGATGGTGGCGGTGCTGTGGCTCTACGACCCGATCGCCCCGCTCACCGAGGCGCTGCTGTCGTACTGGCTGGTGATCCACGTGATGTCCGCGATCATCGCCACCGGCGCGTTCACGCTGGGCGGCATCACCTCGGCGCTGTACCTGATCAAGGCGCGCTCCCTGGCTCGTGGCGGGGGAGCCGACCACGGATACATCGCGCGGCTGCCGTCGCTCGCCACGCTCGACCGGGTGTCGTACCGGATCCACGCGTTCGGCTTCCCGGTGTGGACGTTCGCGGTGCTGATCAGTGGCCCGATCTGGGCGCACCAGGCGTGGTCGTCGTACTGGAACTGGGACCCCAAGGAGGTGTGCGCGTTCATCACCTGGGTGCTGTACGCCGCCTACCTGCACGCCCGCTCGACCGCGGGCTGGAAGGGTCGCAACGCGGCGATCCTGGCGCTGGTCGGCGTCGCGAGCCTGTGGTTCAACTTCATCGGGATCAACTACTTCTCGACGACCAGCCAGCACTCGTACGCCAACGGCGCACAGGTGCTCGACCTCCGTGATCGCTGACCCTGGGTCAGCTCGGGTCCTCGGGGCCCTTCTTGCGCTGTGAGATCTGGGCGAGGAACTCGTCGTCGTCGTCGGGGCCTATCGGCCGCTGGTAGGTCTCGGTGTGCTCGCGACGGCGCGGGAAGCCCTCGAGCAGGAAGCGCGCGGCGTAGTAGGAGCCCACCGCGACGATCACCAGCAACAACAGAAACCTCCACACATGACCAGAGTAGGTCGTGAATGGTCGCCGCCACGCCGACGTCCGAAAACCGCCTGGGAATTCCACCCTTTGGGGGAGGGGGAGGGGCGGGCCGGTTCCCGACCGGCGCCGGTCCGCGATTACGCTGCAGGGGTGAGGGAGTTCTGGACCTACACCGGCCTGCGGCTGCTGTTGTTCGCGGCCTCGCTCGCCGTCGTGCTCGGGATCTGGCTCGCCGTCACCGGCTCGGTCTCGATCATGTGGGTGCTCGTCATCGGGCTGCTGCTGAGCGGCGTCGCGTCGTACTTCCTGCTGGACCGTCAGCGCATCGCTCTCGCCCGGCACGTCGACGAGCGTGCCCACCGGGCCGCGGCGCGGTTCGACGAGATGCGCGCGAAGGAAGACGTCGACTGACTACTTGCGGCGGTTGAGCTGACGGTCGATCCGCGACTGCGACTGGCCCAGGACCTTGGCCATCAGCGGCACGCGCACCTTCCAGGCCACGAACCCGACAACCACGATCACGAGCAAGATGATCCAGAACATGTGGTCAGCCTACTTCGTGGTGTCGAGCCGCGCAGGCTGTCAGCCGGCGAAGGCGAGCCCGACGAGCAGGCCGAGGGCGTAGACGAGCTCGGCGACACCGGTGCTCTGGAGCACCGGGATCAGCCCGGGCCCGTGGGCCCGGCGGACGACGACGCGGGCGCCGCGGGCCGCAGGAACGGCGTACGCCAGGGCGAGCAGTGCCCACCACGTCGTGGTCAGGGCGACGCCGACCATCGCGACCGCCGCGAGCGCGAGCAGCAGCAGGTAGAGCCCGCGGGTGCGCTCGTCGCCGAGCCGGACCGCGAGGGTGCGCTTGCCGGCGATGCGGTCGGTGGGGATGTCGCGCAGGTTGTTGGCAACGAGGAGCGCGCAGGCGAGGGCGCCGATCCCGATGGCCGCGTAGAGCGCGGGCAGGCGCCAGGTCTCGGTCTGGACGTACGCCGTGCCGGTGACCGCGACCAGGCCGAAGAAGCAGAACACCATCAGCTCGCCGAGCCCGAGGTAGCCGTAGGGCTTCGAGCCGCCGGTGTAGAACCACGCGGCGACCATGCACACGGCTCCGACGGCCACCAGCCACCAGGCCGTCGTCGCGGCGAGCACCAGACCGGCGACGGCGGCGACCCCGAACGTCACGAAGGCGGCGCGCTTGACCGCGCCGGGCACGGCCCTGCCCGAGCCGACGAGCCGCATCGGGCCGACCCGGTCGGAGTCGGTGCCGCGGATGCCGTCGGAGTAGTCGTTGGCGTAGTTGACCCCGACCTGGAGGGCGAGGCTCACCACGAGGGCGAGCAGGGCCTTCCACCACACCGCGCCGTCGTCGTACCCCGCGACGGCGGTGCCGGCCAGCACCGGCGAGATCGCTGCGGGCAGGGTGCGGGGACGAGCGCCCGCGAACCACTCGCCCGGTGTAGCCATGGTCGGATTCAAGCAGGCGCGCGGGAGACGTCGAGCCCGTGGGTGTCCAGGAAGCGCTCGGCGGAGCGGGCCGCGGGATGCAGCAGCGCGGCCGCGAGCACGATCGTCGCGGCGATCACGGCCCATCCGATCGTGCCGTGGTTGAGCGCCAGCCAGGTGTACGCCGCCGGGCCGAGGATGTTGGTGATCCGGCCGCCGAGGCCCCACACACCCTGGTACTCCCCACGCCGGTAGGGGTCGGAGAGCTCCGCCATGAAGCCCCAGGTCGCCGCCGACTCGAACAGCTCGGCGCCGGTGACGGTCATGTGCCCGACCAGCAGGAGCGCCACCGAGACCCACCCGATGGTGTCGCCGGTGATCGCGACCAGGAAGCACGAGACGACCATGAAGCCGGTCGCGAGCCGAACGCCGCGGAGCGCGCCGCGCACGGTGTTCATGCCACGGGCGGCCGACACCTGGAAGAGCACGGCCAGCACCGTGTTGGTGCCGAACAGCCAGGCCAGCACCCAGTGCGGCGCGTCGGTGCGTTCGACGAGCCACAGCGGGATCACCACGAGCAGCAGGATCCAGTGGGTGCCGGCGATCCCGGAGAGGACCGACGTGGCCACGTAGCCGCGGTTCTTCAGCGCCTTCGGGCTGCTGCGGGTCTCCTCGATGGCGGGCTTGGTTTCGACGGCCTCCGGCTGCGCGTCCGGCAGCCGCGAGATCAGGAACGCATTGGTGGCGAGGACGAGGGCGGTGAAGACCGGCACCATCCGGATCACGTCGTGGCTGTCGGTGGCCAGCGCGAGTCCGCCACCCAGGGCGCCGAGCGTGAAGCCGATGTTGAGCGCCGCGCGCAGGAAGGCCTGGTTTCGGACGCGCTCCTCACGCGGGAAGATCCCGATCGTGTAGGCGCCGCGTCCCGCGCCGCCGACGGTCTCCATGATCGAGAACGCGGAAAGCAGCAGCACGAACGCCACGAACCCGTGGATGAACGGGTAGCTGAGGTAGAGCAGCGCCTCGAGCAGTGCGCCCAAGGCCCACATGCGCCGCGCGCCGAAGCGGTCGGCGACCCTGCCCATCGGCACCGCGAGCGCGAGCACCACCAGGCCACTGAGCGAGAGGCCGAGACCGACCTGGGCGGCGGTGAGCCCGACTATCTGGGTGAAGTAGACGGCGTTGCCCGTGGTGAAGACGCCGTCCCCGAACGCGTACAGCACCGACTGAACCGTCAGTCGGCGCGCCACCCGCGACTCGGGGAGCATCCGCTGCCACCAGGTGGGCATGCGGGCGATTGTCCCAGCCCCACTAGCGTGCGTCGTGTGAGTTTCCTGCGGCTGAGCGGCGATCCGGACGCCGACATCGACGCCGTCGGCGCCTGGCTGCACGCCGACGATCCGGCACCGGTGCTGATCGAGACCTCCGGATCCTCCGGGGCACCGAAGGGGGTGCTGCTGTCACGGGCGGCTGTCCTCGCGTCCGCGGCTGCGTCGGCCGCGCGGGTCGGCGGGACCGGGCCGTGGTTGCTCGCCCTCCCGTCGTCGTACGTCGCCGGGTTCAACGTGGTGGTCCGGTCGCTGGTGGCGGGGCACCGGCCCGTGGTCCTCGGCGACCGGGCGCCGGCGGACGCGATGCCGAAGGACGGCTTCGTGTCGGTCGTCCCGACCCAGCTGCACCGCTGGCTCGACTCGCCCTCGCAGCTCGCCGCCCTCGCCGCATGCGACACCGTGCTGGTCGGCGGCGGCCCGGTGGATCTCGCGCTGCGCTCGCGCGCGGCCGAGACAGGTGTTCGCGTGGTGGCGACGTACGGATCGGCGGAGACCTGCGGCGGCTGCGTGTACGACGGACTGCCGCTCGACGGCGTTGCCCTGGCCCTGGCCCAGGACGGTCGGATCCGGATCGGCGGCCCGACGCTCTTCTCCGGCTACCTCGACGATCCGGAAGCCACGCAGGCCGCGCTGGTCGACGGCTGGTTCGTCAGCTCCGACGCCGGCCGGCTCGACGAGCACGGTCGGCTCGCGGTGCTCGGCCGGGTGGACGACATGGTGGTCAGCGGCGGGGTCAACGTGCCGGGGG
>DAINSL010000073.1:0-12811 GCA_036741335.1 Nocardioides sp. | reverse complement strand
GCCGTGGCGGCCGCCCGCGCGGTGGACGCCGGCCACGACGTCACCGGGATCCACCTCGCCCTCTCGCGCAACCCCGCGTCGTACCGCTCGGGGGCGCGCGGCTGCTGCACGCTCGAGGACGCCAACGATGCCCGCCGGGCGGCCGACGTGATCGGCATCCCGTTCTACGTCTGGGACCTGTCCGAACGCTTCCATGAGGACGTCGTCGAGGACTTCATGGACGAGTACGCCGCCGGCCGGACTCCCAACCCGTGCCTGCGCTGCAACGAGAAGATCAAGTTCGCCGCGGTGCTCGACCGCGCGCTCGGCCTCGGCTTCGACGCCGTGGCCACCGGTCACTACGCGCGGCTGCGGGCCGCCGGTGACGGAAAGGTCGAGCTGCACCGAGCCGTCGACCATGGCAAGGACCAGTCCTATGTGCTCGGCGTCCTCACCCAGGACCAGCTACGGCACTCGCTCCTCCCGCTCGGCGACACCACGAAGGCCGACATCCGGGCCGAGGCGGCGGGCCGCGGCCTGCTGGTCGCCGAGAAGCCCGACTCCCACGACATCTGCTTCGTCTCCGACGGCGACAACGCGGGCTGGCTGCGCGAGAAGCTGGGGGAGCGTGCTCCCAACCACGGCGGCGCGATCGTCGACGGCGCGTCCGGTGAGGAGCTCGGCCGACACGACGGCACCTACGGCTTCACCATCGGGCAGCGACGGGGACTGCGGCTCGGCACGCCTGCGGCCGACGGCAGGCCGCGCTTCGTGCTCGACATCGAGCCGGTCTCGGGCACGGTCACGGTCGGACCGCGCGAGGCACTGACCATCGACCGGATCGACGCCGACCGGCCGCGCTGGTGCGGCGCCGCCCCCACGTCGTACACAGGAGGCGTCCAGCTGCGCGCCCACGGCGCCGAGCACTCCGCCCACGTCAGCGTCGCCGGCGACACCGTCTCGATCGAGCTGCTCGATCCGGCCCAGGGGATCGCGCCGGGCCAGGCCGCGGTGATGTACGACGGCACCCGGGTGCTGGGGTCGGCCACGATCGTGGCCACCAGCCGCATGGGCGCCGACGCGTGACCCGGGCGCCGGTGGGCGGTGCGCGATGACGGTCGCGACGGGCATCGGCTCGTGGCCCGGCGACGAGGCGCGGGACTACGCGGAGGCCGTGCGGGTCGTGCTCGGCGAGCTGCCCGACCTGCCCCACCTGCCCGAGCTTCCGGCCCGCGGACCCGGCGCCACCATGGTGGGACGCGCGCTGGCGATGATCGGCGACCTGAGCTTCGACCTCCAGCCGGCCGGTTGGAGGCTCACCGACCACCCCGGCATCGACCACAGGAGAGCCCGGTCGCTGCTGGCCCAGGACCTCGACGCGCTCGAGGAGCGGTCGCAGGAGTTCGACGGCACGTTCAAGGTGCAGGTGGCCGGACCCTGGACGCTCGCCGCCATGGTCGAACGGCCCCGCGGCGACAAGATCCTCGCCGACCACGGTGCCCGGCGGGAGCTGGCTCAGGCGCTGGCCGAGGGTGTGTCGATCCACCTCGACGACGTACGCCGTCGGGTCGCCGCCTCCCGGATCGTCGTGCAGGTGGACGAGCCAGCGCTGCCGGCGGTGCTCTCCGGAGCTGTGCCCACCGCATCCGGCTTCGGTCGGCACCGGGTGGTGCATCCACCGGAGGCGTCGGATGCCCTGGAGTGGGTGCTGGAGATGGCAGGCGTGGAGCCGTGGGTGCACTGCTGCGCCCGCGAGGTCCCCTGGCAGCTGCTGCGGGGCGCCGGCGCCCGTGGTCTGAGTGCGGCCCTGGACATGCTCGACCCGGGCGACATCGACGTGTTCGCCGAGGCGCTGGAGGCGGGCGAGACGGTCGCGCTGGGCGTCGTACCCTCGCTGGAGCCGGCCACCCCGCCCACCGCGACGGCGCTGACCGAGCACGTCCTGCGCTGGCTCGACATGACGGGGCTCGACCCCGAGGCGGTGGCGGACCGGCTGGTGCTGACGCCCACCTGCGGCCTGGCCGGTGCGTCTCCGACCTGGGCCCGGCGGGCCCTCGCCCTCTGCCACGAGGCAGCGACCAACCTCTCCGACTGATCGGGTCGTGTGCCTGACGACGCGCCCGAGCGCGTCCTGGAGCACACGACCCCGCAGCGGCGCAGCGTGGCGCGGCTGTCACCCGCGTGTCCGGCCATGCAACCCGGACGGCCCTCCACCTCGTTCGGATCGGTGACCGCACCCTCGGACGACAAGGACGACCATGGACAGACGGGACTCGGAGGAGCCGCTGGGTGACGATCGGTCCGATCTCAGGGCGCTGGTCGTCGCCGGGCGCTACGTGCTGTGGCACGACCGTGACAGCTTCCACGTGGGCGAGTTCACCAACTAGGCCCGTTGGGCCAGACTGGCGGGCATGGACATCGTCAGCCCCGCCATCAACGACTACCTGCTCGCCCACTCCGAGGCCGCCGACGACGTGCTCCGCGACCTCGCCGAGGAGACCCATCGGGAGCTCGCCGACCGAGCTGGCATGCAGATCTCCCACGACGAGGGTGAGCTGCTGACCATGCTGGTCCGCCTGACCGGCGCCCGGCAGGCGGTCGAGGTCGGCACCTTCACCGGCTACTCCTCCATCTGCATGGCCCGCGGCCTGCCCGACGACGGGCACCTCCTCTGCTGCGACGTGAGCGAGGAGTGGACCTCGATCGCCCGGCGCTACTGGGAGCGGGCCGGGGTCGCCGATCGCATCGAGCTGCGGATCGCCCCGGCCGTCGACACGCTGAGTGCGCTGCCGATCGAGCCGTACCTCGACTTCGCGTTCATCGACGCGGACAAGACCGGCTACCCGGCGTACTTCGAGGAGATCGTGACCCGGACCCGGCCCGGCGGCCTGATCGTGCTGGACAACATGCTCCGCGGCGGCCGCGTGCTCGAGCCCGCGAACGACGACGACCGGGCCATCCACCAGATGAACGAGACGCTGCTGGCCGACGAGCGGGTCGACGTCGTGATGCTTCCGGTCCGCGACGGCGTCAGCCTGGCCCGTCGGCGCTGACCCGCGGATAGTCCCCGACGTTTCGGTCGGGTCCAGCCCCGGAAATGCAACCAAAACGTCGGGGACTATCCCGAAACGACGACGCCCCCGGGGCGGGTCCGGGGGCGTCGTGCGGTACGGCGTACGTCAGCCGACGTGGAGCGCCTCGGGGGCGTCCGTGGCCAGCTCCTCGTGCTTGACGTTGAGGAACAGCCACACGATCACCGAGCCGGCCAGCATCATCAGGCTGCCCACGAAGAACGCGTGGGTCGCGCCCTCGGTGAACGAGCCGAAGTAGACCGTCTGGCCGATCACGCTCGGATCCGTCTGGCCCGCCTGCGCCAGGCCCTGAGCAACACCGGAGCCGATCACGTGGGCGTGCGCGGTGTTGAAGTGGCTCGCCACCGTGCTCAGGATCGCCAGACCCAGGGCACCACCGACCTGCTGCATGGTGTTCAGGACGCCGGACCCGATGCCGGAGTCCGCACGCTGCACGTGGTGCACCGCGGTCAGGGTCAGCGGCACGAACACCGCACCCATGCCCAGCGCCATGATCACGATGAACGGGAGGAGCTGTGTCCAGTAGCTCACGCCGGAGCCGAGGTGCTGCCCCGCTGCGGCGGCCTTTACCACGTCGGAGGCGCTGTCGGGCACGCTCAGACGGGAGAACCCGTACAGCGCCCCGGCCGCGACCAGCGTGCCCACGCCCGCGACGTAGCGGGCGTCGATCCGGTTCACCAGGTTGGACACGATCGTCGCGCTGATGATGATGCCGATCGAGAACGGCAGGAACGCGAAGCCGGCCTTGAGCGGGCTGTAGCCCATGACGTTCTGGATGAACAGGCTGAGGAAGAAGAACATCGCGAACATCGCCGCGGGCAGCAGCGCCATGGCGGCGAAGCTCGCCGCCCGCGTCTGGCTGGCGAAGATCCGGAACGGCAGCAGCGGGTGCTCGACGCGCGACTCGATCAGCACGAAGCTGACCAGCAGCGCGACCGCGGCCACCAGGCTGAAGATCGTCCAGGTGTTGCCCCAGCCGTACGACGCGTTGCCGGCGCGGGTGAGGCCGTAGACCAGAGCGAGCAGGCCGGCCGTGCCGGACACGGCTCCCGGGATGTCCATCCGGCCCGAGTGCGCCTCGGACTCGTTGAGGAACCTCGGCGCCAGCAGCGCGGTGATCAGGCCGATCGGCACGTTGATCAGGAACGTCATCCGCCATCCGTGGACGTCGGCCCCGAGCAGGCTGAAGGTGGACCCGGTCAGCCAGCCACCGAGGATCAGGCCGACGGCGGCACCGGCACCCGACATCGCGGCGTACACCGCGAAGGCGCGGTTACGTGCCGGTCCCGCCGGGAACGTGGTGGTGATCAGGGCAAGAGCGGCCGGCGAGGCGAGCGCCGCGCCGAAGCCCTGGATGCCCCGGGCGCCGAGCAGGAGCCCCTCGTTCTGGGCGAGCCCGCCGAGCAGCGAGGCGACCGCGAAGATCGACAGACCCACCATGAACACCCTGCGGCGTCCGTAGAGGTCGCCGAGGCGGCCGCCGAGGAGCAGCAGGCCGCCGAAGGCCAGCGAGTAACCGGTGACGATCCAGGTGAGATTCGTACCGGACATGTGCAGGTCCTTGCCGATGTAGGGCAGGGCGATGTTGGCGATGGTGGCGTCGAGGACGACCATCAGCTGGGCGATGGTGATGACCACCAGAGCCCAGCCCAGGTGCAGCGTGCGCTCGGTGGTGATCTCGGGATCGGGAGCCTTGACGGCCTCGGTCAGTTCGGACATGGCGAGTTGTTTTCCTTTGCGGTTGTGTGGAGGTCAGGCCTGAGTCGGTCGGACGGCCGGCAGGATGATCTGGTCGATGACGCGCTCGATGAGCGCCGGTCCGGGCTGCTCGCCCATCACGAAGAGGCGGTGCAGGACGATCCCCGCGAGAGCGGGCGCCACGAGGTCGAGGTCGAGGTCGGCGCGGACCTCGCCGCGGTCGCGGGCGCGCTGGAAGACGGTGCGCGACAGCTGGGACTTCGGCAGGAGCACGCGCGTGCGGAACTCGACGGCGAACTCCGGGTCGGTGCACAGCGCGGTCATCACCGCGCCGAAGGTGGCGGTGGTGTCGTGGTCGGTCAGCCCGCCCATGCCACAGAAGGCCGTGAGCAGATCGGTGCGCAGGTCACCGGTGTCGGGCACCGAGGGAGTCGTCTTCTGGGAGGCGAGGCCGTCCACGATGAGGGTCGCCTTGGAGTTCCAGCGGCGGTAGAGCGTCGCCTTGGACGCCTTGGCACGGTGCGCGACCGCGTCCATGGTGAGCCGGTCGTAGCCGACCTCGCCGAGCACCTCCAGTGCGGCGTCGAGGATCTCCTGCTCCCGGTCACCCTCGACGCGGGGGCGGAGCGCTGCTGCTTCTATGGGGGTCATGCGGCACACCTGTCGTGGACACGGATGAAACGAAACGGTTTCGTTTCGTAGACGACGGTAGCGCACCGTCCCCGATGAAACAACTCCGTTTCATCGCAGGTCAACGACGGGGTGTCCGGATCTGTTCCCGACCCCCGATCACAGATGCGTCTCAGTCCGGGATGCGTTCCCTGTGCAGGATCCGGAGTACCCGGTCGAGGGTGAAGGCGTTCCAGGCGTGGACGCCGCGGAGCATGTAGTGGCCGCGGTCGCCCATGTCGGTGAACGACGCGGCGCCGGCCACCTCGCGGGCCCGGTCGACGTACGCGCGGGTGTCGCGGGCCCGGGTGACGTGGTCACGTCGCCCGTGTGCGGCATGGAGCTCCCGGCCGGCCAGGGCGTCGATCGGGTCCGTGGGCGGCAGCCACGGGGCGAGGGCGACGACGCCGCGCACCAGCTCGTGGTCGGCGGCGCGGCAGGCGGTGCGGCCGCCCATCGAGTGGCCGACCAGGACCACCGGCACGTCGCCGAGCTCCGCCTCCGCCCGGTCCAGGGCCCAGCGGGCGTCCGCGATCTTGTCGGCACCGTCGCCGTTCCAGCCGACGGTGCGGTAGCGGAGCACCCAGACGCCGATGCCGTCCTGGTTCAGCGGTCGCTCCAGGGCCCGGGCGAGGCCCCGGGCGCGCCGCCAGGACAGGCTCGTGCCGGAGACCTCGGCCGCGGAGCGGTCCTTGCCGCCGTGCAGCACCACTGCCAGGGCTTCCGGTTGCCCCGGTACGTCGTACCGGGTCAGGCTCGGCTCGGTCACGGGCATCTCCACGACGTCGATTCGGACCCGCGGCGCAGGAGGATGGGTCGGCGCGCGCGTGTCGGTGGTCGTTGGCAGGATAGGCACATGGGCGAACCTCAGTCGGCGACTCCCGAGGCCAGGGAGCGCCATCGGCAGCTGAGCGAGGAGGTCGAGGACGCGCGCTGGCGCTACTACGTCCTGGACGACCCGACGCTCGACGACTCCGACTTCGATCACCGACTTCGCGAGCTCGAGGCCCTCGAGGAGCAGTTCCCCGAGCTGCGCACGCCCGACTCCCCGACGCAGAAGGTCGGCGGCGCGGTGTCGACCGAGTTCACCGCGGTCGACCACCTCCAGCGCATGGAGAGCCTCGACAACGCCTTCTCCTACGACGAGCTCGCCGCCTGGCACGCCCGACTCGGTCGCGACGGAGTGGATGACCCGGCCCTGCTGTGCGAGCTCAAGGTCGACGGCCTCGCGATCAACCTGCTCTACGAGGACGGTCGCCTGGTGCGGGCGCTGACCCGCGGCGACGGCCGCACCGGCGAGGACGTCACGCCCAACGTGCGCACGATCGACGCCGTGCCCGACCGGCTGAGCGGCACCGACGAGTTCGCGGTGCCCGCGCTGGTCGAGGTGCGCGGCGAGGTGTTCTTGCCGGTCGAGGCGTTCGAGCGGCTCAACGTCGCCATGGGGGAGGCCGGGCGGCCGCTCTTCGCCAACCCGCGCAACGCCGCGGCCGGCTCGCTGCGACAGAAGGACCCCCGCGTGACCGCGACCCGCGACCTCGGGATGGTCTGCCACGGCATCGGGGCCCGTGAGTGGTTCGACCCGGTGTCCCAGTCGACGGCGTACGACGCCTTGCGGGCCTGGGGACTCCCGGTCTCCGACCGCGTGCGGGTGCTGCCGAGCCTGGCGAAAGTGCAGGAGTTCATCGAGTTCTACGGCGAGCACCGCCACGACGTCGAGCACGAGATCGACGGCGTCGTGGTGAAGGTCGACGAGGTGACACTCCAGCGGCGGCTCGGCTCGACCTCACGGGCGCCGCGCTGGGCGATCGCGTTCAAGTACCCACCCGAGGAGGTCAACGCCAGGCTCCTCTCGATCGAGGTCAACACCGGTCGCACCGGCCGGGTCACGCCGTTCGGGGTGATGGAGCCGACCAAGGTCGCGGGGTCGACCGTCGAGCGGGCCACGCTCCACAACGCCCACGAGGTCGCCCGCAGGGACGTCCGGCCGGGCGACACGGTGGTGCTGCGCAAGGCGGGTGACGTGATCCCCGAGATCGTCGGCCCGGTGCTCGCGCTTCGACCCGACGGCCTCGAGCCATGGGTGATGCCCACGACGTGTCCGTCGTGCGGCACCGAGCTCGTCCAGCAGAAGGAGGGCGACAAGGACCTCCGCTGCCCCAACACCCGGGCCTGCCCGGCCCAGCTGCTCGAGCGGGTCTACCACGTGGCGGGGCGCGGGGCCTTCGACATCGAGGGCCTCGGCTCAGAGGCCGCCTCCGCGCTGCTGGAGGCGGGCGTGATCGGTGACGAAGGAGACGTGTTCGACCTCGACGCGGCCAAGGTGCTGCGGGCTCCGCTGTTCACCCGCGCGCCGAAGAAGGGCGAGGAGGGCCCGCAGCTCAGTGCCAACGCCGGTCACCTGCTCGCCCACCTCGACGCCGCCAAGAGCGTCCCGCTCTGGCGGGTGCTGGTCGCCGTGTCGATCCGCCACGTCGGCCCGACCGCGGCCCGGGCGCTGGCCACGGAGTTCGGGTCCATGGAGGCCATCCGGTCGGCCTCCGAGGCCGAGCTCGCGGCGGCCGAGGGCGTCGGCCCGACGATCGCCGAGGCCGTTATCGAGTGGTTCAAGGTCGGCTGGCACGCCGACATCGTCGAGAAGTGGCGCCGGGCCGGCGTGACGATGGAGGACGAGCGCGACGAGTCCGTGGCCCGCACCCTGGAGGGGCTCACCGTGGTGGTGACCGGCTCGCTGGTCGACTTCTCCCGCGACTCCGCCAAGGAGGCGATCGTGTCGCGGGGCGGCAAGGCAGCCGGCTCGGTGTCGAAGAACACCGACTATGTCGTCGTCGGCGACAACGCCGGCACCAAGGCCGACAAGGCCGAGCAGCTCGGCGTGGCCGTCCTGGACGAGGGCGGGTTCAAGGTGCTGCTCGAGCTCGGTCCGTCCGGACTGTAGGTCCGGCTAGGTGGCCGTGGTGGCCGACCGGTCCTCGTCCACCGGCTCCGGGGGCTCGTGACTCACGAGGTACCACACCCGTGCCCCGAGCCCCAGGCCGACCAGCGCGAACACCGGGCCGATCAACCAGTGGCCACCTATGAGCGCCCAGACCCCGAGGAGGAAGCTGACCACGGCCAGCAGGATCTGTCCTGGGACGGTCCCGGCGAACCGGAGAGCCGCTCGGGCCCAGAGCTGGGCCGGTGGCATCCGTCGGAAGGTGTCGGCCCGGTCGGGCATGGGCACCCGGAGATGCTCCGGCACGAGCTCGTCCAGGCGACGGGTCAGCCGTTCGCCCTGCCGCCACTCCGTCGGCTCCATCCACAGGCTCGAGCCGTCACGCCCGACCAGCTCGCGAGTGCCGTCACGCCACGCGAAGACCGAGATGACATCGGGAACGCGCATCAACCGGGCCGTCTGACCCGAGACCCGCTCCACCGTATGGTCGCCGGCGGCGAAGGTTGCGGCCTGGCCCGGCCAGTCGACGTGACGGTGCCGGGGGCCCGCCCCGACCGGCTCGTCCTCGGGGAACGACACCGCCGGCAGGGCGTCGCGACCGCGCATGACGTGCTCGGGAGCGCCGAGGAGGAGCGAGGCGTGGAACTCCTGTGCGGCCGCATCCACCCGGGTCGGGTCGGTCGTCCGCACCTCTTCGACGAGCTCCTCCAGCGACTTCGGCACCCGGTCGCTGAGGACGGCCAGAGCGGCACGATGGGCGACGCCGAAGGCGGCTTCGGGCGCCTCGAGCTCGCCCAGTCGCGCGTCGATCGCCTCCTTGAGCCAGGCCCTCGGCACGCCGTCCTTGGCCAGGTCGCGCGAGACTTCGACCAACGCGTCGACCGCCTTGTCGAGGATGTCCCGCTCGATCCCTGACCCGCCCGCCACGACCGAGTACTGGTCGTCGACGTCGACCAGGGACGCCCACGGTCCGTCCACCCCGCCGGTCCGCTCCCGCATACCGTCGTGGACCGCCCGCTCGAGGATCCCGGGCAGGAAGGTGGACGGGTGGGTGCGACGCACCACACCGCTCAGGGTCAGGCCAGCGTCGTCGACGTACGTCGCCGGGAGTGGTCGCTCCACGGGCTGGGCGGGTTTCGGCGGCTGGTACTCACCCGGCGGGAGCGGCAACGCCAGCGCGGGCGGGGGCTCCCCATCCAGGACGAGGACGACGTTGGACCTGTTGAACACACGGCGCGAGCGCTCCGCCAGCAGCTCGGGCGTGGCGCGCAGGGCGCCGACCTCGGCATAGCTCGTGACACCGGGCCCGGTGGCGCCGTACCTCCAGCTCAACGAGCGGACCAGCGGGTCGGCGCGCAGCTGAGCCTCGGCCTGCAGGACCCCGCGCTCGCGCGCGAGCAGCTGGAGGTCCGGCTCCTCGAGCCAACGGGCGAGGGTGATCAAGCGCTCGGTCACCACCTCGGGCGTCCCGTAGGTGGTGAATCGGGTCAGCAGCATGTCGATCGAGCCCCGGATCGGGCGCTGCAGCGTCTCGCGATCGAGCAGAGCGAGGTGCTCGAGCAGGCGCAGCCATCCGGTCTCGGGGAGGGGCTCGTCGGCGAGACCTTGTCGGAAGAACAAATGGGCAGCCGAAAGCGGGCGTCCCATGTCTACCCAGAAGCACAGGACGCCGTCGATCTCTGTTTCGCGGAGGGCGCTCATGCAGCACACCACGCTAGCGGTCGCGGGCATCCGGGTGTGGCGCTTTCACCGACCTCGCGGGTACGACGAGCGGCTGGCTCAGCTCTCGTTGCCGTGACAGACCGGTTGGTCGGGTGCCGCACTGCTCTCCCTAGGATGAAGCCATGCCTGAGCTCTCCCGTGACGAGGTCGCCCATCTGGCCGACCTCGCCCGGATCGACCTGTCCGCCTCCGAGCTCGACCACCTCGCGCCGCAGCTCAGCGTGATCCTCGAGTCGGTCGCGTCCATCACCGGGGTCGCGGGGGACGACGTGCCGCCCACCTCTCACGCGCTTCCGCTCACCAACGTCTACCGCGAGGACGTCCTGCGCCCCGGCCTGACCGCGGAGGAGGCGCTCAGCGGAGCGCCCGAGGTGGAGCAGCAGCGGTTCAAGGTGCCGAGGATCTTGGGGGACGAGCAGTGACGGGGGAGGGCGCGAAGCGGCCGGCCCCGTCGCTGCGAGCCGGTGCGGCGGACCTGTCCGTCGCACTGGAAAACGGTGAGACCACGAGCGTGGCGATCACGCAGGCCCATCTGGACCGGATCGCCGAGGTCGATGGCTTGGTGCACGCCTTCCTGCAGGTCGACACCGACGGCGCGCTCCGGGCCGCTGCCGCAGCCGACGAGCGCCGCGCCGCGGGTTCGCCGGCGAGCGCCCTGGATGGCATCCCGATCGCGGTCAAGGACGTGCTCGCGACGCGCGGCCTGACGACGACCTGCGGTTCGCGGATCCTGGAGGGCTGGGTGCCGCCGTACGACGCCACCGTGGTTGCGCGCCTGCGCGCGGCCGGCCTGCCGATCCTGGGCAAGACCAACATGGACGAGTTCGCCATGGGCTCCTCGACCGAGCACAGCGCCTACGGTCCCACCCACAACCCGTGGGACCTGGACCGGATCCCCGGCGGCTCCGGCGGAGGCAGTGCCGCCGCCGTCGCGGCGTACGAGACTCCGTTCGCGATCGGCACCGACACCGGCGGCTCGATCCGCCAGCCCGGAGCCGTCACCGGCACGGTCGGGGTGAAGCCGACGTACGGCGGGGTGTCGCGCTACGGGCTCGTCGCCCTGGCCAACTCCCTCGACCAGGCCGGCCCGGTCACTCGGACCGTCCTGGACGCCGCGCTGCTGCATGAGGTCATCGGTGGCTACGACCCGCTCGACTCCACCAGCATCGACCAGCCGCTGCCCGACCTCGTCGGAGCGGCGCGGCGGGGCGCCGACGGCGACCTCACCGGCGTGCGGATCGGCGTCGTCACCGAGCTGGGCGGCGAGGGCTACCAGGCCGGGGTCCTCGCCCGCTTCCGCGAGTCGGTCGAGCTGATGACGAAGGCCGGTGGCGAGGTCGTCGAGGTGTCCTGCCCCCACTTCGTGCACGCGCTCGCGACGTACTACCTGATCCTGCCGGCCGAGGCGTCGTCCAACCTGGCCCGCTTCGACGCGATGCGCTATGGCCTGCGGGTGACCCCCGACAGCACCCCCAGCTTTCGGCCGAGCGCCGAGGACGTGATGCGGGTGACCCGCGAGGCCGGTTTCGGCGACGAGGTGAAGCGCCGGATCATCCTCGGCACCTACGCTCTGTCGAGCGGCTACTACGACGCGTACTACGGCCAGGCGCAGAAGGTGCGCACCCTGATCAGTCGCGACTTCGACGCCGCGTTCGAGCGGGCCGACGTGCTGGTCAGCCCGACCGCCCCGACCACGGCATTCAAGCTGGGGGAGAAGGTCGACGACCCGCTGGCGATGTACCTCAACGACCTCGCGACCATCCCGGCCAACCTCTCCGGCGTCCCGGGCATCTCGGTGCCGAGCGGCCTGGCCGACGAGGACGGCCTGCCCACCGGTGTACAGATCCTGGCGCCGGCCATGGCCGACGACCGCGTCTACCGGGCCGGTGCGGCGCTCGAGGCGCTGCTCGCGCAGCAGTGGGGCGGACCCCTTCTCGACCAGGCGCCGGTGCTGGCAGGAGCCCGGTGATGAGCGACGCGCTGATGGCGTACGACGATGTGATCGCGCAGTTCGACCCCGCCCTTGGCCTCGAGGTCCACGTGGAGCTGAACACCGCCACCAAGATGTTCTGCGGCTGCCCGACCGAGTTCGGCGCCGAGCCCAACACCCAGACCTGCCCGACCTGCCTCGGACTGCCGGGCTCGATGCCGGCGGTCAACGCCAAGGGCGTGGAGTCGGCGATCCGGATCGGCCTGGCCCTGAACTGTGAGATAGCGGAGTGGTGCCGGTTCGCCCGGAAGAACTACTTCTACCCGGACATGCCCAAGAACTTCCAGACCAGCCAGTACGACGAGCCGATCGCGTTCGCCGGGTTCATGGACGTGGAGGTGGACGGGGAGACCTACCGGGTCGAGATCGAGCGCGCCCACATGGAGGAGGACACCGGCAAGACGTTGCACGTCGGAGGAAGCACGGGCCGGATCCACGGCGCCGACTACTCGCTCGTCGACTACAACCGCGCCGGCATCCCCCTGATCGAGATCGTGACCAAGCCCGTGCTGGGCACTGGTGCCAAGGCGCCCGAGGTCGCCCGCGCGTACGTGGGTCAGCTGCGCGAGCTCCTGCTCGGCCTCGGGGTGAGCGACGTACGCATGGAGCAGGGGTCGCTGCGCTGCGACGTCAACCTGTCGCTCGCTCGGACCGGGGCGAGCGAGCTCGGTACCCGTACCGAGACCAAGAACGTCAACTCGCTGCGCTCGGTGGAGCGGGCCGCCC
>DAINSL010000072.1:0-12844 GCA_036741335.1 Nocardioides sp. | reverse complement strand
TCTGTCGCTCGACTCGGTCGGGGTCGTCGGCCTCTCCGGCGGTGACACGACGTGGCTGACCGGCCGAGGTGCGGACGGCCAGATGCATCTCTGGCACGTTGCGGCGCCGCACCTGCTCAGCGAGAGATCGCTCGTGGCGCACGGGGCGGTCTGGGCCGCACCCGCACTCGATGCCAAGGCGACCGGCGTACTCGTCGCGTACGTCGCCGAAGGTGGCTGGCGGCTGCGGGCCCACACGCTCTCCGTTGGTCCGACGGACGGTGAGCCGCGTGGGCGGGAGCTGCGACTCGCCGGTCCGCCGGACGCGACCATGGCGTACGGGTTCCACGGCACGGGCCCGATCACCATCGCGGGTGCGGTGGGCGACGCGGCGGATCCGCAGGCCGCGGCCTGGGTGGTCGTTTCCGACCTCGATCCCCGGAATCCCGAGGCCGCAGACTGGCGTCGCGTGCACCTGGCGCCCACGCCCAGCGAGTTGTCGTCGGTAGGCGTCGCGGCTGCCGGGCGACGGACCTGGGTTGCCGGGCGGTTGGACGCGAAGCCGGTCGTCTACGAGGTGCTCGACCTTCCGTTTCGTGGGTTGGTCCGGACGACGACGTTGACCCTGCCGGTGCTCACCCTGTCCCCCGGGGCGGCCGACGGAGCGGGCCGGCCGATGGTGCTCGTCGATGACGTCGACGGCGACCAACCGGTGTTCCTGGCGGCGACGGTGGACGGCAACCGGCTCTGCTGGTACGACGGCACCACGTGGAAGGCGCACCCGGCTCCCGACGGCCGCCTGCACGCGGCATGTCTGGGAGGGGGCCGGATCCACGCCCTGATCGACGGCTCGATCTGGTCGCTTCCGGACCCGACGGCGCACTGACGACCCCGCCGTACAACCCCGCCGTACGACGCGTCCACGCCATGGCAGGATCAGCGTCAGGAGGTGCGTGGATGGACAAGGTCGTGGCGAGCGCGGCGGAGGCGGTGGCCGACATCCCGGACGGCGCACGGCTGGCCGTCGGCGGGTTCGGACTGTGCGGCGTGCCGTCGGTGTTGATCGACGCGCTCCTGGAGACCGGCGTCACGGACCTCGAGGCGGTGTCGAACAACTGCGGTGTCGACGAGTGGGGGCTCGGGCGGCTGCTGATGGAGAAGCGGCTGCGGCGGATGATCTCGTCGTACGTCGGGGAGAACAAGGAGTTCGCCCGGCAGTACCTCTCCGGTGAGCTCGAGGTGGAGCTGACCCCGCAGGGGACGTTGGCCGAGCGGATGCGGGCCGGCGGCTCGGGCATCCCGGCGTTCTTCACCGCGACCGGCGGCGGCACCCAGGTGGCCGAGGGCGGTCTGCCGTGGAGGTACGACGACTCCGGCAACGTGGTGGTCGCGTCGCCGCCCAAGGAGACCCGCGACTTCGCCCTGACCGGCGAGAGCCGTGAGTACGTCCTGGAGGAGGCGATCGTCGCCGACTTCGGGCTGGTGCGGGCCTGGATGGGCGACCGGCACGGCAACCTCGTCTACCGCGAGTCCGCCCGCAACTTCAACCCGCTGGCCGCGATGTGCGGGCGGGTCACGATCGCGGAGGTGGAGAACCTCGTGGAGCCGGGTGACATCAAGCCCGAGGACGTCCACACCCCCGGTGTGTACGTCCAGCGCGTGGTGGCGCTGACGCCCGAGCAGGCGGCCGACAAGAGGATCGAGAAGCGGACCGTGCGGCCGCGACCTCCGCTGGTCGAGGAGGTTGCGCAGCAACCGTCTCGAGACCAAGGGGGGAGCTGACATGGCCCAGTCTCATGGATGGACCCGTGAGGAGATGGCCGCGCGGGCGGCCTCGGAGCTGACCGACGGTTCCTACGTCAACCTCGGCATCGGGCTGCCGACCCTGGTGCCCAACTACGTCCCCGACGACGTGGAGCTGGTGCTCCAGTCCGAGAACGGCATCCTCGGCGTCGGCGCCTACCCCTACGACGGCGACGAGGACCCCGACCTGATCAATGCGGGCAAGGAGACGGTGACCCTGCGCAAGGGTGCGTCGTTCTTCGACTCCGCCACGTCGTTCGCGATGATCCGCGGCGGCAAGATCGATGCCGCGATCCTGGGTGCGATGCAGGTCAGCGAGAAGGGCGACATCGCGAACTGGATGATCCCGGGGAAGATGGTCAAGGGCATGGGTGGCGCGATGGACCTGGTCCACGGCGCGAAGCGGGTGATCGTCTTGATGGAGCACGTCGCCAGGGACGGATCGAAGAAGATCCTCCTCGAGTGCGACCTGCCCTACACCGGCCGTGGCGTCGTACAACGCATCATCACCGACCTCTGCGTGCTCGACGTGACCCCCGACGGGCTGCGGCTCGTCGAGCTGGCACCCGGCGTCACCGAGGACGAGGTCCGGGACAAGACCGAGCCGACGATCCTGGTCTGAGGGGCTCGGGTGCTCCGACGGCCGGCCGAAATTCGACAGGATTTCGACCAACCCGTTCGCGTGGCCGCCGCGAATACGGGGTGACGTCCCTTACGTGAGGGATGGCTACCCATGGGAGGGCTCAGACCATGACCGAGACAAGCAGGAGAAAGCTCATCGTTGCAGCCGGGGCGGGCGCCGCCGCCGGCACCGTCGCACTCACGAGCGGACGTGCGTCGGCGGCACAGGTCACGCGTCACCCCGGCGGTGCACACGAGCCGGTCGTGGCGTTCGTCTCGGACCACAAGTCGTCCGAGCTGCGGCTCATGGTCGGCGAGCGCGAGGTCGTCGTTCACGACCGCGACCTCGTCACCCGGATCCTCAATGCAGCGGGAGGTAAGTGAGATGTCCTCCCACCGCGAAGCACCGGAGACCGCCAAGGACCCCGTGACCGACGGCACCGACACCTATGCGTTCGTCAGCCCGAAGCGTCCCGAGACTGTGACGTTCATCGCCAACTTCATCCCGTTCCAGAACCCCGACGGCGGCCCGAACTTCTACGAGTTCGGTGACGACGTCGCCTACGACATCCACGTCTCCAACAAGGAGACTGCCGAGGCGGACATCACCTACCGGTTCCGGTTCCACACCATCGTGCGCAACCCGGGATCGTTCCTCTACAACACCGGCCAGATCACGAGCCTCTCGGACACGAACTGGAACCGCCCGCAGTTCTACTCGGTGACACGGATCAAGGACGGCAAGAGCAAGGTCCTCGCCCAGAAGCTGGCCTGCCCGCCGGTCAACGTCGGCATCCGCAGCACGCCCAACTACGCGGCTCTCTCGGCGGCTTCCGTGCACAGGATCGGCAGGCGTCGGGTCTTCGCCGGCCAACGGGCGGACGCGTTCCACGTCGACCTGGGCAGCGTGTTCGACCTCGGCACATTGCGGCCGTTCCAGAACCTGCACATCATCAGCACGCCCGCCGGCACAGGGGTGAACTCCCTGCAGTCCTACAACGTGCACTCGATCGTGCTGCAGGTGCCGATCTCCGAGGTCACCCGCCACGGCAACACACCGACCGACCCCGCCAAGCCGGGCTCGGTCATCGGCGTATGGGCGACAGCCAGCCGGCGCGCGTCGCGCGTCTTCGACAAGGCCAAGGGCAAGTACGTCGGCCACGGTCCCTTCAAGCAGGTCTCGCGGCTCGGCAACCCGCTGTTCAACGAGGTCATCGTCCCGATGGGACTCAAGGACCAGTGGAACGTCCAGCTGCCGAAGGGGGACAAGAAGTACGCGCCGTACGTCAACCACCCGGAGCTGGCCAAGCTGCTGCCGATCCTCTACCCGGGGGTCTTCCCGAGCCTCGCGGCGTACACCAAGAAGCGCGCCGACCTGAACGCCATCCTGCTGACCGGCATCCCGTTGGGCGTCGTCCCCGGGCCGCCCTTCCAGAACTACACCGGGCCGGTCGAGGCGGACATGCTGCGTCTCAACGTGGCGATCCCGCCGACCACCTCGAGCCCCGACCCGTTGGGGGTCGTCGCCGGTGACCTGGCCGGGTGGCCCAACGGTCGCCGCGTGGACGACGACGTGGTCACGGTCGCGCTACGGGCCGTGGCCGGGGCGACGATCCCGCTGGTGGATGCGACCTACACACCGGACGGTGCGGCGAGCGTCGTCACGGATGGTACGACGGACACCAACGCGTCGACGACCGACATCTTCCCCTACCTCGGTCTTCCCGGCGGCGGTTACCAGACCGAGCCCGGCACGACCCAGGCATCGTGAACACCGAAGCGTGGGTGGAGAACCCCTTTGCCGGGCAGGGCTCCGTCCTGCTCGACATCGGGGGGGATGTCGGGGCACTCGTGGTGACCATGCCGGAGGGCATGGTCGGCACGGAGGTCGAGATCCGGCCCGTGGGAGCCGACGGGTCCCACTCTCACGGGCCCGACCACCCGCACGACCGAGGACACAGCCATGAGCATGGGCACCACGGCTCGGAGGGCGAGCACCTGGCCCATGTCGCCGTGGTGAACCGGCCGGTAGGGGACGGGCACATCCCGTCCCTGGTGTTCTCCGACCTCGTGGCCGGCCGCTACGAGCTGTTCGAGAAGGGGCACGGGGAGCACGTGGTGCTCGAGGCCGCGGTCGCCGGCGGCGAGGTCACGTCCCTCGCCTGGGCGACCTGAGGGCCCGTCCGGATCGGTCCGGCCGCACCACTGACCCACCACTGGCGAGGTGCGGCCGGGCGGTCACCGGCGTCCGGTCACTGCTCGGGAGGTCGGGACGCCGGCCGGGGGTAGGGTCGCGCCATGACCCAGATCCAACGGTGGGAGTACCTCACGGCTCCGATCCTCGTGCACGCCGCCAAGCAGATCCTCGACAACTTCGGGGCCGACGGCTGGGAGCTCGTGCAGGTCGCCCCGGGGATGAACCCGGAGAACATGGTCGGCTACTTCAAGCGTCCGCTCGCGGACGCGAACGTCCAGTGAAACCCCCATTCGAATGCTCGCTTCGCTCCGCTTCGAACGGGGACCCCGAATGAGCAGTGCGGTCGAGGACCGGCTGGCGGAGCTGGGACTGGCCGTCCCCGACGTGGCCGCGCCGGTCGCCGCGTACGTCCCGGCCGTCCGCTCCGGCTCACAGATCTTCACCTCGGGCCAGCTGCCGATGCGGTCGGGTCAGCTGATGGCCACCGGCAAGGTCGGCGGCGAGGTGTCGCCGGAGGACGCCACAGCGTGCGCCCGACAGTGCGCGCTCAACGCGATCGCGGCCGTGAAGGCCCAGATCGGCGACCTCGACCAGGTCAAGCGCGTCGTTAAGGTCGTCTGCTTCGTCGCCTCGACTCCGGACTTCACCGGCCAGCCGCAGGTCGCCAACGGCGCCTCCGAGCTGTTGGGTACGGCGTTCGGGGACGCCGGCGTACACGCGCGCTCGGCGGTCGGCGTAGCCGTACTGCCGCTCGACGCCCCGGTCGAGGTCGAGATCCTCGTCGAGGTCTGACCGTGCGGGTCGCGCTCCCCCCGCACCTGGTCGAGCGCGCCCGCGCGTTCGCCGACGGGACCCGGACGCCGGTCGAGCCGCGGGACGCGGCGACCGTCGTGCTGATGCGCCCCGGCCCCGACGGGCCCGAGGTCTACCTGCTGCGCCGCCAGACCTCGATGGCCTTCGCCGGCGGGATGTGCGTCTTCCCCGGCGGCGGCGTCGACCCGCGCGACTTCGACCACTCCGTCGCATGGGCCGGGCCTCCCGCCACCGACTGGGCGTCGCGCCTGACGACCACCGGGGAGATGGCGCGCGCCCTGGTCTGCGCGGCCGTGCGGGAGACCTTCGAGGAGTCGGGCGTGCTGCTCGCGGGCATGTCCTCCGCAGACGTCGTCGCGGACACGACCGGAGACGACTGGGAGCGGGACCGGCAGGCGCTGGAGGCCAAGGAGCTGGCGTTCACGGAGTTCCTCGAGAGACGCGGGCTCGTGCTCCGCACCGACCTTCTGGGCGTGTGGTCCGGGTGGTGCACGCCGGTGTTCGAGCCACGGCGCTTCCGCACCTGGTTCTTCGTCGCCGCACTCCCGGAGGGGCAGCTCACCCGGGACGTGTCGACCGAGTCCTCGTCGGTCACCTGGCTACCGGCCGCCGCTGCGTGCGACGGCGTCGATGCGGGCGAGCTCGGGATGCTGCCGCCGACGTACTTCACCAGCCTGGAGATCGCGCAGCACGCATCGCCCGACGACGTGCTGGCTGCGGCGCCCGGCCGGGTGGTCGAGATGTACACGCCGATGGTCGAGGGCTCCGGCGACGAGGCGACCCTGTCGGTTCCCTCGTGGCTGGCGTCGCTGATGGAGGCTCGCCGCCGATGACCTGGACGGGCGGCTCCTTCGGGGCGGTCGGGCGCTGCGTGCTCGCGCCCAACGCGTCGCCGATGACACTGGAAGGGACGAACACCTGGGTGCTGCGCGACCCGGGCTCGCCGCGGGCGGTGGTGGTGGACCCTGGCCCGCTGGACGCGGCACACCTGGACGCGGTTGCCGAGGCGGCCGGTGACGTGGCCGTAGTACTCCTGACGCATCACCACCTGGACCACTCGGAGGCGGCGCGCGGGTTCGCCGAGCGGATGGGGTGCGGCGTCCGCGCGCTCGACCCCGGCCTGCGCCTGGGCTCGGAGGGGCTCGATGAGGGCGACGTCGTCGCGGTCGGCGACCTCGAGGTGCACGTGGTGGCGACGCCCGGGCACACGGCGGACTCGTTGTCGTTCGTGATCGCGTCGGAGCGCGCCGTGCTCACCGGCGACACAGTGCTCGGGCGCGGGACGACGGTCGTCGCCCATCCGGACGGCGAGCTCGGCGCCTACCTCGCCTCCCTCGACCGACTTCACGCCCTCGCCGAGGCCCACGAGATCGAGACCGTGTGGCCCGGACACGGGCCGGTGATCGAACGGGCTCTTCCGGTGCTGGAGCACTACCGGGCCCACCGCCGGGAGCGGCTCGAGCAGGTCCGCGAGGCGTTGCGGGCGATCCACGCCGGCCACCGTGCCGGCGAGCGGCTCGACCACGACGCGCTGCCGCGTCGCGTCGTCGAGATCGTGTACGCCGACGTGGACCCGGTCCTCTGGCCCGCGGCCGAGCTCTCGGTCCGCGCCCAGCTGGCCTACCTGCAGCCCTGACAACACGTCATACGACGTGGACGTCCGGCCAGGCCGGAACCGGGCGGGAGCTCAGCGGGCGCGGCGACGGAGGCGGTCGACCTCCATGATCACGACCGAGCGGGGCTCGAGCCGCAGCCAGCCGCGTGAGGCGAAGTCGGCGAGCGCCTTGTTCACGGTCTCCCGCGAGGCGCCGACCAGCTGCGCCAGCTCCTCCTGGGTGAGGTCATGGTGCACGTGGACCCCGTCGTCGGCGGTGCGCCCGAAGCGGTCGGCGAGGTCGAGCAGCGCCTTCGCCACCCGGCCCGGCACGTCGGAGAACACGAGGTCGGCGACCACGTCGTTGGCCTTGCGCAAGCGCCCGGCGAGCTGGGCGAGCAGACCGCGCGCGACCGCGGGACGGCCGTCGAGCCAGCGCAGCAGGTCTTCGTGGGACAGGGAGAGGAACGTCGCGTCGGTCACCGCGGTCACGGTCGCCGAGCGGGGGCCGGGGTCGAACAGAGACAGCTCGCCGAACATCTGGCCCGGGCCGAGGATCGCGAGGAGGTTTTCGCGGCCGTCACTCGAGGTGCGGCCGAGCTTGATCTTGCCGTCGAGCACGACGTACAGCCGGTCGCCGGAGTCGCCCTCGTGGAAGAGCACGTCACCGCGGCGCAGCTTCGACTCGGTCATCGACCCGCGCAGGGCAGTGGCGGCCTCGTCGTCGAGCGCGCTGAACAGCGGTGCCTGACGCAGAACCTCGTTGTCCACGAACTTCCTCCATCGCCCGTCCCTGCGCGCCCGTACGTCGGTCACGGTGGCCGGCCCAGCCCGATCCTATCCAGAGTGGTCCACGTCACACTCACCCCTCGGTGGGAGTCCGGCCGGGGGGTGGGCCCCCCGTAGGCTGGCCGCGTGTCAGCCGCGCCAGCCGTGCCCACCACAGCCGAGACCCGGACCGGCCTCGTCCGGCGGGCCCGGCGGATCGACAGGGTGCTCGCCGAGACCTACCCCGATGCCACCATCGAGCTCGACTTCGACGACCCGTTCCAGCTCCTCGTGGTCACCGTGCTGAGCGCCCAGACCACCGACCGCCGGGTCAACGCGGTGCGGCCCACGCTGTTCGCGGCGTACCCCGATGCCCGCACGATGGCGTCCGCCTCCCGCGAGCACCTCGAGCAGATCGTCGGCCCGCTCGGGTTCTTCCGGGCCAAGACCGATGCGCTGCTGAAGCTCAGCGCGGCCCTGGTCGAGAGGCACGACGGCCGGGTGCCTCCGCGACTCGACGACCTGGTCACCCTGCCCGGTGTCGGCCGCAAGACCGCCAACGTCGTGCTGGGCAACGCGTTCGGCATTCCCGGCATCACGGTCGACACTCACTTCGGGCGACTGGCACGTCGCTTCCGCTGGACCGACGAGACCGACCCGGTCAAGGTCGAGCGCGCGGTCGGCGCCCTGTTCGACAAGCGTGACTGGGTGATGCTCTGCCACCACCTGATCTGGCACGGTCGCCGGGTCTGCCACGCCAAGAAGCCCGCATGCGGTGCCTGCCCGGTCGCCCGCTGGTGCCCGTCGTACGGCGAGGGGCCGGTCGACCCCGACACCGCGGCGAAGCTGGTCCGGACCGAGGGCCCGGCATGAGGCGGCCAATGGTCGGCGCTGCCCTCGCGGCACTCGTCCTGCCGCTCCTGGCCGCCTGCGGGCCGAACGCTCCCTCGGTGACGCCGGGCGCCCGCCAGATCGACGTGTCGAGCCAGGACCTCGTCAGCTTCAAGAGCCACACCGACATCCCCGACTGCCCCGCCGTACCGTCGGCCCGTGTCGACGGTGGCATGCCCACGGTCACGCTGCCCTGCCTCGGCGGCGGTCGCCAGGTCGACGTCGCCGGCCTGCGCGGCCCGATGATCGTAAACTTCTGGGCGTCCTGGTGCGGCGACTGCGTCCGCGAGATGCCCGCGCTGGCGGCGTACGCGAAGAGCCAGTCCAAGGTCTTGGTGCTCGGCATCGACTACCTCGACACCCAGCCCGGCGCGGCGCTCCAGCTCGCGCAGCGGAGCCACGTCGCCTACCCGCTGCTTGCCGATCCGCAGGGCACCCTCGACAAGGCCAGTCCCCTGCCCCACATCTCGGGGCTCCCCTTCACGGCGTTCGTCGACTCCTCGGGCAAGGTCGTGCACGTCGAGGCCGGCGCGATGAAGACCGAGGCGGACGTGACCGCGGCGGCACACCAGTACCTGGGGGCGAGCGGGTGATCCCCGACTGGCTGGAGCCGGTGGCCAGCGCCGCCGAGCAGATCACCGTCGACGACCTCACCCGCTTCATCGCGCCGGAGGACGCCGTCACGCGCCGGGGCGCCGTACTCCTGCTCTTCGGCCCCGGCCGCGACCTGCTGCTCACCGAGCGCGCCCACGACATGCGGTCGCACCCGGGGCAGGTGTCCTTCCCCGGTGGCTCGATCGACCCGCGCGAGACGCCGCGCGAGGCGGCACTGCGCGAAGCGGAGGAGGAGACCGGGCTGCGGCGCGAAGGCGTGGAGGTCTTCGCGGAGCTGCCGGAGCTGTGGCTGCCGCCGAGCAACTTCGCGGTGACCCCGATCCTGGGCTGGTGGGCCGCGGAGAGCCCGGTCGGTGTCGTCGACCCCGCCGAGGTGCACGCGGTCTACCGCGTCCCGCTCGACGAGCTGATCGACCCGACCCACCGGATCTCCGTGCGCCACCCCAGCGGCTGGGTCGGCCCCGGCTTCCTGGTCGGCCCCGACCACGACGTGGTGCTCTGGGGCTTCACCGCCGGCATCATCTCCCGGCTGCTCGACTTCGTGGGGTGGTCCGAGCCGTGGGACGACGGACAGATGCGTGACCTCCCCGCCCACATGCTGCAAGGTGGTGCAGGGTCGACGGCCGCGGGGACGGCCGGACCGGAGGAGCGACGGTGAACCTGCTGGACTGGTTGCTGGTCCTGATCGTGGTCCTGTACGCCGTCTCCGGCTACTGGCAGGGCTTCGTCACCGGGGTGTTCGCGACGCTCGGGCTGCTCCTCGGCGGGCTCGCCGGCGTCTGGCTGGCGCCGACCGCGCTCGGCAACGCGACTCCGTCGATCCTGGTCTCCCTGGCGGCCGTCTTCATCGTGATCCTCTGCGCGTCGCTGGGGCAGGCACTGTTCCAGGTGGTCGGGGCACGCATTCGCGACCACATCCGCTGGCAACCGGTGCGCGCCCTCGACGCCGTCGGAGGCGCCATACTCAGCGGTGCCGCCGCCCTGCTCGTCGCCTGGGCGCTGGGCGTCGCGCTCTCCGGCTCCGGGCTGGCCGGGATCACCCCGCTGGTGCGCGACTCCAAGGTGCTGGCCGAGGTGAACTCCCTCCTGCCGGCGTCGGCCGGTTCGCGGCTCTCGGCGTTCAACGACGTGGTCGGCACGACGTTCTTCCCGCGCTACCTCGAGCCGTTCGCGCCCGAGCGGATCGTGGACGTGCCGCCGGGCCCGCACCGCATGTTCACCGACCCCGACGTGACGCGCGCGGCCGGCGCAGTGGTGCGGATCCGCGGCACCAACCACTGCAGCCAGGGGATCGAGGGCTCCGGCTTCGTCTACGCACCGGACCGGGTGATGACCAACGCACACGTGGTGGCAGGGGTGTCGAACCCGCTGGTCGACATCGGCGGCAGCACGCTGCCGGGTCACGTCGTCTACTACAACCCCGACACCGACGTCGCGGTGATCGCGGTCCCGACCGGGGGCCTGCGCCCGCTGCGACTCTCCACCAACGCGTCGGCAGGCGAGGCGGTGGCGATCCTCGGCTTCCCGCAGAACGGACCGTACGACGTGCAGGTCGGTCGGGTGCGGGCCGACCAGCGGCTGCGCTCGCCCGACATCTACGGCGACGGCACGGTGATCCGCGACGTGCTGTCGCTGCGCGGTCTGATCCGCCCGGGCAACTCCGGCGGCCCGGTCGTCGACTCGGCCGGCCGCGTGGTCGGCGTGGTGTTCGCGGCATCGATCACGAACGGCGACACCGGGTACGCGCTGTCGGCAGGCCAGGTCGGGCAGGCGGCCGCGTCCGGCCGGATCGCCTCCCGGACGGTCTCGACGCAGGGCTGTGCGGCCTGAGTGCGCGAGGTCAGCCGCGCTTGAGGACCTGCTTGGTCTCCTGCGCCTGCGCGATCGCCTTTTGCGGGCCGCGCACCTTCTTCACCTTGCGGAACCCGATGAAGCCCAGGAGCGCAGCGACGAGGAGGTAGAAGCCGAAGACGATCAGGAACGCCCAGTGCAGGGACAACCCCTTGCCGTTCCAGTTGATGAAGTAGGCGATCGCGACCGACAGCATGATCAGTGCCATCAGCGCGAAGAAGCCGGCCGCCGCGAACAGGCCGATGCCGAGGCCGCCGGCCTTGATACTGACCTGGAGCTCGGACTTGGCGAGCTTGATCTCGTTGGTGATCAGGCTCGATATGTCGCGGCTGGCGTCCGAGACGAGTCGGCCGATCGTGGGGTCGGTGTCCTTGACGGGTTCGTGCGCCATGTGACCTCGGGCTCCCTGGTGGCGGATGACGTGCCGACCCTACAACGGGCCAACGCGCGCCGACCGGGCGCTAGGTCGGCGTCGCACGGCGTGAAATCGGGCAGGGTTCGGCGTCAGTCCTCGTCGGCCTTGCCGGAGGCCAGGCCCTCCTTGATCTGGTCCATGATCGCGGAGTCGGCCAGCGTGGTGACGTCGCCGACGTCGCGCTTCTCGGCCACGTCGCGCAGCAGGCGGCGCATGATCTTGCCGGACCGCGTCTTGGGCAGCTCCGGCACGATCATGATCGACTTCGGGCGGGCGATCTTGCCGATCTCCTTGGCCACGTGGTCGCGCAGCTCCTGCACCACCTCCGGGCCGCCGTCACCGGCGGACTCACGCAGGATCACGAACGCGGTCACCGCCTGGCCGGTCTCGGGGTCGTTGGCCCCGACGACGGCGGCCTCGGCGACCTTCGGGTGCGACACCAGTGCGGACTCGATCTCGGTCGTCGAGAGCCGGTGGCCGGCGACGTTCATCACGTCGTCGACCCGGCCGAGCAGCCAGATGTCGCCGTCCTCGTCGAGCTTGGCGCCGTCGCCGGCGAAGTACAGCCCCTTGAACCGCGACCAGTAGGTGTCCCGGTAGCGCTCGTCATCGCCCCAGATCGTGCGCAGCATGGCCGGCCAGGGCTCGGTGAGCACGAGGTACCCGCCGGAGCCCGGCTGCACCGCCTTGCCATCGTCGTCGACGACCAGGGCGCCGATGCCGGGCAGGGCCTTCATCGCCGAGCCGGGCTTGCCTGCCGTGACGCCCGGCAGCGGGCTGATCATCGTCTGCCCGGTCTCGGTCTGCCACCACGTGTCGACGACGGGGACCCGGCCGCCGCCTATTGTCTCGCGGTACCACATGTAGGCCTCCGGGTTGATCGGCTCACCGACCGACCCGATGATCCGCAGCGTGGAGAGGTCGAACTTCTCCGGGATGTCCGCGCCCCACTTCATGAACGTGCGGATCGCGGTCGGCGCACAGTAGAGAAGCGTCACCTTGTGCTGCTGGATGATCTCCCACCAGCGACCCTTGTGCGGCGAGTCCGGGGTGCCCTCGTACATCACCGACGTGGTGCCGTTGGCGAGCGGCCCGTAGACGATGTAGGAGTGACCGGTCACCCAGCCGATGTCGGCCGCGGTCCAGAAGACGTCGGTCTCCGGCTTGAGGTCGAAGACCGCCCAGTGCGTGTACGACGTACCGACGAGGTAGCCGCCGGTGGTGTGCAGGATGCCCTTGGGCTTGCCGGTCGTACCCGAGGTGTACATGACGTAGAGCGGGTGCTCGGCGTCGAAGG
>DAINSL010000071.1:3241-12996 GCA_036741335.1 Nocardioides sp. | reverse complement strand
ACGAAGAGGTCTAAACGGCCGTAACCGTAGCGAGCACCTCACACAACGTCGTACCCGAAAGCAAAACGGCGAGAGGCACCGCAACCAAACGCCCACCGCAACCACGTACGTCGCACAAAGGACGGCAACCCAAGGCGGTCGCAAGCCAGACGCCGGGACTCGACAAGCTCGACCGACGGGAACGGTGTCAGTCGAGCCGCGCCACCAGGGGCAGCTTCGACCGGGCGGCCAGGCCTACGACCCCGGCGGTCAAAAGGGGCAGCACGAGCACCAGCCCACCGATCAGCAGCCAGGGGATCGCCAGGTAGTGCGACGGGCCGACGCCCGTGTAGCTCCGGGTGAGCGGATAGGTCACGGCTATCCCCGGGATGAAGCCTACGAGCGCGCCCAGCACGGCGCCAACGAAGCCGACGGCCACGGCGTACGCCGCCGCGACGCCTCGCCGGGTCCGCGGCGAGGCGCCGACGGCGGACAACGTGGCCAGGTCGGGTCGCGCGTCCGACAGGGCCAGGAACGTGGCGGTGAGGGTGCCGCCGAGCATCAGCACGGCGCCGAGACCGAAGAGGATCCAGAGCACGACCTTCTCGCTCCCGGGTACCTGGTAGCCCCGCTCGATATAGAGGTACGACGAGGAGTCGAGGCCGGCAAGCGTCTCGCGCAGCGTGCTCTCCTGGGCAGCGGTCAACGTGGGACCACTGAGGAGCAGTCCGACCGATCGGACCGGGAGCCCCAGCCGGTGGACGACAGCCGGCGACACGACGGCCTGGGCCGGGGCGTAGATGGACCCCGTGTTCAGATAGCCGGCCGGGATGCGCAGCTTGTGTGGCGCGTGTCGTCCATCCGTGGTCAGCTGGACGGTGCTGGCCCGGGTGGTACCGGTGGTCAGCACCACGGCTCCGCCGCGCGCGAGCACGGGAGCGACCCGCGCCCAGGCTGAGGGCGCCACGAGGCCCTGAAGGAGGGGCGGGAGCGTTCCTGCCTGATCGCTGACGAGGAGCCCCGACGAGAACGGTGAGGAGAAGCCACCCAGCAGACCATGTTGTCCGGGAACGGATACTCCGATGAAGCGATGCGTGAAGGCACCGCGGACCGTCGAGGGTTTCGCCTCGGGCGCAACCCGTCGGATAGCGGCGCGGACCGAATTCCAGTCCTGATGCCGACCGTGCAGCGCGACGGCTGCCAGCCCCGCGGGCAGCTCGGGCGAGTAGTCCGCCTTCGCCTGTGCCTGGTCACTGGTGTTGGCGATCGACAACGCCACGACCCCCGCCACGGTGGCGGCCACCGCCGCGACAGCCGGAACGGTGCGCGTGCGGTGGCGGGCGGCGTCGCGTACGGCGTACCGCAGCGGCAGCGGGAGTCCGCGGCCCAGCCTGGCCACAGCGGTGACCACGACCGGCACCAGGAAGATCATCCCGAACACCGACACCAAGGCAGCGCCGGCGATCAGGAACTCACCGCTGCCCTGCCGGGCACCCAGCACCGCACCGAGCACGCCCAGCGCGAGCAGGACGACACCCACGAACGGCGAGCGCCGGTTCGGGGCGCGGTCCCCGCGACGCCCGGCCAGCACCGCAACGACGTCCTGGCGCGACGCGATCCACGCGGGGACGACTGCGGCCAGCAACGCGCTCAGCAGTCCGAGGACCGCGATGCCCGCCAGGTGGGTCCACCGGAGTTGGAACGGCCCGAAGTACGTGTCCTGCATCCCCTGCAGGACCGGGAGGAGCAGCCGGGCCAGGCCGATCCCGAGCACGGTGCCGCCGAGGGCACCGATCGACCCGAGCACGATGGCCGAGCCGAGCACCACGCGGCGTGCCTGCCCGGGGCTGCCGCCGTTCGCGGCGATCAGCGCCAGGGCCCGCGACTGTCGGCGAGCACCGACCGCGAACGCCGGGCCGGCCAGCAGCGCCACCTCGAGCAGCGCCATCACTCCGACCAGAGCCAGGACGGCGTACACCTGCGAGCGGCTGGCCGAGCTGTAGAACTGCAGCTCTGACGGCAGCGCCGAGGTCGGCGGCGGGTGCTCGATCACCTGCCGCGACACCACCAGCGCACCGACGGCGTTCACCGCCTGCACCTGGTCCCAGGTCACCGGAGCACCGCCGACGAGCCAGGTGCGCACGCCGTCGGCCGGTGTGGCGGGAAGGGACCCGAGCGTTCCGACCATGACCGGGTGGGTGCGAGCACCCGTGGACTCGGCCGTCCCGACCACGCGCAGCGCCGACCCGGTCGCGGTCGTGATCGTGTCGCCGACGGCGATGCCATGGCCCGCGAGCGCCCTGTTGACGTCCACCTCGTCGGCGGCGCTCGGGAGGCGACCCGAGGTGAGACGGAACAGCCCCGCGGTCAGTGGGTCGCGCAGGTCCATGGCGGTTGCATCCACCTGGAGCACTCCCACACTGGTGCGCACGCCGACCTGGCGGAGGCGCAGCCCGGTGACCGGGCGTGAGCCACCCAGCGCCGCCTCGATCTCCGGCAGCGTGGCCTGGTGACCCTGCCCGTCGGTCGTCGCGATCCCCCCGCTGTCGGGATCGGCGGTCTGCGCGACGGACTTCGTGTCGGGCAGCGACTCAATGCGGGCCTCGGAGTGGCCGATCCGGCGGTCCAGACCCTCCACCGAGCTCACGCTGGCGGTCGCCTGGGCGACGTCGGCCGCTGCGACCGCGATCACCGGGAACGTCACCATCACCAGCACGAGCGCACTGCGGGCACGCGACCGTCGTACGTCCCGCCAGGCCAGCCGCAGGGCCAAGCGCCAGCCCGAGACGACGCTCATCGCGCCGAGCCGAGGAGCGCATCGGGACGATCGCTGCCGGACTCGTCGACCACGACGCCGTCCCGCAGGAAGACGACCCGGTCGGCCCAGGCCGCGTGCCGCGCCTCGTGCGTGACGAGGACGCCGGCAGCACCCGCGTCACAGCGCGCGCGCAGCAGCCGCAGCACCTCCTCACCGGTCTCGCTGTCGAGTGCACCGGTCGGCTCGTCGGCCAGGATCAGGCGTCGCTTGCCCACGATCGCTCGGGCGATCGCGACCCGCTGCTGCTGGCCGCCCGACATCTCGTCGGGAAAGCGTTTCGCGAGCTCGCCGATCCCGACCTCGTCGAGCGCGACCCGGGCAGCCTTGCGGGCCGCACGGGTGCCCTGCCCGTCGAGCTCACGCGGCAGCGCGACGTTCTCGACCGCGGTCAACGCGGGGATCAGGTTGAAGTCCTGGAAGACGTAGCCGATCGAGGTACGCCGCATCGCCGCGCGACCCTTCTGCCCCAGGCCGGCCAGGTCGACACCCTCGACCCGGACGATGCCGGACGTGGGGGTGTCCAGTCCGCCGGCCAGAGTCAGCAGGGTCGACTTACCCGAGCCGGACGGGCCCATCACGGCCACCAGCTCGCCGGCGTACGCCGCGAAGCTGACCTCGCGCAGGGCGTGAACCTCGGTGGCACCCGCGCCGTGGATGCGGGTCACCGACTCCAGCTGCAGCACGGCGCTCATCGGGTGGCCTCGGTCTCGACCGGCTCGACCAGCGGAGCAGAGGGTGCCGCCTCACGGTCGAGGGCGGCGCGGCGGAGGCGGGCCTCGCAGTGGTCCAGCCAGCGGATCTCGGCCTCGGCCGTGAACACGAGCGAGTCGAGGACCAGCCCCCACGCAAGGTCGTCGCCTTCGTGGGCCGTGCCCGCCTGGCGCTTGAGGCGGGTGTAGTCCTGCATCGCCGACATCGTCGCCGACCGCTGCTGCTGGATCACCGCGCCGACGTCGACGCCCGGGGTCGTGACGGCCAGGGCGAGCTTGATCGCCAGCTCGTCGCGCGGCGGCTGGGTGCGCGACACCGGCGAGGTGAACCACGAGACCACCTCGTCGCGCCCGGCCGCGGTCACGGCGTACATCACGTGACCCTCGCCGTCGGCACCCTGGCCCTGGACCAGCCCGTCCCGCTCGAGCCGGGACAGCGTGGTGTAGACCTGCCCGACGTTGAGCGGCCAGGTGCCTCCGGTGCGGTGCTCGAACTCCGCCCGCAGCTGATATCCGTAGCGCGGCCCCTGTTCCATCAGGGCCAGCAACGCGTTGCGCACCGACACCGTCGGCTCCCTCCCTCATCCACGGCCCCAGTGACCATGGATACGGAGTATGTATAGCCGGATGCATATCGGGTATGCAAGCACTTTCGCGACGCTCCGGCGGGGCGTGCCCGGTACGAGCGGCCCGAGTCAGGACATACTCGTGCCGACCGGGAGCGGCGACCAGACGCCGGCCCGCCGCCCACGAGGGGACACACCATGTCGCAGTACGGCAACCCACCGGACCCGAACCAGCCCGAGCAACGGCCCGGCCAACCGGCCTCCGACCCGTACGGCGCACCGCCGCCGCCCAACCCGGCCGGCGCGCCCCCGCCGCCCAACCCCTACGGCGAGCCGAACCCCTACGGCGGGGCTGCGCCCCAGGACCCCTACGCCGCTCCCGCCGCGCCGAACCCGTACGGCGGGGGCCAGGCCAACCCGTACGGCGGTGCGCCGGCGTACCCCTATGGCCAACAGGCCGTGATCCCCGCCGGTGGCTACGCCTCCTGGATCTCGCGCCTCGGCGCCTACCTCCTCGACGGCCTGATCGGTTGGATCGCCGGACTCCCGCTCATCATCGGTTACGTCATGCTCTTCTCGAACGCCACGACCACCACCGACGCCAACGGTGTCGACCACCTCCACCTCCACTCGACAGGGGCAAGCGTGGCGTTGATCTTGGTCGGCATCCTCACCTTCGCTGGCTTCTGGATCTGGAACGTGTGCATCAAGCAAGGCCGGACCGGTGCCACCATCGGCAAGGGCGTCCTCGGGATCCGGCTCGTGAACGAGCAGGGCCAGCCGATCGGCGCCGGGATGTCGTTCCTACGCCAGCTCGTGCACATCCTCGACAGTCTGGCGTGCTACATCGGCTGGCTGTGGCCCCTCTGGGACGCCAAGAGCCAGACCTTCGCCGACAAGATCATGAACACCGTGGTCGTCAACGCGAGCCAGCCGCAGCAACCGGTCTGACGGAGGGAGGCCCGCTCAGGCAGAGACCCGGCGGGCCTTCCGCTCCTTCTCCAGCTCGGCGCGGTACGCGTGGAAGTCGACCTCGATGGTGTGCCGCTTGCTGGCGACGAAGCGCTTGCGCAGGGCCGCGTCGTACTGTGCGATCTGCCCACGCATCTCGGCGTACGACGGCAGGGTCACCCGCCCGTTGATCAGGTCGGCCACCCAGTGCGCCTGCGCCTCGGCCAGCGGCATGATCGCCCCGATCGGCTGGAGCAGGCCGATGAAGTAGAGGCCCGGCCGGTCCGGCGCCACGACCCGCCGGTAGAGGTCGATGTGGTTGTCGACCGCGCGCACCACGGTGTCGTCGAGGAACGGGAACGTCACCTTGTAGCCGGTGCAGTAGACGACGACGTCCGCCTCGACGCTGGTCCCGTCGGTGAAACCGACGACCGAGCCGTCGAATCGGCTGATCGACGGCTTGACCGTGATGTCGCCGTGTCCGAGCCGGCTCAGCAGGTCGTCGCTGACGGTCGGGTGCGCCTCCAGGATGTCGTGATCGGGCTCCGGGAGGCCGTAGTCGGTCATCTTGCCGACCGCGATCCGGAGCATCGTGCGCATCCCGAGCTTCTGTATCCGAAACGGTCCGCGCGCCAGCGGAGAGTCGGTGAGGTGGTCGGTCGGCATCCCGAACAAGAACTTCGGGATGATCCAGGCACCGCGGCGCATCGCGAGGTACGTCGCCCTCGCGGTGCGGCTGGCCTCGACCGCGATGTCGGTCGCGGAGTTGCCGATCCCGAGCACCACCACCCGCTTGCCGTCGAACACCTCGGGTGTCCGGTAGTAGTGGGCGTGGATCTGCTCGCCCGGGAAGTTCTCGCTACCCGGGAACGACGGCTCCGGCCAGCGCGGGTCCCAGTGGTGCCCGTTCGCGACCAGCACGTGGTCGTAGTGCCGGGTCAACGCCTCCCGGCCTGCGTCCCGCGACCGCACGGTCACGTCGTACCCGCCGTCCTCGACCGGCGCCACCTTCGTCGCCTCGGTCCGGAACGTGATCGCGTCCCGCAGGCCGAAGTGGTCGACGAAGTCGTCGAAGTACGCCGCGATCTGCCAGTGGTTGGGGTAGTCGGGCAGGTCGGCCGGCATCGGGTACGCGGCGTACTCCATCGCCTCGCGGGAGGTGTTGATGTGCAGCGAGCGGTACGCCGAGCTGACGCCGTTGTCGTTGTCGTAGCGCCAGTTGCCCCCGACTCCCGACCCGATCTCGAAGCAGTCGACGGCGATGTCGTTGGCACGGAGCACCTGGAGCGCGGTCATCCCGGAGGACCCCGCGCCGATGATGCAGACCGTCGCGTGCGGGGAGTCCATGAGCGGTGAGGCTACTTCAGGAGAGCCGGACACTCACCCGCCGCCCACGGTGGCGCGGAAGCCGAGGTGTCACCTCGCGGCGTAGCGCTTCGCCTTCGCGCGTACGGCGGTGGTCAGCGAGACGTCGGACTCGAGCAGCCCGCGGGCCTGTGCCGGTGTCATCCCGGTGGCCAGGACCCCGATCGTGACGTCGTGCCCGGGGAGATGCTCGACCACGACGGGATCGCCGGCCGCGATGGTGCCCGGCTCGAGCACACTGCACATGGCCCCGACCCGGCCGGTGCGGTTGAAGTCGATGTGGAAGTCGTCGATGCCCATCCGCATGGAGAGGTTGCGGCAGGGGGTCCGCGGCTTGCGCACCCCAGCAGGAGACCCGATGACGGGCCGCCGATGCGCCACCGCTCGCCGAGTCGGGCACCGGTGACGTCGAGCCCCGTAGTGCGGACGTTGTCGCCGAACAGACCCGGCGGGATCTCCCGCCCCAGCTCGTCGGCGAAGTGGGCCGCATCCTCTTCGGCGTACACGTAGACGGCCGCATCCGTCCCGCCGTGCGCGGAGTCGACGTGCCGGTCGCCGTCGGGGCCGACGGTCCGATCTGGACCGGACCGGTGACCGGACGCTTGTCGATCGCCGTCGGATGGAAGTAGCCGTCGATCAGTCCGTGGACCACGCAGACCGCCGTCACTCGCGCCCTGCCGGTGTCCATGTCCCCATGATGGCGCGTGTACGACGTGCCCCGCTTGACCCTTGTTGCTCGGGGCGACCAGCGGGGTGGCCGCGGGGTCCTGCGGAATATTCGTGAGGAAACGCCGTCATGGCCCGTCACCCCGTGCGTCTCATGGGTGCGACTACGTGGGGAGTTCGCAGCGAAAGCGGCCCGGTCACCCGGGCCGCTTCTCCCTTTTCGGGCGTCTCGCGGCCCGGCTGTGGTTTCGAGACGGCGCCAGGGCGCCTCCTCAACCACCCGGAAGGAGAACGCCGTTCTGCCCTGAGCGGAATGACGGGGGCGCAGGCGCCGTACCGGCCTAGCATCACCCCATGGGAGACGTCGTACCGCTGCCGGTGAACCGCCGGCAGCCGCCGGACAGAACCGTCGAGCCGCTGTGGCGCGAGACCGTGGGGCGCGAGCTACGCCGGGAGCGTCAGGCCTCGGAGCGCCGTCTGGTCGACGTCGCCGAGGAGGCAGGTGTCTCCCCTCAGTACCTCAGCGAGGTGGAGCGGGGTCTGAAGGACCCGTCCTCCGAACTGCTTGCTGCGATGGCCGGAGCCCTCGGCCTTTCGATGGCTGACCTCGCTTCGCGCGTCGTCTCCGCGGTGATGTCACCTCACGCTCCTCTCTGCATGGCGGCCTGAGCCGGGCCGTCCCTCTCGGTGATAACAGCGTCCACGACGCCGTATTCCACTGCCTGCTGCGCCGTCAGCACCAGGTCGCGCTCGGTGTCCTCGCGCACGCGCGCGGGGGACTTGCCGGTGTCGCGCGCCAGCAGCTCCTCGAGCAGCGACCTGACCCGCTCGATCTCCTCGGCCTCGAGGATCAGGTCGGGAATCGTGCCGCGACCCTCCGCCGCAGGGGCGTGCAGCACCACGCGGCCGTGGCGCAGGATCTGCCGGCGTCCGGGAGCGCCGCCGGCCAGGAGCACCGCGGCGGTGGCGACCGCCTGGCCGACGCACGTCGTCTCGACGACCGGCCGCACGAACTGCATCGCGTCGTAGATCGCGAGCATCGCCGCGATCGAGCCGCCGGGTGAGTTGAGGTAGAGGTTGATCGGGCTCTCCGGGCTCTCGGACTCGAGGTGGATCAGCTGGGCGATCACGGTGTTGGCGACGCCGTCGTCGATCGGGGTGCCCAGATAGATGATGCGGTCGGCCAGCAGCCGGCTGTAGACGTCAACGGTCCGTTCGCCCCGGTTGGTCTGGGTGGTGACGTAGGGGATCGGGTAGCTGCTCATTTCGGGCCCACTCCCAGTCCCAGGGGACGTCGTGCGACGGATAGCACCTCGTCGATCGAGCTGACCACGGCGTCGACGAAGCCGTAGGCGAGCGCCTCCTCGGCGCTGAACCAGCGGTCGCGGCGCGAGTCGCGCTCGACCGTCTCGACGTCCTGGCCGGTGTCCTGACTGACCAGTGACAGCACGGTGTCGCGGGTGTGCCGCAGGTCGTCGGCCTGGATCGCGATGTCCATCGCCGTGCCGCCGATGCCGGCCGAGCCCTGGTGCAGCAGGACCCGGGCGTGCGGCAGTGCGAAGCGCTTGCCCGGCGTGCCCGCACTGAGCAGGAACTGGCCCGCGCTGCAGGCGATCCCCATCGCCAGGGTGCTCACGTCGTTGGGGATCAGCTTCATCACGTCGCGAATCGCCAGCATCGACGGCACCGAGCCGCCCGGTGAGTTGATCCAGAGGTGGATGTCGGCCCGGGGGTCGCGCGCCGACAGCACGAGCAGCCCGGTGCTCAGCCGGTTGCCCATGGCCTCGTCGAGCACTCCGGTCATCACCAGGGTGCGCTGCTCGAGCAGGCTGCGGGCCAGGTCGTCGTCGATCGCGGTGCGGTGGCTGTGGTCGTCGCTCATGTCGCCACCGTGACAGCCGTCGTACGGCGATCCAACGGCGTGCTGCTCGGAGCGGAGCCGCCCTGCGCTGATCCGCTGTCGGCTGATCCGCTCACAGCGTCCTCACCAGCGGTGGGACTGCCACCGTTTCCACCCCGACCGAACGGTGGCGCAGGCACCGCCGCCCAGCTCAGCGGTAGGTGACGAGGTCGCGCGGCAGGTGCGTGTGCTCGTTGAAGGTGAGCATCCGCCGACCGGTCGAGCCGAGCACCACCCGGGTGACCCCGGTGTTGGCGCTCACGGTGTTGAAGCTGTTCCAGAGCCGGGGCAGCTCACCGGCCGACGCGTCCGGGTCGACCAGCGCAGCGCAGGCCACGGCGATCGGACCGCCCGACGAGACGACGATCACTCCGTCACGCGCGCTCGCGCGATCGAGGGCGCTCCGCCCGCGGGCCACGAACGCGGTCCACGTCTCGTCGTACTCCTCGTCGTGCTCGCCTCCCGACCACCGGGCCGTGGCCTCCACGAACGCCCTTTGGAAGGCGCGCCGATCGGTCAGCTCCGCGGGAGACCGCGAGATGACTCCGATGTGGTCGAACTCGTTCCAGCCCTCGTCGAGCTCGGGGGTCAGCGACCAGCCGGCGGCGTCGATCATCGCCGTCGCGGTGTCGCGCTGGCGACGCATCGCGCCGTGCAGTACGGCGGCCGGCCCGACGTCGTTCGCGGTGCTACTCACGGACGGCACCGTCGAGCTCTACGGCACGATCACCGACGAGCGCGAACGCACCGCGCTCAGGGTCCTCGCCGAAAACCACCCCGGCGTCAAAGCGGTACTCGAT
>DAINSL010000071.1:0-3231 GCA_036741335.1 Nocardioides sp. | reverse complement strand
AGCCACTCGCCGAGCCGCCGGCTCTGCGCGACCCCGACATCGGACAGCACGTCGTAGTCCTCCGCCCCGAACGACGCCTGCCCGTGCCGGACCAGGAGCACCAACCCCATCAGGCGACCAGCCGGCGGCATCGCGACTCGAGGTAGGCCACCGCGGGACCGAACCGCGCGTAGGCCTCGTTGTGGGTCTGGCCGTGGAAGTAGCGGTACCAGATCTGCTGGCAGATCACGCCGAGGCGGAACAGACCGAAGACCTCGTAGAACCGCCACCGCTCGGGCGTCATCCCGAAGCCCATCCGCGAGCAGTACCAGTCGACGACCTGCTCGCGGGTCCACATCCCCGGTGCCGTGGTCGGCTGCCGGCGGAACGCCTGGAAGAACTCGTCGTCGTCGTTCTGGATCCAGTACGCGAGGGCACCGCCGAGGTCCATCAGCGGGTCACCGACCGTCGCCATCTCCCAGTCGAGTACGCCGCGCACGCGCAGCCGGTCATCCGGCGCGAGCACCATGTTGTCGAACCGCCAGTCGTTGTGGATCACGCACTGACCCACATCCCGAGGCTGGTGCGCGTCGAGCCAGGCGGTGACCGCGCTCCAGTCACCGAGGTCGTCGGTCGCCGCGCGGCCGAGCCGGTCGGACCACCCCGCCACCTGCCGCGCGACGTACCCCTCGCCGCGGCCGAGTGCCGACAGCTCCGGCAGGGCCTCGACGTCGACACCGTGCAGCCGGACCAACGCGTCCCAGGCGTGCTCGCACAGCGTCGAGACCTCGTCGGGGGTGAGGTCGAACGGCAGCTCCTTGCGCAGGATCGTGCCGTCGAGCCGCTCCATGACATAGAACTCCGACCCGATCACGGACTCATCCGTGCACAGCCCGACCATCCGGGCGACGTACGGATAGACCGGTGCCAGGGCGCCCTGGATGCGGTGCTCGCGACCCATGTCGTGGGCGCTCTTCGCCTTCGCTCCCACCGGTGGCCGCCTCAGGATCACCTCGCGGCGCGGGTAGCGCAGCAGGTAGGTCAGGTTCGACGCACCACCGGGGAACTGCCGGACCTCCGGCGTTCCGACCAGATCGTCGCGAAACGCCTCCGCGTGCTCCCCGAGCCACACGGCCACCGCGCCGACGTCGAACGCATCCTCCTCGCGGACCGGGCGCGACTCGTCCTCGGTGCTCACCGCCCCAGTATGTCGGCCCCATATGCCGGGGCAGCATGTCGAGCCGATCCGAGGCCAGATCAGCCCAGGGGACCGCGGAAGTACGCCGCGATCTCGGGAGTCGGCGAGCGGGGACCAGACACATAGGCCTTGACGGCATTGTGCGCCCACGGGTCGAGCGTGGCGGGCATTAGCGGCGCCTCGGCCCGATCGGCGCCGACGATCCGCGAGCAGTCGAGGTTCACGACGTCCCAGCGCTTCTCCTCACCACCTCCGGAGACACCGAGCGCCACCCACTGCCCGTTCGGCGTCTGCGCACAGGGCTTCGCGGGGTCGGTCGACGCGCGGCCGAAGGCGTCGACATAGCTGCGAGCGGCGGCGGCGTCCTCACGTCCCGACCACAACAGCACCGGGACGCCGGTGTCCTGTGAGTAGACGCAGACCGACAGCGACGTGGGATCGAGCCGGGCAGGACCCGGCGAAGGCTGCTGGACGGCCACCGTCGGGCAGCCGTTGGCGTCGGTGTCGACCGCCTCGGCGGTGCCGAGGACCTCCCGACGCAGGTGCGAGTCCGCAGAGAAGACCGTGACGTGCTGGCCGCCCACGGCACGAGTCTCGGCCACCACGGAGCCCAAGCCCTTCACCCCGACCGGCAGGGGCGAGCCGAACCAGACCGCGTCCGTCGAGGGCATCACGCCGTCACTGCCCCAGGACATGCAGAGGTCGCTCATCACGGCCGGCCGGCCGGCGAACGGCGTGACCGAGGAGACGTACGACGAGCGCGAGCCGTCGGAGTTCACCGCGGCCTGGTTCGCGCCGCAGGCACCCAGCTTGTCCCCCCGGAAGTAGTCGGCCCGGACCGGTGCGCCGCCCCAGCCCCACGTCGAGGGCACGCGCACCTGGACCCCGTCGTACGACTCGACCCGCCAGCTTGTCGGCGCGGTCACCGAGGGGTACGTGATGACTCCGACAGGCGTGCGCGTCTCATGGGTCACCCAGGCGACCCCGGCCACCAGGGCCAGGACGGCAACGGCCGCGACCCCGGCACCGCGGCGCCGCGGGGCCGGAGCGTCGATCGGTGTCACCCCGCGCGGCAGCTGTACGGGAGCCGCGGCGGCGCGCACGGTTAAGGCCTCACGGAGGACGCTGTCCCGTGCGTCGGGTGCTGCCGGGAGCTCGGGCGGCAGCGCCGCGAACGCGCGATGGAGCTGAGCCCTGACCGACGCCTCCGAGACGCCGAGCACGTCGGCGATCTCGAGGTCCGACCGCTCCTCGAGGAGTCTCAGGACGACCGCGGCCCGTCGGCGCACGGGCATCGCTTCCAGCCACGAACCGATCGCGTGCCCGTCGACGCCCGACTCAGCCGGACCGGCGCCCACGGCGACCGGCACCCGGGCACGGACCGTGCTCGGGCGCCGTGAGGGGCAGGCCTGGACCACGAGGGTCCGGGCACGCAGATCGGGGTCGTCCGCCCTACGGGTCTCGTCCCACGACGACCCGAGCCTGGCCAGAGCGGTCCGGAGCGCTCTCTCGGCGGCGTCGTCGGTGCCGGCGAGGAGGTGCGCGAAACGCAGCAGCGACGGCGTCCGTGCCGCCACCCACTCCTCGAACCCGCTGGCCACGAGTCCACGATGCCCGAGGTCGGGCCGCCGCGTGGCGTTGTTGCCGGATCGCGATCGGACGCGTCGGGCTACGGCAGCCGATCGAGTCGCTCGGCCTGATGCCGCATCTGGGCGTCGTAGTCGGTGCGGTTCGTGCGCTTCAGGTCCCAGGCCGCGCGGGCGGCGGGGTCCGGCAGGATGATCTCGTCGCCCGCGTCGAGTCCGGCCAGCACCGCGGTCGCGACGTCCTCGGCGGTGAACGTCGAGCTCTCGACGAGCTGGGTCACCACCGCGCCGAGCGCTTGGTCGGCGCCCCGGAGCGACGCCATCAGGTTGGTCTTGAAGTACGACGGGCAGACCACGCTGGCGCGCACGTCGTACGGCGCCAGCTCGTGCCCCAAGGTCTCGGTGAGGGCGACGACCGCGGCCTTGACCGAGTTGTACGACGCCATCCCGGCCGGGTGGACCAGGCCG
>DAINSL010000070.1:0-13148 GCA_036741335.1 Nocardioides sp. | reverse complement strand
TGGCGCCTCAACGCACGATCAGCCAGATGACGACCACGATCACGACCAGGGCGACGAATGCCTGCCTCCAGTAGGCCTTGGCCAGCACCGGCAGCACCGTCGCCCCCAGGTCCAGGGCGTCGTTCTGCGGAGCCGTCGGCGCGGGTTCTGCGGAAGGCGGTGGGGGCACCGACTCGACGGCGGGAGGCGGCTGCTCGGCGGCTGCCGGGGCTGCTGGCTCGGCGGCGGCGGTCGGCTCGACGGCTGCCGCGGCCTCCGGCGTCGGCGCCTCCGTCGTCGGCTCGCCCACCTTGGTTTCCAGACAGGCGACGAACTGCTGCAACAGCTTGTCGCTCACGTCCTGCATCACCCCGCGGCCGAACTGGGCCGGCTTGCCCGTGATCGCCAGGTCGGTCACCACGGTGACATCGGTGGCGCCGCCGCTGTCGACCAGGCTTGCGGTGACCTTGGCACCCGCCGTGCCGTTGCCCCGCTTGTCCTTCCCCCGGGCGTCGACGACGAACCGATGCGCGGTCGCATCCTTCTCCACGAAGGTGCCCGAACCGTTGTACAGCAGCGCGATCGGCCCGAGCTTGACCTTGCATGCGCCGGTGAAGCTGTCACCTTCCACCGAGGTCACCTGCGCTCCCGGGAAGCAGCCGGCCACCGACTCGATGTCCTGGAACGCCGCCCAGGTCTGCTCGATCGAGGCGGGCACGGTGAACCGGTGTGTCAGCTCCATCCGCTATGCCCCCGCTGCCGCGAGCACCGCGCGGCGGGTCAGGACGGTGGCGAGATGCCTGCGGTAGTCGGCGTCTCCGTTGAGGTCGGACGGCGGGTTGGTCCCGTCGGCGGCGGACGCAGCCGCAGCGCGTACGGCGTCCTCGGTGGCGGGCTGCCCGACCAGGGCCTGTTCGACGGCCGTTGCCCGAAGCGGGGTCGAGCCCATGTTGGTCAGCCCGACGCGCGCCTCGGTGATGGTGCCGCCGTCGACCTTGACCGCCGCCGCGACGGCGACGATCGACCACTGGTGCGAGACCCGCACGAACTTCTCGTAATGGCCACCCCAACCGGCGTACTTCGGGATCCGCACCTCGGTCAGGATCTCGTCCTCACCGATGGCCGTGGTGAACAGGTCGGTGAAGAAGTCGTCCGCCTCGACCGTGCGCGTTCCGGCCGCGCCGGCCAGAGTGAACGTCGCGCCCAGCGCGAGGACCGGTGCGCCGAGGTCCCCAGCAGGGTCGGCGTGCGCCAGCGCACCGCCGAACGTCCCACGATGGCGGACCTGCGGGTCGGCGACGGTGTCCAGCGCCGAGGTGAGCACGGCCGCGTTCTCACGCACCAGGTCCGATGCGGCCACGTCGGCGTGCGTGGTCATCGCGCCGATGACGATCCCGTCGCCGTCGTCTCGGATCCCCCGCAGTGTCTCGATCTTGCCAAGGTCGATGATCATCGAGGGCGCGTTAAGCCGCATCCGCAGCACGGGGAGCAGGCTCTGCCCACCGGCGATGAGCTTCGCCTCGTCGCCGGCCTCCGCGAGCGCAGCCAGCGCCGCCTCCACGGAGTCCGGTGCCACGTAGTCGAACTGTGCCGGGATCATCGGGCACCTCCTTGCTGGATCGCCGCGTACACCCGCTCGGGCGTGCAGGGCATGACGATGTCGTTGACCCCATAGGGCCGGAGCGCATCGACGATCGCGTTGACCACGGCCGGCGTCGAGGCGATCGTGCCCGCCTCGCCGACGCCCTTCGTGCCCAGCGTGTTCGTCGTCGAGGGCGAGGTCGTGTGGTCGATGTCGAAGCTGATCGTGTCGGCTGCCGTCGGCAGCGTGTAGTCCACGAACGAGCCGGTCATCAGGGTGCCCGCGTCGTCGTGGACGGCGTCCTCGAACAACGCCTGCGCGATCCCCTGCATGATGCCGCCGTGCACCTGCCCGGCCACGATCAGCGGGTTGACAATGTTGCCGATGTCGTCGACGCAGGTGTACTTACGCATCGTGACCTGACCGGTCTCGGTGTCCACGTCGACCGCGCACAGGTGCGTGCCGTGCGGGAAGGAGAAGCTCACCGGGTCGTACGTCGCGTCGGAGTCCAGCGACGGCTCGACGCCGTCGGGCAGGTTGTGCGCCGCGAACGTCGCGAGCGCCACCTCCGCGATACCCAACCCCTTGTCGGTGCCCTTCACGCTGAACCTGCCGGCCGAGAACTCGAGGTCGTCGGCGGAGGCCTCGAGCAGGTGCGCCGCGATCGGCTTGGCCTTCTCGATGACCTTGTCCGCCGCCTTGATGATCGCCTCGCCCCCCACCACCAGCGAACGGGAGCCGTAGGTGTCGAGCCCCTTGGGCGAGACCTGGGTGTCACCGTGCAGCACCTCGACGTCCTCAAAAGGCACGCCGAGCCGGTCGGCGACGATCTGCGACCAGGCGGTCTCGTGCCCCTGGCCGTGCCCTGACGAACCGGTGACCACCTCGACCTTTCCGGTCGCCAGCATCCGGATCGACGCGTTCTCCCAGCCGCCGGCGCCGTAGTTGAGCGAGCCGAGCACCCGGGAGGGCGCCAGCCCGCACATCTCGGTGTACGTGGAGATGCCGATGCCGAGCTGGACCGGGTCCTTCGCGTCACGCCGTTTCTTCTGCTCGGCGCGCATGGCGTCGTACCCGAACGACTCCTTGGCCTTGGCCGTCGCGGCCTCGTAGTTGCCGGAGTCGTAGACGAGCCCCGAAATGGTGTTGAACGGGAACTCTTCGTGCTTGATCCAGTTCTTCTCACGGATCTCCAGCGGGTCGACACCCACCTCGACGGCGAGCTCGTCCATCAGCCGCTCCACGGCGTACGTCGCCTCGGGCCGGCCGGCGCCTCGGTATGCGTCGGTCCAGGTCTTGTTGGTGAGCACCGTCGTGCAGTTGAACTGGTAGGCGGGGAACTTGTAGATCGCGTTGAACATGAACGCGCCCAGCACCGGGACGCCGCCACCCACCAAGGCGACATAGGCGCCGAGGTCGGCCAACAGGTCGACCTTGAAGCCGGTGACGGTCCCGTCCTTGGTGGCCGACAGGGTCAGCTTCTGCCACTGGTCACGGCCGTGGTGGGCCGACACCATCGCCTCCGAGCGGGTCTCGGTGTACTTCACCGGCTTGCCGAGGCGGCGCGCCACCATGAAGGCGATGAACTCCTCCGGCGTGGTCTGCAGCTTGCCGCCGAAGCCGCCGCCCACATCGGGGGCGATCACCCGGATCTTCGACTCGGGGGTCCCGAGCACGGCCGCGAGCAGGAACCGGAGGATGTGCGGGATCTGGGTGGCCGACCACATCGTGATCTGCTCACCCGTCGGGTCGACGACGACGGAACGCGGCTCCATGGACGCGGGGATCAGCCGCTGCTGGCGGTACTCCCGCTCGATGACGATGCCGTCCGCGCGAGCCTTCTCGATGGCCTCGTCGACGTTGCCGCCCGTTCCCGCCTCGGCCGAGTCGAACTTCCAGAACGCCGAGACGTTGGTGCCGAGGTCGGGGTGCGCGAGCACTCCGTGTGACGCGTCCGCGGCTGCAGCGTCCCTCAGGTCGAGCGCTGCCGGCAGCTCCTCATAGTCCACGTCGACGAGCTCCGCGGCGTCGCGCGCCGCGGCCGCCGTGCGAGCGACGACGACCGCGACGATCTCGCCGGCGAACTTCACCGTGTCGACCGCGACCGAGGGATGGTTCGGGGTCTTCTGGTCGGTGGTGATCGCCCAGGCGTTCGGCAGGCCACCCTGCTCGTCCTTCACGTCAGCACCGGTCAGCACAGCCACCACGCTGGGCGCGGCCTTCGACTCCGTCGTTTCGACGTTGGTGATCCGCGCGTGGGCGAACGGGCTGCGCACCATGGCCAGGTGCAGCATCCCCGGAAGCGTGATGTTGTCGGTCCAGCGGGTGCGTCCGGTGATCAGCCGCTGGTCCTCCTTGCGGGCGCGGGCCTTGCCGACCTCGGCGGCCGCCGGCCGCTCCTCGGTGACGGTCACGACACACCTCCCGCCGCCGCCTGCACGGCCTTCACGATGTTGTGGTAGCCCGTGCACCGACAGAGGTTGCCCTCCAGGCCCTGCCGAATCTCCGCCTCAGAGGGGTGCGGATTCTCGTTGAGCAGGTCGATGCTCTGCATGATCATCCCGGGCGTGCAGTAGCCGCACTGGAGGGCGTGGTTCTCGTGGAAAGCCTTCTGCATCGGGTGCAGCTCGCCGTCTTGGGCGAGACCCTCGATGGTGGTCACCTCGTGGCCGTCGGCCTGGACCGCCAGCACGTTGCAGGACTTGACGCTGTGGCCGTCCATGTGGACGGTGCAGGCCCCGCAGTTGCTGGTGTCACAGCCGATGACCGTGCCGGTCTTGCCGAGCTTCTCGCGCAGGTACTGGACCAGAAGCATGCGTGGTTCGACGTCGTCGGTGTAGTTCGCGCCGTCGACGGTGATTGAAATCGTTGCCATGGGCGTGAGGCTAGGCACTCGGGGTTGGTCGAAGGTTGGTGCCCGGCCGGTCAGCGTGCGGCCGCCACCAGACGACCCATGAGCAGCGGTTTCGCGGGACTGATGCTGTCGCCGATCCGTCGCAGGCCGGCCTCGATCACCTCGATGTCGTACGGCGCAAGCTCGCTGTAGCGCAGCACGGCGCCGGGGCTGGGATCGGCCAGCAGGGCCTGGCGGACGGCGACGGCCACGAAGTCCGCGAGCTCGACGAGCCCCGGCGAGTTGGTGCCGGGCAGCAGGTCGCCGCCATAGCAGGCGACCGCCCCGTCGACGTCGCCCTCGGCGAGCAACGTGAGCACGGTGTCGACGTCGGTGTCGACGGGGAGGGTGAGCCGGTAGGGCCGCGAGGCCAGCTGGCCGCCGAGGGCGCTGCGCAGATGCGACACCTCCGCCTTGAGCGTCGACACGGTCACGGACTGGTCGCCGTACAGCTGGGCGTGGAGCTGCTCGAGGGACAGCCCCTGCGGGTGCAGCGCGAGCAGCGCGAGGATCTCGGTCTGGCGGCGGTTGAGCAGCAACCGTTGCCCGTCGAGCCAGGCGTTGGCGGTGCCCAGCAGAGTGAGCCGGAGCCCGATCTCGTCGTCGTGCTCGGCCTGCGCCGCGGCGTACATCCTGCTGCGTGGCATGGCGGTCTCGATCAGCCGAGCCATCACGCGGGCGGTGGCCAGCCCGATCGGGTGGGTGCGCTCCCACGTGGTGGACAGGTCGAGGACGCCGATCTGCTCGCCGGACACGGGATCGTGGACCGGGGCGGCCCAGCACACCCAGTTGTGCACGATCGGTGCGTAGTGCTCGGCGCTGAACACCATCGCGGGTGCGGAGGTCCGCTGGGCCAGGTCGAGCGCGTTGGTGCCGACACTCTCGTCGTCCCAGCGACCACCAGGCACGAAGTTGACGGTCTCCGCCTTGCGCCGCATCACCCGCCCGCCGTAGGTCCACAGGATGCGGGTCTGGGCGTCGGTGACCGCGACCACGAGGTCGCCGTCCTCCGCGCTACGGCGCAGCTCGCTCTCGACCCGCTCGACCGCGACCTGCAGCGGCGAGCCCAGCCAGGTGCTGCGCGTGTCGGACTCGTCGGCCATGGGCGCCTCGCGCAGGTCGGTACTGAGGGCGGCCTGCGAGCGCTGCCAGCTGTTCAGGATCTCGGGGCGGACCAGCCGGTCGATCCCGTCCCCGTGCTCGACGAACGCGGTCCAGGCGCGCACCGTCTCAAGCCTTCGGTCGTGCAGCTCTCTGCGCACAGGTGCCATGGCCGCTCCTGATGCCGCTGTGTCACACACGTCTCTCGGCGGGTCTCGCCGCAAACCTAGCCCAGGGGTGTTCGCTCAGCCAGAAGCGAGCTGTCCGGCAGGGCATGGTGGATCCGCCCCCCGCCTTCGGCCAGCCGCTCGCCGCCACCACCCCAGCGCAGCGCGATGATCTCTGCGGCGATGCTGACCGCGGTCTCCTCAGGTGTGCGCGCGCCGAGGTCGAGCCCGATCGGGGAGGACAGTCGGGCCAGCTCGTCGTCGGTGAGCCCGGCCTGGTGGAGTCGTTCCCACCTGTCGTCGTGGGTCTTGCGCGAGCCCATGGCGCCCACATAGGCGACCTCGGGCAGCCGCAGGGCGACCTCGAGCAGGGGTACGTCGAACTTGGGGTCGTGGGTGAGCACGCAGATCACGGTCCGGCCGTCAACGCGCCCAGCCTCGGCCTCCTCGGCGAGGTACCTGTGCGGCCACTTGACCACCACCTCGTCAGCCTCCGGGAAGCGGGTATGCGTCGCGAAGACCGGGCGGGCGTCGCACACGGTCACCTGGTAGCCGAGGAACTTGCCGACCCTGGCCACCGCCGCTGCGAAGTCGATCGCCCCGAACACGAGCATCCGGGGGGCTGGCGCGAACGACCAGACGAACACGCGCATCCCCTCGCCGCGACGCTCACCGTCGGGACCGTAGGTCAGCGTCTGGTTGTGCCCGATCGCGAGCAGCCCCAAGGCGTCATCGGCGACGGCGTCGTCGCAGCGCTCGCTACCAAGCGTGCCGGACCGTCCGCTCGCCCGTACGACGAGCCGGCGACCCAGCCGGGTCGGGTCAGGGTGCTCGATGACGGTGGCGAGGGCGACCGGGTTCTCCGACGCGATGTCCTCGGCGATCTCGCCGAGCTCAGGGAACGTCCGGAGGTCGACCTTCTCGACGTACACATCGAGGATGCCGCCGCAGGTCAACCCGACAGCGAAGGCGTCCTCGTCACTAACGCCATAGCGCTGCAGCACCGGCTCCCCGGAGCCCACGACGCTTTGCGCCAGCTCGTAGACGGCGCCTTCCACGCACCCACCGGAGACCGACCCCACCGCCTCGCCGCCGGGGCCGACGAGCATGGAGGCGCCTGGCGGGCGTGGCGCTGACTGGAACGTCGCGACGACGGTCCCGACGCCGACGGTCTCGCCGGCGCGCCACCACTCGAGCAGCTCGGGCAGCACCTCACGCATGCTCGACCACCTCCGTGAGCTCGGCGAACGTGGCGAGGGAGTGGCCCGCCAACAATGCGTCAACGTATGGCAGGGCGGCCACGATTCCCTGCTGCACCGGCTGGTAGCCGTCCTTGCCGACGTGCGGGTTCACCCAGACCACCCGATGGGCGAGTCCCGCGAGCCGGCGCATCTGCTCACCGAGCTGGGCGGCGTCCCCGCGCTCCCAGCCGTCGCTGAACATCACCACGACGGCCCCGCGGGCGAGGCCGCGTTGCCCCCATCGGTCGAGGAAGACCTTCAGCGTCTCCCCGAGGCGGGTCCCACCCGACCAGTCCGGCACCGTCTCGCCCGCGGCGACCAGCGCCCGGTCCGGGTCCCGCAGCCGCAGCGCGCCTGTCACCCGGGTCAGGCGCGTGCCGAGGGTGAACACCTCGACCCGTGAGGAGCCTGTCGCCGACCGGGTCGAGACCACGAACCGGTGCGCGAGCCGCAGCAACGCGTCGGCGTAGGCGCTCATCGAACCGGACACGTCTACCAGCAGGACGACGCGACGCGGCCGGGTCGAGCGGTGCCGCCACTCGATGCGGGCCGGCTCGCCCATCCGCCGCAACATCGTGCGGAGCGTCCGGCGGGCGTCGACCTCACCCCGCCGCCACGGCGTACGTCGGTGGGCGCGGCGACGCGGTGCCCGGGGGGTCAGCGTCTCGAAGAGTGCGGACAGGGCCGCCTTCTCGGCCCCGGTGAGCTCGGCGATGTCGCGATGGCGCAGCACCTCCGCGTCGCTGGCTCGTGCACGCAGCACGTCCTCGCCTGCCTCGGCTCCCTCGTCGCCGCCCTCGAGGCTGGCCTGGGTCACCTGGGCGTGGTGCACCCGCGGTGGACCGGCGTAGCTCTCCTGGTCCAGGAACCAGGCGGTGAACACCTGGTCGTAGCGGTCCAGGTCGTCGGGGCCCGAACAGAGGGTGGCCCGCCCGGCCCAGTAGGTCCCGCGCTGGTTGTCGAGGCCCACGGTTGCGGCTGCCACCAGAAACGACTGCGCGCGGTCCTGGGTGACTGACAGCCCAGCGGCGCGCAACGCGCGGGTGAAGCCGAGAAGGAGCTCGTCGGCCGCGGTGGTCATGCCTGGCGTTCTCAGCCGAGCATCTTGTCGAGAGCGTGGCGGACGCGTTCGGTGTCCTCGCGGTACTTCACGACCGCGCCGAGGGTGGCCGCCGCGGACGCGACGTCGAGCTCGCGCGCCCCGAGCGCCTCGAGGGCTCGCGCCCAGTCGAGGGTCTCCGCGACACCGGGAGGCTTGAGCAGCGCCTCGTCCCTCCGCAGCCGCTGCACGGCCGTCGCGACCTGGCGCGCCAGGGTTTCCGACACCTCGGGCGCCCGTGACCGCACGATCGCGATCTCGCGCTCGAGGGCGGGGTGCTCGACCCAGTGGTACAGGCAACGTCGTTTCAGCGCGTCGTGGATCTCACGGGTCCGGTTGGACGTGAGGACGACGATCGGCGGGTGCGCCGTACTCACCGTGCCGAGCTCGGGGATCGTCACCTGGTAGGTCGAGAGCACCTCGAGGAGGAACGCCTCGAACTCGTCGTCGGCGCGGTCGATCTCGTCGACAAGCAGCACCGCGGGGCTCTCCCGAAGCGCGCGAAGCACCGGCCGGGCGAGCAGGAACCGCTCGTCGAACAGGGACTTCTCCACGGCCTCGGTGTCGTCTTGCCGCCCGGCGGCCTCCAGGGCGCGCAGGTGCAGGATCTGACGCGGGAAGTCCCAGTCATAGAGCGCCTGCGCCGCGTCGATGCCCTCGTAGCACTGCAGCCGGATCAGCGGAAGGTCAAACCCATCGGCGATCGCCTCCGCAAGGGCGGTCTTGCCGGTGCCCGGCTCCCCCTCGAGCAGGAGCGGCCGCTGCATGGTCAGTGCGAGGAACGTGACGGTCGCGAGCGGCTCGTCGGTCAGGTAGCCCGTCGCGTCGAGTCGCCGGGCGACGTCGCCGACCGAGCTCACGTCCATGGGGTCGAGGCTACCCGGCGAGTCAGGCCAGGTCGGCCGGCGAGTCCACGTCGCGACCCGACGCCAGGTCGCCGCACTCGACGAGGGTCACCTCATGGGTGGCCAGGTAGTCGCGCGCGCCCCGGTCACCCGATGCGGTCGCGGCGACCCCGGCCCAGTGGTCGGCGCCGATCAGCACGGGGTGCCCCACCCTCCCGTCGTACGACGCACGCGCCAGCGCCGAACGCAAAACACCGGACCCGAGCACCCTCCTGACAACCGCGTCACCCACGTCAGGAAGGTCCACCAACGTGACGAGAGCGCCGTCTGCGTCACGCGGAAGGGCGCCGAGGCCGGTCCGAAGCGACGCACCCATGCCGAGCGCCCAGTCGTCGGCGACTACCACGGACACCGCCTCGTCGGCGGCCCATACGGTCTCCCCGAGAACCGCCCGAACCTCGTCCGAGGACGCCCCGAGCACCACGGTCACCGACGCGCAGCCCCCGTCCAGGAGTACACGGAGCGTGCGGTCCAGGAACGTGACTCCTTGTGCGTCCCGCAGCAGTGCCTTCGGCCCACCCATCCGCCGGCCCTCGCCCGCGGCCAACAGCAGTCCCACGACGTTCACCCGACGGCCGCGGCTTCCATGTCGCGCATGGCGCGAAGCAGGTTGAGGGAGCCGATCTTGGCCAGGTCTCGCTCGGAGTAGCCGCGCGACCTGAGCTCGTCGAACAACCTCGGGTAGCCGCTGACGTCGTCAAGCCCCTCGGGCAGGTGCACGGTGCCGTCGAAGTCGCCGCCGATCCCGACGTGGTCGATCCCGGCGACGTCGCGCACGTGGTCGACGTGGTCGGCCACCACCTGCACCCCCGGTCGAGGCGGTGCCAGCCCCAGCCGTTCCTGGAGCACCGGGTCGAGGTCGGCGAACCGACGCGGGTCGCCGCCGCGGGCTCGGACCACCTCGACGCCCTCGAAGTACCAGTCCGCCCACGGTTGGCTGACGAACTGTCCCACGAAGGTAACCATGCAGACCCCGGCATTGGCGGGCAGCCGGGAGAGCACGTCGTCGGGAACGTTGCGTGGATGCGTGCATATCGCCCGGGCGGAGCTGTGGCTGAAGATGACCGGGGCGGCGGCGACATCGAGCGCCTGGCGCATCACGTCTGCCGACACGTGCGAGAGGTCGACGAACATGCCCATGCGGTTCATCTCCGAGACGACCTCTCGGCCGAAGTCGGTCAACCCCCCGACGACGGGGGTGTCGGTGGCCGAGTCGGCCCAGGGCACGTTCTCGTTGTGGGTCAGCGTCATGTAGCGGACCCCGAGGCGGTGCATCATCCGCAACGTGCCCAGAGACGAGTCGATCGAGTGACCGCCCTCCATGCCCATGAGCGAGGCGATCGCGCCGTGGCCGTTCGCGGCCTCGATCTCCGCGGCCGTGCGACACAGCACGAGCTGCCCGTCGTACGCCGCGACCAGCCGGTAGACGAAGTCGATCTGCTCGAGCGTCGCGGTGACGGCAGCCTCCCCGGACAGCGAGCAGGGCACGAAGACCGACCAGAACTGGGCGGCCACCCCTCCGGAGCGCAGCCGGGGGAGGTCCGTGTGGAGCCGAGGCTCACCGCCCGCAAGGTCGACCTCCGTCAGGTCGTAGCCGACGAGCTCACGCATCGCCCACGGCAGGTCGTTGTGGCCGTCGATGACGGCGACGGATTCGCTCACGCCGGGAGGACCGGGCGAGCCAGCTGTATCCACAGGCTGAACCGGTCCGGGCGGTACGTCGATCGGGAGAGCTGCACGACGATGCTGTCGGCAAGGGCACGGCGTTTGATCTGCAGCACGGGGCTACTCTCCTCCACGCCGAGGAGTCCCGCTTCCTCGGGTGTGGCTGCCGCGGCCGTGATCGTGTCCTCGCCCCATGTCGGCAGCAGGTCACGCCGGTTCAGTTCGGCGTACAGGCTCTCGGGGAGCTCCATCTCCAAGAAGCCCGGCACGACCGAGTCGGCCAGGTAGGTGTCGTCGACACACAGCGGGAGACCGTCCCCGAGGCGCAGTCGCTGCCAGTGCACGACGTTGGCGCCCACCTCGACGTCGAGAGCGCGCGCGACGCCGGGACCGGCCGCCTCCATGCGTGCGAAGAGGGTGCGCGAGGAGGCGGTCATCCCGCGCCTCTCCATCTCCTCGCCGAACGCGGTCAGCCTGGCCGGGCCACCGGTCTGCACACGCAGCACGAATGTGCCACGACCGGGGACGCGTTTGAGAAGACCCTCGGCGACCAGGGCGTCGAGCGCCTGGCGCACCGTCATCCGGGCCACCCCGAAGCGGTGCACGAGATCGCGTTCGGAGGGGGCGGCCGTCCCGGGAGCGGCGTCGGCGATGAGGGCGCGGACGTACTCGCGGACCTGCACGTGCTTGTGCACGGTCGGCTGCGGGCGGTCCGGAGAGATCACGGTCGCCAAGCCCCCTCCCCTCTGATCCACCTTAACCGCCACGGGAGAAGTTGCCAGGCCCGCTTGGGGGGGCCGAACTAGTCAGTTGCGATGGCCTGGAGTACGTCAGCCGGGCGGCCCGGCGCGCCGGAAGCACCGCCGCCAGCACTCCGAGGACGGCCGCAGGCGCGACGAACCCGACCAGCTCGCCGACCGGAAGGGCGATCACCTCGAGCCCCTGGTCTCTGAGGGGCGGTGAACTCCGCGGCGTACGGCTCGGTGGTGACGTCGTCGAGCGCGCCCACCTCGGCGTCGCCCGAGCCATAGACCTTCGTCAGGGCCACGGTGCGCCCGGCGACGCGTCGTGGGGGTGACGGGAGGGGCTGGTCGGTCACGGTTCCTCCGGGGCTGGCTGTGACCCCGACGGTAACGGGCCGCACGCGACGCTTACTAGAACATCTGTTCGAACCGGCGTAGCGTGCAGCCATGGAGTTCCAGGCCACCTTGTTCGACACCGTTGACAGCCTCGAGCCCGTCGAGGCGCCGACGGTGCTCCCCCTGGAGGGTGCCATCCGTCGCCACGAGCTGAGCCGGGGCGCCTGGCTCGACATACGCCCGGGGTGGCTGGCGGGCTCCGAGGAGCTCTTTGCCCGGCTGGTGCGCGACGTGCCGTGGCGCGCCGAGCGCCGGCAGATGTACGACGCCGTGGTGGACGTGCCGCGGCTGCTGGCCTACTACGACGAGACTGCGGCCCTGCCCGACCCGGCCCTGGACGCGGCGCGGGACGCGCTCACCGGGCACTACGCCGCCGAGCTCGGCGAACCGTTCGCGACAGCGGGACTGTGCTACTACCGCGACGGGCGCGACAGCGTCGCGTGGCACGGCGACACCATCGGGCGGGGCAGCCGCGAGGACACCATGGTGGCGATCGTGTCGCTCGGCGACGCTCGCCGCCTGTCGATGCGCCCGCGCAACGGTGGGTCGACGCTGGCCTTCCCCGTCGGGCACGGCGACCTTTTGGTGATGGGTGGCTCGTGCCAGCGGACCTGGGAGCACGCGATCCTCAAGACCGCGCGGCCGGTGGGGCCGCGCATCTCGGTTCAGTTCCGCCCGCGTGGGGTGGCCTAGACGGCGGTTCACCACGTTCACGTGGTGAACCGGAACTGACCGTGCCGAACTTCACGAGGTGAGTTCCGGTTCGTCGAGGTCAGTCCCTCACGTCCGCCCGTACGCCGATGGGGTTCGGTGGGGCATGACGAAGGGCCCCCGCCGGAGCGAGGGCCCTTCGACTCGGTTCGGACGGACTCAGAAGTCCATGCCGCCCATGCCTCCGTCGCCACCACCGGGCATCGGGGCAGCCTTCTCGGGCTTGTCCGCGACAACCGCCTCGGTGGTGAGGAACAGCGCGGCGATCGAGGCGGCGTTCTGCAGCGCCGACCGGGTCACCTTGGCGGGGTCGATGATGCCCGCGGCGATCATGTCGACGTACTCGCCCGTTGCCGCGTCGAGGCCGTGCCCGGCGGCGAGGTTGCGCACCTTCTCCGCCACGACGCCGCCCTCGAGGCCAGCGTTGATCGCGATCTGCTTGAGCGGCGCTTCGGTAGCGAACCGCACGATCGCCGCACCGGTGGCCTCGTCACCCTCGAGCTCGAGCTTCTCGAACGCGCGGTCCGACGCCTGCACCAGGGCCACGCCGCCACCAGCGACGATGCCCTCCTCGACGGCCGCCTTCGCGTTGCGAACGGCGTCCTCGATCCGGTGCTTGCGCTCCTTCAGCTCGACCTCGGTGGCCGCGCCGACCTTGATCACCGC
>DAINSL010000069.1:0-13151 GCA_036741335.1 Nocardioides sp. | reverse complement strand
AGGTCGGGCTCACCCCACGCCGCATACGCCCCGTCGGCCGGGCACCGATGGGTCTACGGCGCGGTCCAGGACCGGCGAATCCACCGCACCCGTCGAACGCCGACGGGTGCGGCGGGTGATGCGCTGCGCGGTGGTGGTCATGGGACTACTCAAGCACCGATCACCGACAGTCAGGGGCCCTAGATTCCCCTTATCCACAAGGGATTCAGAACTTTTTTGAGTATTTTTTCTCGGACCGCAACCACCAGGGGTAGCCCAGCGCGCCGTACGGGCCAAGCGACCGCGACCAGGTGGCGCAACCCAAGCGAACCGCACCACGTATGACGATCGCCTTGGTTTCGAGACGGTCGTTGCGCGACCTCCTCAACCAGCGGCGGAGTGATCTCGACGGGTTCGACCGAGCAACCCATGCGAGGGACGTGGCGCCGACGCCGTACCCTTGCTGCCGGCGAGCGTGGGGCCCGACGAACCCCCTCCGACAAGGGAGAGCGGCGGTCGCCCGTGCGTACGACGTACCGACGAGAGGCCGGATCCATCCGGCGAAGGTGTGGTGGCACCGCGACCTTGCCCCCGCCCACACCTCCAGGGCCTTGCTGCTACTGGAGGTGAAGACATGACCGACCCTTTGGTCTCGACAGACTCGACCAGCGGAACGCGCACGCTGTGCGCCGACCTGCCCCACGCCGAACCCGGCTCGACCGTGCGGCTGGACGGCTGGGTCCACCGCCGTCGGGAGCTCTCGGCGGTGACGTTCCTGGTCGTCCGTGACCGCAGCGGCCTGGCCCAGGTCGTGGTGCGTCCCGGCGCGGCCGAGGTGCCGCCCGAGGAGACCACGATCTCCCTGGTGGGTACGGCGACCGCCAACCCGCAGGCGCCGGGCGGGATCGAGGTCACCGACCCGGTGATCACCGCGCTCGGCGAGTACGCGGACACCCCCGCTGTCGAGCTCTGGCGTCCGACACTCACCGCCGGCCTCCCCACGCTCCTCGACCATGCCGCGACGACGTGGCGCCATCCGGCACAGCGCGCCAAGTGGGAGCTCGCCGCGGCGAGCCTGCGCGGCTTCCGCGACATGCTCGACGCCGACGGCTTCACCGAGGTGCAGTCGCCCAAGCTGGTCGAGTCGGCGACCGAGAGCGGCGCCAACGTCTTCGCGGTCGACTACTTCGGCCGACCGGCGTACCTCGCCCAGAGCCCGCAGTTCTTCAAGCAGCAGCTGGTCGGGGTGTTCGAGCGGGTGTACGAGGTCGGTCCGGTGTTCCGGGCGGAGCCGCACGACACGGTGCGGCACCTGGCGGAGTACGTCTCGCTCGACGTGGAGCTCGGCTTCATCCGCGACCATCACGAGGTGATCGCCTGCCTGCGCGACGTGATCGCCGGCATGGTCGCGGCCGTCCGTGAGCGTGCCGCCGCGGCCGTCGAACGGCTCGAGCTGACGCTGCCCGAGGTGCCCGACGCGTTCCCGATCCTGCATTTCCGCGACGCGCTCGAGATCGCGGGCGCCCCGGCCGACGAGCCGGACCTCAGCCCCGCCCACGAGCGTGCGCTCGGCGAGTGGGCGAAGGCCGAGCACGGCAGCGACTTCGTCGTGGTCGAGGGCTACCCGACCGCCTACCGCGCCTTCTACAGCCACCCGGACCCCGAGGACCCGCACTGGTCGCGGTCCTTCGACCTGATCTTCCGCGGGATCGAGCTGGTCAGCGGGGCGCAACGCCTCCATCGGTACGCCGACTACGTCGCGGCGCTGGAGCAGCGGGGCTACCCCTACGAGCCCTACGCGTCGTACGTCGAGGCCTTCCGACGCGGCATCCCGCCGCACGGCGGGTTCGCGATCGGGTTGGAGAGGTGGGTCGGCCGGCTGGTCGAGGCACCCAACATCCGCGAGGTCACGCTGTTCCCGCGTGACCTGCACCGGCTGGCGCCCTAGGCCCGGGCGACGCAGGATGGGGTCATGGCCACCTACAGCGTGAACCCGGACGCCGTCCGGCGCTGTCGCGAGCTGATCGAGGCGAAGCAGTACGTACTCGACAGCGACTGGGGAGAGGTTCAGCCCGGCACCGAGGAGCAGAACGCGTTCCTCGAGCGGCACGACTGGGCCGAGTACGCGGCCTGGCACCTCGGGCTGACCGAGGGCGCCGGCGATGGCACCAAGGCGCGCTGTGCCTTCGTGTACGGCGACTTCCGGCGCGTGCACCGGACCGCCCTGATCGCGTGCGTTTACCGGGCGTCGGAGTGGCGGCACAAGGAGGTCCAGCTGGCCGCGCACGACCTGGTCCAACTGCTCGACAAGACCGCCGGCTGAGCCCGTCGGTCAGCCGTGCCGCCTGCAGACGACGGCGGCCACGGGCAAGTAGTGCACGGCGTAGGACCCGCTGTGGTCAACGGTGCCGGTGCCGGGCCGGGCAAAGGTGCGGGTCACCTGGATGTCGAAACCGTCGTGCCCGTTGCGCTCGTGGCAGCCGGGTCCGTGCCCGACGATCCGCCCGGCCGGGACCACGTTGGTCGGATCGCCGTGGCTCGACGAGACGTCCCACGTGGCGCTCGACCACAGCGACACCGTGAGCGACCCGCCATGGGTCGCGGTCGGTCGGCCCATCACCACCGAGACCAGCACGCCGTACGCCGTGGCGTCGGTGAACGTCAGGTCCTGGCCGTCGCCCAACGAGGCGTCGCGCCCCACCGGGTAGTCGCCGGAGTACGACGGCAGCGTCGCGTGGGAGCCCAGCGGCAGACCGCCGAGCCAGGCCGCGTTGAACAGGCCGGTGGCCAGCGCGGTGCCGCGCGCGCCGCCCGGGACACCTTCGCCGAGCCGGTCGCGGAGCGAGAACGAGTCGCCGGGCCGGAGCACCGTGTCGTCGAGCCGGACCGCGGCAGCCATCAGGTCATCCGCGGACAGGCCGCGATGCAGGTGCACCGAGAACGTCGAGATCTGGTGCCGGATCCGCAGCTTGCGCGCGTCGGCGCGGGTGAACGACGCGGGAGCCAGGGAGGCTGGCACCCGCGCGATCCGGTCCGGCGCAGCGATCGCGCGCAAAAGCGCGGGCCCCACATCGGCCGGTCCGAAGGTCACTCCGGGCCGCCCCCGGACCACCTGAGGCTGGCCGTCGACCATCGCGACGGTGGCGTCGACCGGCGCGTCGACCGGACCGCTCTGACGCAGCCGCCGGTTCACCATCCTGGCGAGTGCCCCGCTCCGCACGGTGGGACGCAGGTCGTGGCCCGCTTTCCGGGACCCCAGGAAGGAGGAGTACGACGACGGCTGGAGCCGCAGCATCGACCTGCCGAACCGGAGCTGAACCGCGCTGGCGAGCGCCCGGTTGGCGAACCGCCTCACGAAACGGTGCACGGCTTGCACGTCGATCGCCGGCCGAGTCGGCGTCATCTGGAGGACCACCACCGGCTCGTCGGTGAGGAACGCGTTCCAGAAGGCCGTCGCAGTGTCCTTGGCGTCGAGCTTCAGGCCGGTCCGCGGTGCCGACACAGTGAAGCCGTCGTGCCCGAACCTCACCGACCCGTCGGTCGCCGGCCGGCCACCGGACGCGTCGAGCCGCTCCAGGAGCGAGGCCAGCTTGAGCTGGTCGAGGGTCACCACGGGATCCAGGGCCCCGCCGGCGGTGTAGTAGGTCCACAGCCGGGACGGCGACCAGCCGCGGCCGGCTCCCGCCTGACGCACGGAGGCGACGTAGTCGACACCCAGGCCGACGTCTCGCGGGCGCACCTGCTGCGTTCGTCCCTCGATGGTGACGGTGAACGGGGTCCGGGCACGATCGCGCAGCCCGCTGCGCAGCACGTCGACCGCACTGCTCGGGCTGTGACCACCCACGTCGACGCCACCGATCCGGGTGCCGACCGGGACCTTGTCACCAGCACCGAGGTAGGCGACGACGTACAGACAGCCGGCCAGCATGGTCAGTCCGAGGAGGAGCAGCAGGACGACCCGGCCGCCCTCGCCCTCCCGGACTGGCCTGCCGTCTCGCCGGGTCGAGCGCGCCACGCCAGCATGGTAGGCGGCGCGGGGTCCGTCGTCCGGCTGCACGCGCCGCCGAGTCCGAGCGGCCTCAGAGGCCGGCGAAGAGGTCCGTCTCGAGACCGTCCGGCCCGGTCTCCCCCACGCGGCCCTTGGCGATCCGGAAGAACTCGGTTTCCCAGACCCGGTTTCCCAGGTTGTTGGACAGCGCGAAGAACGGGCTGTCGACGGAGATCTGGGTCCGGTGCGCGCGCATCGCCTCGAGCTTCTGCTCGACGTAGTCCATCGCGTCGACGGCCGCGGCGATGTCCTCGTCGGGCGAGGCCATCGGCAGGGGACCGTCGGGATCCATGCCCTCGAACGCCATGGTGTCACCGGCGTCGCGCAGGGCGCGCAGCCCCTGGCGCATCCGGCTCTCCGCGATCGCCGACCAGTAGATCTTGGCGATCTCCCACGGCTCGCCGAGGTCGCGACGGTACGACGGCACCGCGGCCAGGTCGGCGGCGTACGTCGCGACCCGGTGGGCCTGGATGTGGTCGGGGTGGCCGTAGAGGCCGAACTGGTCGTAGGTCACCAGCACCTGCGGCCGGACCTCCCGGATGATCGCCACGAGGTGGTCGGCGGCCTCGGTGAGATCGGCGTTCCAGAACGCGTTGGCGTGTACTTCGTCGGCGGGGATGGCGTGGCCGTCCTCGTGCCACTTCATCCCGGAGTCGCGGTAGCGACCGAAGCCACCGAGGTAGCGGTGGTCGGTGACCCCGAGCACCTTCATCGCGTCGTCGAGCTCGCCCCGACGGTGCTCGCCGAGGCCGTCGTCGCGGTCCGCGGCCAGGTGCTCGAGCTCGGGCACCAGGATCTCGCCCATCTCGCCACCCGTGCAGGTGACGAGGGTGACCCCGCGCCCCTCGTCGGCGTACTTCGCCATCACGGCGCCGGTCGCGATGGACTCGTCGTCCGGGTGGGCGTGGACCAGCAACAGGCGCTGGCCGGGTATGTCGCTCATGACACCGAGCCTAGGAGGTCTCAGCGAACACGCCGGAGGAGGTCCTGGACGCCGGCCAGGAACGGCCGGTCGGGCTCGAGCCAGTCCACCGCTCCGAGCTCGTCGGGGCCGAGCCAGCGCAGGTGGTCGTGGTCGGGCCCCGGGCGCGGCGTCTCGCCTTCGAGCATCCGGCACTCGGCGACGCGGAGCAGGTGCGTTGCGCCGATCGGGGAGGAGACCGGGACCCAGACACCGACCTCGATCCGGCAACCCAGCTCCTCCGCGAGCTCGCGCACCAACGCGTCCTCGGGCGACTCACCCGGCTCCACCTTGCCGCCGGGGAACTCCCACCGGCCGGCCGCGGCGGTCGGCGTCGTACGACGCGCGGCGAGCACCGCACCGTCGCGGACGAGCGCGGCGCCCACGACGAGGATCCGTCGGGCGGCCGCTGGGTCAGCCATGGGTCACGGACCGAGGCGGGCCGAGGTGGGCGCCCGCTCGGCGGGCGCGGTCGGGACCGGAACCGGCAATGGTCCGTGGAGCAGGGCCGGCACGCCCAGCTGTCCGACGTAGAGCGCGAGCCACGCGGTCGCCAGGCTCTCCGCGGCGTACTCCTCGCGGCCCGGGTAGGTGTCCTGCTGTGCGGCGATGACGGGGTCGACGGAGTACGTGCGCCCGTCCTGCGCGCCACTGGAGCGCCAGAGGGCGCGCTGACCCTTCTCGTGCTGGGCGAGCGCGTCCGCGGCGGGCCACCCGGTGGCACCGAGGTACTGGGCATAGACCATGGCGTGGGCGTCCAGGCTGACCCAGTGCGCCCGTCGCACGAGCCCCCAGTCGTCACCCTGCGGGTAGTAGATGGTGTCGCTGCCCGGTACATAGACCGTGCCGCCGGGATCGAGGTAGGTCCCCCCGGCGGGACTCGCGGCGCCGGCCTGGAAGGAGGTCGTGCTCAGCGACGAGTAGACGAGGCCCGCGTTGTGGAACATCGCCTCGGGGACCCACCGCTGTGCGAGCCGGGCGAAGTCCGCGGCCAGCCAGAGCAGCTGCACGTTGGCGGCGTAGTCGGGATGGATCCGCCCGTGGTTCTCCACGGTCCCGTCGGGATAGGCGTTGAAACCCTGGAGCCTGGTCTCCAGTGGCACGCCGTTGACGACGGCCGGGGAGGAGAGGTCCGGCTGGGTGGCGTACGCCGCGACCGCGAGCTCGGCGGCCGTCGCGCGCCACAGCGCGGCGTGCGGCGCCGCGGGCATCATCGAGCTCGCGAGGGAGAGGAGAGCGGCGTTCCAGGCGCACTCCTCGGCCTTGGTGTCGCCGGGTGTGGCGATCGACCCGTCGGGGCGGCCCCAGTAGGGCACGGCGAGCTGGGTCAGGCGGTCGGCCTCGTCGACGAGCATCGCGGCGACGTCGGACTGGGTCTGCGGGGTGAGCCGGTCCCAGACCAGCCAGGCGGCGGCGCCGGTGAGCATCGCCCAGTGGGCGGTCTCCCAGCCGAGCCCCCAGCCGTCGGGGCTGACCGCCTGGTGGTCGCAGGCGATCGAGCGGACCAGCTGGTCGACGTAGCGGAAGGCCTTGCCGGTGCTCGCATCGACGCGGAGGGGGTCCGCCGCTCCGGTCCGCAGCCCGATGGCCACGGCGAGCGCGGACATCGCGGGGAGGCGGACGGCGAGCTCGTCGTCGCGCGGGCGCCCCAGCAGGTTGACGTACGCGTGCGAGTGCGTGGGCCTCCACCGGACGCCGTACTGCGTGCCGAGCAGGTAACGCTCGGACTGCTCCAGGGAGCTGCCCACCCGCCGGGTCGTCCCCTTGGCCGGCGCGGGGACGTCGCGATCGAGGAGGGTGCTCGGGACGACCCACGAGCGGTCGCCGATCGTCGCGGTGCGGCGGGTCGGGCAGGTGGCGACCGCGACCGTGTCCGGGACCTGCCAGGAGATCGGCGCGTCCGTTTCACGGCGACCCAGCACCGGCTGGGTGTCGGCCACCGGAGCTGTGGCGGAGTTGCTGAGGTACCACCTGCTGCCACGGACCACGCCGAGGCCGTCGGCCCCGTCCCCGTCCCAGTCCCCCGCCACCGGCTGGTCACCCGGGGCGCCGTACGACACGGTGGTCGCTGCGGCCAGGTCGGTGAGCGAGTCGGCCAGCAGCCAGTGACCGTCGTGGAAGGCTCCGATCCCGTCGGTGCCGTCCCCGTTCCAGTCCCCGGACACGGGCAGGTCGCCCGGCTCGCCGAAGGTGATGTCGCGCCAGACCACCGGTGCGGAGCCATCCGACGGCAGCGGGCCGAGCGCCAAGATCCACTCGGCGCCGCGCACCACGGCGACGTCCGTGACGCCGTCGCCGTTCCAGTCGCCGGTGACCGGGAGGTCGCCGGCCTGGCCGAAGGTCACGTCCACGTCGGGGCTGCCGCTACGGACGAGGTGGTCCCACAGCTGCCATCGCCCGGCGGCGAAGATCCCGGGGGTCTGCGCTCCGTCGCCGTCCCAGTCGCCCATCACCCGCTGGGCACCATCGGGCAGCGTCGGGAGGTGGTAGGTCACCGGGCCGCCGACGGGCAGTCTCGCCTTGAGACGCCCGGGGCCGGCGTAGGCCGGCACGTCGGCGGTGGTCCGGAGGGTGGTCCGGAGGGTGGTCGCAGCGGGTGTCGCGGCGGCCGTCGTCGCGACCGGAAGCAGCACACCCACCAGGGCGCAGGCGAGTGCGCACACGGCGACGAGCGACCCCCGTCTGGACACGTCCGCGACCCCCCTGTGGCGTACGTTCCCGGCACAACGGGAACCCGAGTGAGAGTAGTGCCATCGAGGTCCCGCGTCCGGCGAAACGCAGGCCTAGGCCGGGCGAGGCTGGCGCGCGAGCTGCCGGCTCTGCGCGACCAGTCGGCCGGCGGAGTCCCAGACCTCGCAGTCCTCCTCGAACATCCCACCGGCCAGGTTGCGGGTCTCGTGCCGGACCTTGAGCCAGCCCGGCGCCGGCCGCGCACGCACGTGCACGGTGAGCTCGAGTGTCGGCGCCCAGCCCAGCCGGCCGTGGCCGGGTCGAACAGCGGGTGGAAGCGGTTCAGCAGCGGCGGGGCGGTCTCGCGGAACTCCGGGGGCGCGAGGTCGATCCCCCAGCACTCCTAGCGGGGCGGCAGGTCCGGCTCCGTCGCCGTCGTCCCTACGTCGTCGGGCAGGCGGTCCAGGTCGCCGTACGTCGCGAGGGCGGTGATCCGCGTCGCGCCCTCCTGGGCGAGCTCGGCGGCGAACGTCGACGTGCTGCCGCCCTCCCGGAGCAACCGCGTGCTCACCGCCGCGTCCCCCGGTGTGTGTGGACGCGGCGAGGTAGTAGGCGCTGATCGTGAGCGGGTCCGGGTGGGTCGACGACTGGCGGATGGCGTGGCCGAGGGTGGCCAGCAGGTAGCCGCCGTTCACGCCGCCGCCGACCACCCACCCGGGTCGCAGGTGGGCGGCGTACTCGTGGTCGCCCGTCGGGGTCAGCGCGATGTCGCGGTCGAACTCGGCGGTCATGTCGCGAGCGTAGTGAGCGAGTTCTGCGGCACGATGAGGGGCGTGACGACACGGCAGCCGCGCTGGGTGTACGACGCGGGCGACGATCCCGATCCCCGGTTCACCCTCGCCAACGAGCGCACCTTCCTGGCCTGGGTCCGGACCTCCCTGGCGATGCTCGCGGGAGGAGTGGCTCTCCACGCGCTCACCACGTCCGGACCGCACGGGCTGCGAACGGCGCTCGCGGTCGGTCTGATCGTGGTCGGTGCCCTGGTGGCGGTGGGCTCGTTCGTCCGCTGGGCCCGGGTCGAGCGGGCGATGCGGCTGCACGAGCCGCTGCCGTCGTTCGGGCTCGGGCTGGGGATGACGGCGGCTCTGGTCGTGGTGGCCGTGCTGCTCGTCATCGTGCTGGTGTGACTCAGGCGTCGATCCAGAACACCCGTGCCCGACGAGTCGGGGTCAGGCGGCGCGGTGTGCGGTGAGGCGGCGGACCAGAGCGCGCAGGCCGGAGTCGGCGTGCACGGGACGGTGGATCGGCAGCAGGTGGGTCTTACCCTCATGCTCGGCGATCAGCTGGATCGCCTCGTCGTCGTACTCGGCCGCGAGCCGGTCGGCGCGGTCGTAGTCGTCGTCGGCCACGGCCACGTTGATGGCGGTGACGAAGCCGTCATGCAGGGTGTTCAGGTCGTCGATCAGGCGGGACATCTGGTTTCCCTTCGATGGAGTGATGCTCATGTCTCCAGTGTGAACCGGTTTATTGGAACGATCCAATCGAGGACGCTGTGATGTCGCTTACCCCCCGGCGTACCGGATCCGCGGCGTAGGGCGCGCTCGGCTCAGGCGTCGTCGGATCTGGGTCGGCCACGCCTTGGCAACGGGGCTGCCTTCTTGGGCATCCGGCCCGCGTCGTCAAGGTCACGGCGCAGCAACATCTCCACGTGTGCGTTGAGACTGCGCAGCTCGTCGTCGGCCCACCGCATCAGCGCGTCGTGCACCGCGGGGTCGATGCGCAGCAGGACCTGCCGACGCTGGATCACGTATACAGGGAACCGGCGTTGACGACGGGCGACGGCGGTTGGTCACCGCACAGCACCACGAGGAGGTTGCTGACCATGCCGGCCTTGCGTTCCTCGTCGAGCTCGACCACGTTGTTGGCGGCCAGCCGGTCGAGCGCCATCTCGACCATGCCGACAGCTCCCTCGACGATCCGGCTGCGGGCGGCGACGACCGCGTTGGCCTGCTGGCGGCGCAGCATCGCCTGCGCGATCTCCTGGGCATAGGCCAGGTGTGAGATCCGTACCTCGACGATCTCGACCCCCGCGATCACGACCCGCTCCGCGACCTCGTGGGCGAGCTCGCCCGCCACGATGTCCGTCGATCCGCGCAGCGAGGTGTCCGAACCTTCCGCATCGTCGTACGGATGACTGGTCGCGACGTGGCGCAGTGCGGACTCCGCCTGTACGGACACGAAGTTCTGGTAGCTGTCGACGGCGTAGGTCGAGCGTGCCGTGTCAGCGACCTGCCACACGACGATCGCCGCGATCTCGACCGGGTTGCCCTCGGAGTCGTTGACCTTCAGATGGTTGGTCTCGAAGTTCCTGACCCGGATGCTCACGCCTCGGCGGACCGTGAGCGGCAGCACCCACCAGAAGCCCGGCCGGCGCACGGTGCCGATGTAGCTGCCGAAGAACTGGACGACCGATGTCTGTCCCGGGGCCACGATGACCAGCGAGGTGATCACCAGGACGCCGACGACCACGGGGAGCCATACCCATCCCGAGGAATGCTGGGCTGCGATCACACCGCCCCAGATGCACGCCGCGAGAACGATGACACCCAGCCAGCCGCTGAGCGCCAGGGCGGGTCGTTCGGTGATCTCGACACGGGCACCCTGGTGACCCACTGGCGCGACGGTGTCGGGTGAATCGATACTGCTCATGGCCTGCTCCTCGAACTAAAGTGATATCACATTGATATCACTTTAATCGGCATCTGCCAAGTGCGTCAGACCAGTGGACCGTCCCAGGTCCAGTGCGGCAGGGGCAGGTCCTCGGGGACTTCGTCGGCCGAGTCGGGGTGAGCATCCATCAGCCCGATCCCCCAGCGGAACCACGCGGTGAGCGTGGTCCTCAGGTCCCGCTCGGCGGGCAGGCCGGCGTCGTCCATCGCCTGGCCGAAGCACTCCACCGCCCGCTCGTCCATCTCCTGGTGCTCGCCGTTGCCCGAATGCAGGCGTACGACGTGGCTGTGGTCGCCCAGCGCCTCGCTGTACGCGGCCGGCCCGCCGAGCTGCTCGGCCCAGTACGCGGCCAGCCGCTCGGTGTGGTCCTCGCGGAACCCGTGGCTGAACGCGTGGGAGACCACCGGGTCGGCCAGGCAACGCTCGTGCCAGGCGTGCGCCAACGCGAGGATCGCCCGACCCCCGCCGGCCGCGTCGTACACAGACTCACGCATGGGCTCATGCTGGCACGCCGCATCGCGTCACCTCGACCTCCGCCCCTCAGAAAGGCGGAGGGCCCACGATCTCGATGGCACCCGTCTGCATGGCGGCCTCACGAACTCTGTCGAAGTCGACGGGGATCGGCTCGCTCCCAGCGGGAGCGGGCTCGCTGGCAAGCCGGTAGAACGCCTCATCGGTGCCAGGGGTCTGGATCGTCAGGAATCGGGTCTGCGACGAGGTGACCATGAAGGCGTGCGGTACCCCGCGAGGGACCACCACGACGCCGCCGGTCGAGAGCGCGCGGCGTTCTCCGTCCAGCTCGAGGAGGATCTCGCCATCGAGAATGTAGAACGTCTCATCCGAGGCGGGGTGAATGTGAAGGGGCGTCACCTTGCCCTGCTCCCCGACGAACTCGAAGAGGAGGAACGCGCCCCCGGTCTCCTCCGATGTGGCCAGCCAGGTGTGCAGCCCGCCCCCGCAGAACCAGCGCCTTTCGCCCGCACCGCTGTCGCGGACCGTCGCAGCGAGTGTCTTCATCAGCCGACCTCTTTCATTGATGGGACTATAGTCCCATGAAGAAACTAAGGTACCGTGAAGGCCATGTCAACGGCGTACGAGGAGTCGGGTCGCACTCGGCAGAAGCAGCGCACCCGCAACGATCTGGTCACCGCCGCCCGCGAGCTCATCTCCCAGGGCGGGGCGGGCCCGACCGTCGAGGAAGCGGCGGCTGCCGCGTCGGTCTCCCGTACGACGGCGTATCGCTACTTCCGCAGTCAACGGGAGCTGCTCGCCGCCGCCCACCCAGAGGTGGACCTCGTCTCGCTGCTGCCGCCCGACAGCGGCGACGACCCTGAAACCCGACTGCTCGCGGCCGTGCGCGCGTTCGTCGAGATGATGCTGAGGTCCGAGCCGCAGCAGCGCACGATGCTCCGACTCTCGCTCGAGACGTCGACCCCGCCCAGCCAACTGCCCCTGCGAAAGGGCCGGGCGATCGGCTGGTTCGAGGATGCGCTGGAGCCGGCGAGAGCGCAGCTCTCCGATGCCGGAACACACCGGCTCGCGGTCGCCGTGCGCAGCGCCGTGGGCATCGAAGCTCTCGTCTGGCTGGTCGATGTCGCCGGGCTCACCCGCGACGAAGCCGCGGAGCTCATGCTGTCGTCCGCGCGGTCCCTGCTCCGTGACGCACTGTCCCAAGCGGACAGCGACGCGTGAGCAACCGCAGGGCCAGAGGGATCCGACGACCAGCTCTCGCTCCGCGGCGTACGGCGCTCGGATCCGCCGCGAGCCGGGCGTTCCGGCCGTGCGTTGCTGTCAGACGTTGAAGCGGAACTCGACCACATTGACGCCCATCGTGACACCCGCTCATGCCTGCGGGCTCAGGCGGTCGCGCAAGTCCCGCAGGATGTACGGTCCCAGGTAATCCAGCATGTCGTGTCAGCGTTGTGTGGCGGATTGCGACTCGGCGGCGACGCGGATGGCGTCGAGCGTGGCCCGCATCTGCCCGCGCATGTCGAGGTGGTGCGACATCGTGAGTCTGATGTAGGGGCGGAACCAGGCTTGCGGCTTCTTAACGATCTGCATCCGCTGGGTGAGTCCGGTGCCGGACCCGTCGGGCTCGAGGACGAAGCCCCAGCGAGTGGAGTCATCCGTGACCGGACCACCGGGGATGGTGCGCCAAGTGAACTCGCGGTCGACTTCGTCGACGAGCACCTCGCAGGTGCGCGACCACCGGTTCGCTCCGGAGCGGTTGCTGCCGCGGAAGCGCGCCCCGACGCCCCGACGGTCGTCGAGCCAGACCGCCGATCGGCACTCGGGGCTCCACTCGCCGATGCGCTCGACGTTGGACACCAGTCGGTAGACGACTGACGGGGAGGCATCCACCCGGATCGAGACCGACCGGGGCACCAGCCAGGGGTCGCGCGCTGTCGTCGTGACGTCCATGCGTCCTCCTCGGAACGATGAGGGAAGTATTCGCTACGAGATGCCCTGAAACACTCGCTGGAGACCCGAGACTCCGGCGGGCGTCACCTGGCACCCATTACCGAGCGGTGGGCGTCACTTGGAGGGTTGGGGCGTGTGGCACGAGACCTTCGGGTTCGCGCCGACGTAGTTCAGCGGTCCCGCGATGACGGTGAGGGCAGTGTCACCGAAGGTCTTGCAGTTCACGTCTTGGCCACTGCCAAAATAGCCCCGCTGTACGGCAGCGAAGACCCCGATCACGAGCCAAGCGATGACAACGATCGCAATGAGTTTGCGCATGACTAGTCGTACCACGTTGGCGGG
>DAINSL010000068.1:0-13216 GCA_036741335.1 Nocardioides sp. | reverse complement strand
GACGTAGTCGCGCCGGAACTGTGCCCGCGCCTCCGACGTCCGCTTCGCCAGGCCCTTGAGGTCGCGGAGGAGGCCGACCACCTCGCGTGTGGTGGCCACGTGGGGGCCCGGGGCCGTGGGGGCGTAAGGGATCACGCCGCCGCGCACCGCGTCGTACTTCTCCAGGTCGGGCACCAGGAAGATCATCGGCTTGTCGGTGATGACGTAGTCGAACCGGAGCGACGAGTAGTCCAGTACGGCGGCGTCCGAGGCCAGGATCAGGTCGTTGATGTCCGGGTGCGGTGTGACGTCGATGATGTTCGCGCCGCCCTCGTGGCGACCGCCGGCCCGGGCGTTGAAGGCGTGGCCCCGGACCAGGAACGTGTAGCCCTGGCCGAGGTCGCGCGCGGCCCGGTCGACGTCGAGGAAGTCGATGCGCTCCGCGGCCAGGTCGTCGGCCGACATGTAGTCGCGGAACGTCGGCGCGTACATCACGACCTTCTGGCCGTCCCCGATGCCGAGCACCTTGCGGACCCGGTCACGGATGGCCGGTGCGTCGTCGGACTGGAGGACGTCGTTGCGCGGGTAGCCGATCTCGAGCACCTCGGCGGTGGCCCCGGCCGGGTCCAGGAAGGCGGCGTTCAGCAGCGGCGTCGCATAGTGGGCGGGTGAGACGAAGTAGTCCCAGTCCCGGGCACGCCGGTCGAAGCTGGTGACCTGGCTGGACGGGAATCCGCCCTTCTCCCACCACTCATGGCCCATCACCTTGTAGGGATAGCCGTGCATGGTCTCGATCACCACCTGGCCCCCGGACTTCTGGAACCACTCGGGCTGGTGGACGTTGAGCATCACGTACCGCGACGTCGCCAGCGCCTCGTGCCACTCGGGGGTGCCCTCGATCAGCCCCACGCCGCCCTCCGGTACCGGCACGGAGTGGTCGCGGACCGACCAGTAGCGCGTGAGCGTGGAGCCGCGGCGCCCGAGCTCGTGGTGGACGCCCAGCATGTTGCAGTTGGCCACCTCGCTGTAGAGCGCCCGCAAGAACACGCTGTCCTGGCGCGCCACGTCGACGCGCGCGGCCTCGCGCAGTCGGTACTGGTTGCGCTGTCCGCGGATCTCGTCGTCCAGCGGCTCCTGGACGTTGAGCGTCAGCACCGGCGGCCTGTCGGGGATGACCTCGACGAGGCCGCGGAAGCGCCGCATCGGCTGGTCGACGGGAAGCAGGTCGAGCAGCTCCGAGGACGGGGTCACCGGGAGGTCCTGGTCGGGGTCGTCGGCCGAGACCCGTAGGAGTACGGCGTACCGACCCTTGGGCAGCGCCAGGTCGTCGTACCCCCAGCGTGAGCCGACGAGCGGGAACGTCATCTCGTAGCCCCCGTCCGCGAGATGGCTCGTGGTGCCGGCCACTTCATGGTCGGCGGTGAACAGCACCGGCGCGAATGCCTCGAGCGGCAGGCTCGAGTGCACGCGCACGGTCAGCTCGTCGTCGCTGAGCGTGTAGCTGGTCGCGACCGGCACGCGGTCCATCAGCTCCAGCTCGCCGCCCTTGCTCCGGGTCAGCCGGCGTCCGACGGTGGCGTCGTCGATCACGCCCGGCGAGGTGGCCGTGCCCGGCGGCGCCAGGATCGGGGTGTACTCCCCGGACTGGTGGCGCACCCGGAGCCGCAGCGGACGCGTCACCAGGCCGAACTGCGTGGTGTTGGTGATCGACATCGGCAGCGCCGCGAGGTCGAGCCGCACCCGCCACTCCGCCTCCTCACCGGTGGGCTCCGGGATGGCCGCAAGGAGCTCGCGCTTGCCCTGGTCGATGTGGTTGATCACGACGCGTTCCGGCGCCACCGCGTGGAACACGACCGTGGCGACGCCATTGCCCTCGAGATTGCCCTCGAGCTGGCCCTCGAGCTGTTGCGACAGGGCGTACGACGGGTAGTGGGTCACGCGGAGCACGAGATGCCGCTCGGGCGCGCGCAGGACCGTCCGGGCGACGCCGCCCCGGTCGAGGTGGGTCTGCGCGACGGCGGCCGAGCCGGCCGGCGAAAGGTCGCGCAGGCGCGCGGTGCGTCGGATCCCCGCCGCGGTCATGGTCAGCTCGAAGGACCAGTCCTGGTCCTCCGGCGGAATCGCGCGGGCGCTCAGCCGGGCCCGGAAGCCGCCGGGCCGGTAGTCGCAGTGCCAGTGACCGCCGACCCAGTCCACGCGAGGCTCGGCGAAGGTCTCGACGTCCAGCGGGACCCGGGTCTTCCCGTCGGCGGAGACGAGCTCGACCGCGAGCTCGGGCGGGTTGTCGGCCAGGTCGATGTTGCGGATGAAGGCCCAGCCCGCGACGGTCAGCCGGTCTTCCGACCAGGTGACGCGCATGACCCGGCTGGTCAGCTCGAGCTGGCGATCCGACATCACCTCGACGTCGTCGGGCAGGCCCTCGGTGAGAGGCAGCTCGACCCGCATGCCCTCCGGCGCCGCACGCGTCGGGAACCGGCGAGCGTCGCTGCCCCAGTTCTCGATGTAGTCCACCGCAGCGTCACGGCGGTCGTTGGCGATCAGCTCGACGAGGACCTTGTCCTGCGCCCCGACGCTGTGCACGAACTCCTCGCGCGACACCCGGTTCACCAGGTCGAGCAGCGCCTCGCGCAGGAGGGCCCAGAAGTCCGGGCCGCCCTTGACCAGGTGCCGGGTGAAGAACGGCATGTTGAACGAGATCAGCTGCAGCGCGCGGATCTGGACCGCGCGGTCCTTCCCGGCTGCCTGCAGGGCCGCGAACGACGCCGCGACGGCCTCGTTGTGTGCCTGCAGGTTGCTGCTCGACCAGGAGCTCTGCGAGATCGACGAGCGGTCGTTGCGGATGCGCCACGACACCCCGATCTCGGGTACGACGTCGAACGCCCGCGCCTGCGCGAAGGCCGCCGCGCTGACCGGCTGGTCCTCGTAGATCTTGCCCTCGGGGAACCTCAGCCCGGCGCGGTCCCAGAACGTACGCCGATAGGTCTTGCTCCACGCGACCGCGTTGACCATCGCCTCGGGGTAGGTGTCGAGGTCGACCCCGAGCCGGCGGACCGCGTGGGTGCTGCGGATCCAGCTGCCGGCCGGGACTCGCTTCTTGTTCTCGAGCCGGTCGTAGCTCGACACCGCGAAGTCCGAGCCCGACTCGCGCAGCGCTTCGATCGCGCTGGTGTAGGCCCCCGGGGTCACCGTGTCGTCGGAGTCGACGAACGTCAGGAACTCGCCGCGGGCGTGGTCGATGCCGGTGTTGCGGGCGGCACCCAGTCCGCCATTCTCACGGGTCACCACCCGCACCCGCAGGTCGCGGCGCGCGTGGCGACGCGCGATCTCCCCGCTCCGGTCGGGGCTCCCGTCGTCCACGACGATGATCTCGACCTCGCGGTAGAGCTGGAACCGCAGGGAGACCAGGCACTCGTCGAGGAAGTCCTCGACCCCGTAGCACGGCACCACGATCGACAGCAGCCCAGGCAGGTAACCGCGGCGGTGCGCGGCCCGGCGCACCCGGATCCGGGCGCCGTCGCCGACTCGTCGCGCGCGCTCGGGGGCACTCTTCGCCAGGCGCCTCGCCCGCGCCAGCGGAGCGTTCGAGAGGCGGGTGGGTGGCTTCAGGCGGTTGGACATGGGTCCCCGGGTCGGTCGTACGTCGTCAGGATCGGCCCGCTCGGCGGGTCGCCGTCATGCTAGGCCAACTCGGTCGAGTCGACCGACTCCGCCATCGGGTCCAGCTTCCGGAGATCCAGGATGTGGCCGGTGCCCTCGGACAGCATCACGTCGAGGGACGCGCGGGCCACCGAGGGGGAGTCCAGCAACGAGTCCGCGGGCTCCTCACCGAACGCCTTGGTCCGCATCGGTGTGCCCGTCCGCTCGGGGTTGACGCAGTTGACCCGGACGCCGCTCTCACCCCACTCGTCCGCGAGCGCCTGGGTCAGGTTGACCACCGCGGCCTTCGCCGACGAGTAGAGGCTGTAGCCGCTGCGACCGCGGGTGTAGCTGCTCGAGGTGAACAGCAGGAGGCTGCCGCCGGTGCGCTCGAGATGCGGGAAGAACACCTGGGCGATGAAGACCGGCGCGAGGTAGTTGACCTCCGTGGCGGCGAAGATCGTCTCCTCGCTCGTCTCGAGCAACGAGCCGCGGGGGAGGATGCCGGCCGTCGCCACGACGTGGTCTATCCGGCCGTGGGCGGCGGTCACCTGCTCGGCCACCGCCACGAGGTCGGAGCGCCGCTCGACGTGGGTGTTGGTGCTCGAGCGGCTGAACGTCTCGACGGTGGCGCCGTACTCGCGGGCGAGCGAGGCGATGTCGGCGCCGATGCCGTAGCTGCCTCCGAGCACGACGATCACCTTGCCCTCCAGGGTCGCGCGGTACTCCTCGTTGCTGTGTCCCTCGGGCACGTAGCTGCTGGTGAGCTGGAAGAGCTTGTCGGCGAGGAACACGTCGATCGGGTCGGTGACCTTCATGTTGCGCTCCTCGCCGCTCACCACCCAGATCGGCACGTCGGGGAGGTACTTGAGCACGACACCGCAGTCGTCGGTGGCAGTGAAGTCCGGGTCCCGACCGGCCACGTCGTACGCCCGGCGGAGCACCGAGGAGCGGAACGCCTGGGGTGTCTGCCCGCGTCGCAGGTCGGCCCGCCTGGGGATGGCGCGGATCGTGTTGTCCACGGGATCGACCTCGATGATCGTGTCCGCCGACGGGATCGCGACGTCGACGGCGTCGTAGCGCTCCAGCGCCTCGAAGCACTCGGTGATGATCCGCTCGCTGACCAACGGGCGTACGGCGTCATGGAACAGCACCGGGCAGTCGTCGGGGAGGTTGTCCAGGGCTCGCACGGTGGTGCCGTTGCGGGTGTCGGCGCCCTCGTGGACCTGGGCCACCTTGTCGTAGCCGCCGGTGCGGACCATGGCGCGCACGGCGTCGAGGTGACCCTCGGCCATCATCACCACGATCTCGTCGACCATCGGGTGGGCCTGGAACGCCGCGAGCGTGTGCTCGAGGATCGTCTTCCCGGCGATCTTGATCAGCTGCTTGGGGATGTCGAGGCCGACCCTCGTGCCGAGCCCGCCGGCCAGCAGCACCGCGACGCGGGGGCCCTCGATGCGGCCGGTCACTCCGCTCTCCGGAGCTTGCTGCCGATCGTGTCCGACAGACGACGGCGCAGACCGGAGACGGGACCGGCCTGCTCCCGGGACCTGGAGCCCTGCTCGTCGCGGACCCGACGCACCGCCTTGCGCTTCTCCCGCCGGACGAACGCCCCGGTGCGGGTGCGAGAGACCTCGAAGCTCTCGTCGTAGTAGGCGGTGAGCTCGGCCTGGATCACGTCCAGCTCGGCGCGGCTGTCGGCCTGGGCGTCGGCGGGTAGGCCGACCAGCCGGCCATAGGTCTCGTAGGTTCGCGTCGCGAGGTCGAGCACGCGCGGGGGAAGCTCGAGCGCGTCCCAGCTGGTGATGGAGCGGTGCAGACTGGGGTCGACCAGAGCGCCCGCGCCGGCGATCTGCTCGGGGGTGGCCCGCTCGAACAGCTGCAGGCCGAGCGTCGAGTCGGCCTGGTTCATCGCGGACCGCCAGTCGCCGAGCAGGTCGTCGTACCGGATCGTGGCACGCGGCAGCTCGCGACTGCGCAGCTCGGTGCCGAGCATCATGTTCATCCAGCCGATCACGCGCGTGGTGTTGCTGGTCTTGGTGCCGTAGGCGATCTCGCGAGACCTCATCACCTCGGCGGGGTGCCGGAGCATGGTCGCGACGTAGACCTCGGCGTCCAGCTCGGCCGCCGCCGCGCGGTGGAGCTGGAAGAACCACGCCAGCCGCGGATCCTTCACCACGATCCGGGGGTTCTCCACGAACTGCTCGCCCAGCCACTCGACCAGCCGGTCGAGAGCCTTGGAGCGCTCGGCGACCTTGTCGGTCAGGTCCCAGGCCTCCGGGCGGCCGTCCTCGATCACGACGTCCACCGACGACAGCAGCTCGTTGTGGAAGTCCACCGCCCACCGTGGCTCGCCGAAGCCGCGGGGGTTGGACCGGTTGGCGCTGACCTCGGGCTTGGGGATGTGCACGCCGAGCAGGCCGGCCAGCCCGGTGAACAGACTCGTGCCGCTGCGGCCGGAGCCGGCCACGACCAGGATCTGGCGGCAGTCTCCCCCGGTCGGTCCGGCGGCGTCGTCGTGCATGCGCAAACCTTGTCACACGGGGCGGGCCGCCGTGACCGCGTGGCGTCCCGGTCGGGCATCATGGGCTCACCCCGGGCAGAACCGGGATGCGTCGAGCCAGAGGCGGGAGCGTGGACGACCAAGATATCCGGCTGCCGTCCGGAGCCGTCCTGGTACACATCGGGCCGTACAAGACCGGCAGCACGGCCATCCAGACCACACTCGCCCTGCATCGCGACGACATGGCCCCGCACGGCGTGCTCTACCCGGGCGAGGGCCATCGACAGATGCGGCCCACCTGGGCGCTGATCGGCCGCGGGGCGGCCGGAGTCTCCGCCGTACCGATGTCGGAGTGGGAGGAGCTCGCCGCCGAGGTGCGTGCGGCGGCCGACCGACGGGTCGTGATCAGCTCGGAGGACCTCGCCAGCGCCAAGGTCGACCAGGCGCAGCGACTGGCCGCCGACCTCGGGCCCGACCGCGTGCACGTGCTGCTCGTCGTGCGCCGGCTCGACAAGCTGTTCCCGTCCAGCTGGCAGGAGCGGGTGAAGTCGTGGAACGAGACGCGCACCTACGAGGAGTGGCTGCGCGAGGTGCTCGACCCGGACCGCTCCGGCCGGGCCGCGAGCACGTTCTGGCGCAACCACGGGGTCACCAACCTCGTGTCGGTCTGGGAACAGGCGGTCCCGCCCGAGCGGATCGTGCTGCTGGTGGCGGACGAGTCCGACCGCGGCCGGTCGCCGCGCACGTTCGAGCGGCTGCTCGGGCTCCCGGACGGGCTGCTCACGCCCGGGCCGCGCGAGAACACCTCGCTCTCCATGGACAAGATCGAGCTCTATCGCCAGGTGAACCAGCTCTTCAAGGACCACGAATGGTCCGCGCGGCACCGGCGCGAGCTGATCTACCGCGGGATGCTCCACGGCCTGCGGCAGGTCGAGCCCACCGAGCTCGACGTCCCGATCCCCCAGCTGCCGTCCTGGGCGGCTGACCGGTCCGGTGAGCTCAGCCGCACCCGCGCGACCCAGGTGAGCCGTCATCCGGGTCTCGTGATCGGTGACCCCGAGCTGCTCGCCCCCGTCGACACCGGCAGCGACGAGGAGTTCGCCGCCCTCCCCGACAGCGTCCCGATAGCCACCGCGGTCGGAGCCATCGAGGCGCTGCTGACAGCCAGCCTGCGCCTGGAGAAGATCGGTCGGCGCGAGCGTCGACGTCGAGCGGCATCCGCCATACCGGAGGCCGCGGATCCGCTCGAAGACGTTGCCACCCGCCGGTTGCTGTCTCTGGCCGCACGCCGCATGCGCGGCCGGATCGGCCGCCGCTCACGCTGAGGAATCGCCGTCTGGCTCGCTGCTAGGGTCCGAGCATGCGGGTCTCCGATGCGCGACGAGTGCTCTTCGTCCACATACCCAAGACCGGCGGTTCGACCATCGACCACCTCTTCGACCACGAGATCCCGGACACGCGCAAGGTCAAGGGGTCGCGTCGTCACTGGACCTACGCGCAGATCATCGAGCAGGAACCCGCGCTGTCGGGGTACTGGTCCGTCGGGTTCGTCCGCAACCCATGGGCGCGGATGGTGTCGTGGTGGTCGATGGGCAACGATGTGCATGCACGAGCCGAGGCCGGCAAGCCCCGCGCGATGCGGAACGTCTCGCGACATCCCGAGATCTGGGAGCCGTTCGCGCGGTATCGCGGCAACTTCCGGTCGTTCGTGCTCGAGGGCACCCGGGAGGTGCCGCGCTTCGGCCAGGCCCAGCTGGCGTGGCTGACCGACGCCGACGGCACGCTGGTCGACTTCGTCGGGCAGGTGGAGAACTTCGTCACCGACGTGAACGTCGTGCGCGAACACCTGGGACTGGAGCCCGTGCCGGACCAGCTCCGCAAGAACCAGAGCTCGCACGGTCACTACAGCGAGTACTACGACGACGAGCTCCGCGACCGGGTTGCCGAGGTCTTCGCCCCCGACATCGAGAGGTTCGGATACACCTTTGACGACCGTTCGTCCGCGCAGAAGTCCGGCTGAGTGGCCTTGCCGCTCCCACGGAGTCGGCTAGGTCACATCCCGCTTGCGTTCTCCCCGGGTGAGTGACGGGGTAGATTTCTAGTCGTTCCAGAAACGTGTGGTACCCGATCCGGTCCTCGTTCGAGGGTGGTCGGCGGGACTTGAACGCAAAGGACGATTCTCATGACCCCACTCCGCGTGGGCGTGATCGGTGCCGGCCGTGTCGGCGCCGTCCTCGCCGCCGCGCTCCGCGCGCGCGGCCACGAGATCGTCGCCGTCGCCGGCGAGTCCGACGCGTCGATGCGCCGGGTGGCCGAGCTGCTGCCGGGCGTCCCGGTCGACAAGCCGACCGCTGTCGCGCGCGCCAGCGACGTCCTGCTGCTGACGGTTCCCGACGACATGCTCGACAACGTCGCGACCCAGCTGGCGGCAAGCGGCGCTCTGCACGCGGGGCAGTACGTCGTGCACACCAGCGGGAGCCACGGGCTCCGGGTGCTCGAACCGGCGGTCCGGGTCGGTGCCCGCGCGGTGGCCGCGCACCCGGCGATGACCTTCACCGGGACCGCCCGCGACCTCGACCGACTCTCCGCCTGCGTCTTCGGTGTGACTGCCGGACCTGCCGAACGTGACTGGGCCCGGCAGCTGGTCGACGAGCTCGGCGGCGAGGTGATGTGGGTCCCCGAGGACCGACGGAGCCTCTACCACGCCGGCCTGGCGCACGGTGCCAACCACCTGGTCACCCTCGTCTCCCAGGCGATGGAGCTGCTCGGGGCCGCCGGCGCGGACGACCCGGCGGCGATCCTCCGCCCGCTGCTCGTCGCAGCCCTCGACAACGCGCTGTCTGAGGGCGACGCGGCCCTGACCGGCCCGATCGTGCGGGGTGACGTCAACACGGTGCGCGCCCACCTGGCCCAGATCACCGCGACCGCGCCCGACACGTTGCCGTCGTACATCGCCCTTGCGCGGGCCACCCTCGACCGCGTCGTCACCGACGGACGGGTGCTGCCGATCCGCGCCGCCGCGATCCGCCGCGTCCTCGATCAGGCGCTCGTGGACGCCGCGGCCGAACCCGTCCGCCGGACGCCGCTGCGATGAGCTCGACCACACTCCTCGCGTCCACACGCGAGGAGCTCTTCGACGTGTTGGCGCCTCGGCGTGGCGCAGGGACCCCGGTGGCGCTGGTGCCGACGATGGGCGCCCTGCACGACGGCCACGCCGCGCTGCTGCGACTGGCTCGTGAGCGCGCCGGTGACGGCTCGGTGGTCGCCTCGATCTTCGTCAACCCCCTGCAGTTCGCTCCCGGCGAGGACCTCGACCGTTACCCGCGAACCCTCGACGTCGATCTCGAGATCTGCGCCCGGGAGGGCGTGGACGTGGTGTTCGCGCCTGGCCTCGGTGAGGTCTACCCGGACGGCGAGCCGCTCGTCACCATCGACCCGGGGCCGCGGGCCAATCAGCTCGAGGGCACGTCGCGGCCCGGGCATTTCCGCGGCGTGCTGACGGTCGTGGCCAAGCTCCTCGGGCTGACCCGGCCCGACCTCGCCGTTTTCGGCGAGAAGGACTATCAGCAGCTGGTGCTCGTCCGGCGGATGAGCCGCGACCTGTGCCTCGGGGTGGAGGTGGTCGGAGCCGCCACGGTCCGGGAACCCGACGGGTTGGCCCTGTCGAGCCGCAACCGCTTCCTCGATCCCGGCGATCGCCACCGGGCAGCGGTGCTCTCGCGTGCGCTGCGGGCGGCGCAGGACGGGGCGTCGTACGGCGTCGAGGCAGCACGTGCAGCGGCGATGCGCGAGCTGGACACCGAGCCGGAGGTCGAGGTCGACTACCTCTCGATCCGTACGCCGGAGCTCACCGCGGTCGACGACGTCCGGTCGGACCGGCCGACCGAGGCGCGGATCCTGGTGGCCGCCCGGGTCGGTGGCACCCGGCTCATCGACAACCTGCCGCTCCGGCTCGGGGTCGAGGTGGGCGCCGAGCACCCACGCTCCGCTCGCTAGCCTGCGGCCATGGACCCGCGGACGCGGCACCTCCACTCGGTCAAGGTCTTCGACCTCGGGCTGGACTTCCAGTGAGCGTCCCGACCCTCCTGGCGGCCGACATCGGCAACAGCCACACGGTCCTGGGCCTGATCTGCGGCGGCGAGGTCTCGGCCGACTGGCGGGTCGCGACGGTCGAGTCCCGGACGGCGGACGAGTGGGCGGTGCTGATCCGTGGACTCCTCGGTGACCGTGAGGCCGACGTCGAGGGCATCGTGGTGTGCGCGACCGTGCCGGCCGTGCTGCACGAGTGGCGCGCGATGCTCGGCGAGCACTTCGCCGCCCTGCCCAGCGTGGTGGTCGAGCCCGGCATCCGGACCGGCGTACCCGTGCTCACCGACAACCCCCGCGAGGTCGGCACCGACCGGATCGTCAACTCCCTGGCCGCCGTCACGTTGTACGGCGGCCCGGCGATCGTCGTCGATTTCGGTGGGACGGCGACCACTTTCGACGTGGTGAATGCCGATGGCCAATACATCGGAGGCGCCATATCGCCCGGCATCGAGATATCACTGGGGGCCCTGGAACGCCGCGGCGCACAATTGCGGAGGGTGGAAATACGACGGCCGCGCACGGTGATCGCTCGCAACACCGTCGAGGCGCTTCAGTCGGGCATGGTTTTCGGGGTCGCCAGCCAGGTCGACGGAATTGTCGCACGGATGGTTGCCGAGCTGGGCGGCGACCCGGATGCGGTGACGGTGGTGGCGACCGGATATCTGGCGGACCTGGTGGTGGACGAGTGCCGGTGTTTCACCGCGCGCGCCCCGTGGCTGACGCTGCAGGGACTCGAGATGGTCTACACCCGCAACGCCTGAGGTCTATCGGAGGATCGGCCGGCGCTTTTCTCCACACCCCCGCGCGCGGCGATTGCACGGAAACTTGTCGCCCCGCTATCTTGGGGCCTTGACTCATATTGCTGTGTACGGATATCGGCGATCCGACACCCCCGGAAAGGCAGACCTCATGGCTCAGAAAGTCCACATCACGCTCGAAGACGATCTCGAGGGCGGCGACGCCACCGAGACCGTTGCATTCGGACTCGACGGCCGGTCCTACGAGATCGACCTGAACGAGAAGAACGCCGCGAAGCTTCGCGGCGCCCTGGCCCGCTACGTGGCCGCCGGCCGTCGCAGCGGCGGCCGCACCGCCGCAGCCAAGCGCCGTACCCAGATCGGCACCAGCGCGCGGGAGATCCGCGACTGGGCCCGCTCCAACGGTCACAAGGTGCCCGACCGGGGCCGGATCCCGGCCGACGTGCGCGAGGCCTTCGAGGCCGCTCATTGAGCGCACGCGTCATCGCCCGACCCGAGGCCGTCCGCTGCGGCGGACGGCCCCGGGTCGTCTCCGGGCAACGCCCGGGTCGCTTCGCCCCGTGAGGCCGGGTTGTTCGCTGTGAGCGGACGACGGGTGTGGGGGCGGGGGAACACGTAGGCTGGGAGACCAGTTGGAACAGACGGCGCCGGACTCGGCGTCACTGATTCGTTGGCGGGTGGCCCACATCCGCAGTGCTAGGAGCGATTGGCATGTTCGAGCGGTTCACAGACCGAGCCCGTCGGGTGGTTGTGCTGGCCCAGGAAGAGGCCCGCATGCTCTCCCACAACTACATCGGGACCGAGCACATCCTGCTCGGTCTGATCCACGAGGGTGAGGGTGTCGCGGCCAAGGCACTCGAGAGCCTCGACATCTCGCTCGAGGCCGTGCGCGCGCAGGTCGAGGAGATCATCGGGCAGGGCCAGCAGGCGCCCAGTGGGCACATCCCCTTCACGCCTCGCGCCAAGAAGGTGCTCGAGCTGTCCCTGCGCGAGGCGCTTCAGCTGGGCCACTCCTACATCGGCACCGAGCACATCCTGCTCGGCCTGATCCGCGAGGGCGAGGGTGTGGCTGCCCAGGTCCTGCAGAAGCTCGGCGCGGACCTCAACCGGGTCCGCCAGCAGGTCATCCAGCTCCTCAGCGGTTTCCAGGGCAAGGAGCAGGGTGGAGCCCAGGCCGCGACCTCGGGCGCCCCGGCCGACACACCGTCGTCCTCGCTCGTGCTCGACCAGTTCGGCCAGAACCTCACCCAGGACGCCCGCGACGGCAAGCTCGACCCCGCGATCGGTCGGGAGAGCGAGATCGAGAGGGTCATGCAGATCCTGAGCCGACGTACCAAGAACAACCCGGTCCTGATCGGTGAGCCCGGCGTCGGCAAGACCACGATCGTCCAGGGCCTGGCGCAGGACATCGTCCGCGGCAACGTGCCCGAGACGCTCAAGGACAAGCAGATCTACACCCTCGACCTGGGTGCCCTCGTCGCCGGCAGCCGCTACCGCGGCGACTTCGAGGAGCGGCTGAAGAAGGTCCTCAAGGAGATCCGCACCCGCGGCGACATCATCTTGTTCATCGACGAGATCCACACCCTCGTCGGGGCCGGCGCGGCCGAGGGTGCGATCGATGCTGCGTCCATCCTCAAGCCGATGCTGGCTCGTGGCGAGCTCCAGACGATCGGGGCGACCACGCTGGACGAGTTCCGCAAGCACATCGAGAAGGACCCTGCCCTGGAGCGCCGCTTCCAGCCGATCCAGGTCGCCGAGCCGACCCTGTCGCACACCATCGAGATCCTCAAGGGCCTGCGCGACCGCTACGAGGCCCACCACCGGGTGTCCATCACCGATGCCGCACTGGTCTCGGCAGCCAACCTGGCGGACAGGTACATCAACGACAGGTTCCTGCCGGACAAGGCGATCGACCTCATCGACGAGGCGGGCGCGCGACTGCGCATCCGCCGGATGACCGCGCCGCCGGACCTTCGCGAGTTCGACGAGCGCATTGCGCACGTCCGCCGCGAGAAGGAGTCGGCGATCGACGCTCAGGACTTCGAGAAGGCCGCATCCCTGCGTGACGACGAGAAGACGCTGCTGGGTCAGAAGGCCGAGCGCGAGAAGCAGTGGAAGTCCGGCGACATGGACGTCGTGGCCGAGGTCGACGAGGAGCTCATCGCCGAGGTCCTGGCCGCCTCGACCGGCATCCCGGTGTTCAAGCTGACCGAGGAGGAGTCCTCGCGTCTGCTCCACATGGAGGATGAGC
>DAINSL010000067.1:0-13262 GCA_036741335.1 Nocardioides sp. | reverse complement strand
GGAGTGGCGAACGTGTTGTCGACCACGACGTAGGCACCGGCCTTGTGGGCCGCGCGGGCGATCGTCTCGATGTCGGCGATCTCCAGCGCCGGGTTGGTCGGCGACTCGAGCCATACCAGCGCAGCGTCGTCGCACGCCTTGACGACCGCCTCGGTTTCGGTGATGTCGACCAGGTTGGCCGAGACCCGGCCACGGGACTCCAGGTCGGCGAGCTGCATGACGGTGCCGTTGTACGCGTGCCGCGGCGCGACGACGGTCGCGCCCTGTCCGACCAGGTCGAGGACGGTCGAGACGGCCGCGAGTCCGGAGGCGAACGACAGGCACCGGCCGCCTTCCAGTGCTCCGAGTGCCTCCTCGAACGCCGTCCAGGTCGGGTTGCCGTAGCGCCCGTACTCCAGGTCACCGGTCGCGACGTACGTCGACGCCATCGTGATCGGCGCGTTCAGCGGCGCGTCCGGCCGATGCTCGGGACGCCCGGCCGTGACGGCCGTGGTGGCGAGGGACCAGGTGGGTTCCGTCATGGTCCCGAGGGTACGGCGCTTGGCGGGGGCCGCGACCCGGGCCACTCCTCCTCGGACACGCGGACGTTCCGGCCCGATCCGCGCCGTTCCAGCCCCGGTAGGGTCGCCTGCGATGACCGAGCACCGAAAGCCCCGCGTCGCGATCGTCTTCGGAGGCCGCTCCAGCGAGCACGCGATCAGCTGTGTCACCGCGGGCAGTGTGCTCGACGCGATCGACCGGTCGAAGTACGAGGTCGTCCCGATCGGGATCGCCACCGACGGCCGCTGGGTGCTCGAGTCGGGTGACCCGCAGCGGCTCCGGATCAAGGGCCACGACCAGCTGCCGAGTGTCGACGGCGACCGCCCGGCGATCGCCTTGCTGCGCGAGGCCGGCAGCACCGACCTCGTCGTGCACGAGCCGTCGCAGCCGCCGCGGACTCTGGGCGAGGTCGACGTCGTCTTCCCGCTGCTGCACGGCCCGTGGGGCGAGGACGGCACGATCCAGGGGATGTTCGAGATGGCGGGCGTGCGTTACGTCGGTGCCGGAGTGCTGGCCAGTGCGGTCGGGATGGACAAGGCCTACGCGAAGGTCGTGCTCACGTCCGCCGGGCTTCCGGTGATGGCGTCGGTCACGGTGACCGCACGTGAGTGGTACCGCGACCCGGACGGCGTACGCCATCGTGTCTCGGACCTCGGGTTCCCGCTGTTCGTGAAGCCGGCCCGGGCCGGCTCGAGCATGGGGATCACCAAGGTCCACGACGGTTCCGAGCTCGCCGCCGCGATCGAGGAGGCGCACCGACACGACCCGAAGGCTCTCGTCGAGCAGGCGGCGGTCGGGGCACGCGAGGTCGAGTGCGGCGTGCTCGAGGCGCTGGACGGTACGCCGGAGACCAGCGTCGCCGCGGAGATCCGGATCGGAGGCGGGCACGAGTTCTACGACTTCGCGGCCAAGTACCTCCCCGAGGAGCACACCGAGCTCGACGTGCCCGCCGACCTGCCCGACCAGACCGCCACCGAGCTCCGCGAGCTCGCGGCCCGCGCCTTCGAGGCGATCGGTTGCGAAGGCCTGGCGCGGGTCGACTTCTTCGTGATGCCCGACGGCTCCGTGGTGGTCAACGAGATCAACACCATGCCGGGCTTCACCCCGACCTCGATGTACCCCCGCATGTGGGCGGCGACCGGCCTCGACTACCCGGCGCTGGTCGACCGGCTCATCCAGCTCGCGCTGCGGCGGGGGACGGGCCTGCGCTGAGGCCCGCGCCAGCGGGCGCTCGTGATTGTTCTCGGCAACCCGCACCCCTAGTGGCAGGGGCGCACCAGTCGCGTGTACGCCTTGACCATCGGGGCGAGCTCCACCATGGCCGCGGCCAGTCCGTTGGGGCGGTACGTCGCCGGCACGGTCACCTGCAGCACCGGGCGGTAGCCGGCCGTGGACATCACGACATCCGCCGACTGGTCGTTCACCTGGCTGTCGGGGATGAACCAGCCGACCCCGTCGGCCTCCTGGCAGCCCGCGCTCCTCGAGAAGTCCGCGGGGACCGCCACCCCGCACTGGGCGATGATCGGCGGGTCGCCCCACGCGCGGCCGAGCGCCTCGGCCGGCTGGGTCTTGCGGCGCGACTGGCCGGCAACGCTTTCGGGCAGTGCGTCCGCGACGCGCTGGCAGCGGGCCAGGTCGCTCGCGGTCAGCCGCAGGGTCGGGATCGAGACCGGCTCCTTGCCGCACGCGGCCAGCCCCAGGCCGAGGCACATGAGGTACGCCGACACACGCGCGCCCCGGACCAGTGCAGGCCTGGGGCGCGTGCGCGGCGATGCGCGCAAGTCAGATGTGGACGACAGGGCAGGTCAGGGTCCGGGTGATCCCGTCCAGGCTCTGCACCCTCGAGACGACCAGCTTGCCCAGCTCGTCGACGTTGCGTGCCTCCGCGCGGACGATCACGTCGTACGGACCGGTGACGTCCTCGGCGAGGGTCACGCCCTTCACCTGGGCGATGGCGCGCGCCACGTCGGCGGCCTTGCCCACGTCGGTCTGGATGAGGATGTACGCCTGAACGACCATCGTTGTCTCCTCCGGGTCGGGTGACGGTGCCGCGGACAACCTACCGCGCACCCCGCAGCTCTCGACAGTTCGCCCACCGGGCGACGACGCACGCGCAGTGCCCGATCTGGTGGGATGTGCCCATGTCGTTCCCAGCTGACGCCACCATGGCCGAGGCGGGCGAGTTCCCGCTGATCGCCCGGCTCCAGGAGCTCTTCACGCAGGGGGAGCAGGTGCTGGTCGGTCCGGGGGACGATGCGGCAGTCCTGCGCATCCGCAAAGGCCACGTGGTGGTGTCGACCGACGTGCTCGTCGAGGGTCGTCATTTCCGCCGCGACTGGGCCTCGGCCGCGGACATCGGTCACCGCGCCGCCGCCGCCAACCTCTCCGACGTCAACGCGATGGGCGGCACGGCCCACTCGCTCACCATCGGGCTGGCCGCCCCTTCCGACCTGCCGGCCCGGTGGGCGCTGGACTTCGCGGCCGGCTTCGCCGAGGAGTGCGGGTTGGTCGGGGCGAGTGTGGTCGGTGGCGACGTCACCTCGGCGAGCTCCGTCGTCATCGCGGTCACCGCACTCGGCGGCTGCACCCAGGCACCGGTGCTGCGCTCCGGAGCCGGGCCCGGTGAGGTGCTGGGCCTGTGTGGGCGTCAGGGCTGGGCAGCGGCCGGGCTCGCCGTGCTGGGTCGTGGCTTCCGGTCCCCGCGCGTGCTGGTGGAGGCCTACCGGCGCCCCGAGCCTCCGTACGCCGCGGGACCTTCCGGCGCGGCCGCCGGTGCCACGGCGATGATCGACATCTCGGACGGACTGCTCGCCGAAGCCCGGCACGTCTCGGAGGCCTCCGGCGTCGCCGTCGACGTACGCCGTGACGCGTTCGAGGTGCCCGAGCCGCTCCAGGCGGTCGGAGCAGCACTGGGCGTGGACCCGCTGGAGTTCATCCTCGGTGGTGGCGACGACCACGCACTGCTGGCGACCTTCCCCGAGCGCGTGCCCGACGGATGGCTCGAGATCGGGACCGTCTCGGAGGGGTCCGGAGTCACGGTCGACGGGCGGGAGTACGACGGCCCCACCGGCTGGACCCACTTCTGAGGTTCGCTACGTGAGCCCGGACAGCACGAAGCCCCGGAAGCCGCATGGCTCCGGGGCTCGGTGAGGGTCAGGTCAGCGGGTGACCTTGCCGGCCTTGAGGCAGCCGGTGCAGACGTTGAGCCGCTTCGGGGTGCCGTTGACCGTCGCCCGGACCCGCTGGATGTTGGGGTCGAAGCGGCGCTTGGTGATCTTGCGCGACCACGGCCGGTTGTTGCCGAAGCCGGGCTTCTTGGCGCAGATGTCGCAGACGGCAGCCACGGGTAACTCCTGAAGTCGAGGGTGGAACGGGCCCGCACACACCGGGCAACCCGAAGAGAATATCCGACACACCCGTGCGCGCACGAATCAGCGGGAGCGCGACTACATTGTCAGCCCGGTGCCCTGCCACGACCCAGTCATGACCCAGGGGCGCCGCCTCGACGAAGCGCAAGGCAGGCCATGGAAGCACCCACCGGCGGCGGCATCGAGCTCGCGGTCGTGCAGCGCTTCGTCGACGTCGCCGTCGACGCCCTGGCCGAGGCCCGCGAGGAGATCGATGCACTCAACGTCTACCCGGTCCCGGACGGCGACACCGGCACCAACATGTACCTCACGGTCAGCGCGGCCCGCGATGCGATCCACGAGGCGCTCGCCGCCGACCCGGAAGCCGGCCTCGGTACGGCGCTGACGGCGTTGCGCCGCGGCGCGCTGCTCGGAGCCCGCGGCAACAGCGGGGTGATCCTGAGCCAGATGCTGGGAGCGATCGCCGCCCGGGTCGCCCGGGCCACGCCCGAGGAGCGCAACGCGACGGTGATGGCCCAGGCGATGCACGAGGCGACCGACGCGAGCTACGCCGCGGTCGGCACTCCGGTCGAGGGCACCATCCTCACCGTCTCGCGCGCCGCCTCCGACGCCGCCGTACGACGTGCGGCGGAGCCGGGAACGCGTGCTCGCGACGTGTTCACGGCGGCCGCGGCGGCCGCCCGGGAGGCCCTCGCCCACACCCCCGAGCAGCTCGAGCAGCTGCGCGTCGCCGGCGTCGTCGACGCGGGTGGCCGCGGGCTCTGCGTGGTCCTCGACGCCGCGGAGACCGTGCTCACCGGCCGCCGGCCGATCGAGGTGAAGACGCCGATCGGCACGCGGTCGATCCCGGTCCCGCTCCCGGTGTCGAGCGATGACCTGGTCGCGGAGGGACCTGCGTACGAGGTGATGTACCTGCTCGACAGCGACGACGCCCACATCGAGTCGCTCAAGGCCGCCCTCGCACCGCTCGGCGACTCCCTGGTCGTCGTGGGTGGGGAAGGGCTGTGGAACGTCCATGTCCACGTCGACGACGTCGGCGCGGCCGTCGAGGCCGGCATCGCCGCCGGACACCCGTACCGCATCCGGGTCACGCACTTCGCCGAGCAGGTCGCCGATGCCGCCCTGAGCGATGAGGAGCGCTCCGGGCGCGGCATCGTCGCGGTCGCGGCCGGCCCGGGTCTGGCACGGCTGTTCGGCGAGGCCGGCGCCGTCGTGATCGAGGGCGGCCCCGGCCGCCGGCCCTCGACCGGGATGCTGCTGTCCGCGATCGACGAGAGCCGGGCCGCCGAGGTGGTGATCCTGCCCAACGACCCCGACTCCGTGCGGGCCGCCCAGGTCGCCGCGCGCTCGGCGGAGGAGGACCTCGGCATCCGCGTCGCGGTCATCCCGACCGAGGCGCAGGTGCAGGGTCTGGCCGCGCTGGCCGTGCACGAGCCGGCTCGCACCTTCGACGCCGACGTGCTCGAGATGACCGCGACGGCGCGCCACACCCGCCACGGCGCCGTCACGGTCGCAGTGAAGCAGGCGATGACCATGGCCGGGCCGTGCGAGCCGGGCGACGTGCTCGGCGTGATCGCGGGCGACTTCGCCATCGTCGGCACCGACCTGCGCGAGGTGGCGACCGAGATCCTCGACCGGCTGCTCGGCGGTGGCGGCGAGCTGGTCACGCTGGTCTCCGGCCAGGACTCGAACGGCCTCGCCGCGCACTGCGAGGAGTACGTCGCGTACCGCTACGCGCATGTCGACGTTGTGCTGTACGACGGTGGCCAGGACCGCTACCCGTTGCTGATGTCGGTGGAGTAGGAGGTGGACTCGCGTTGATCGGTCTCGACTCGCCGGTCGCCTCGGTGCTGGGTGCACAGACCAAGCAGGGCAAGGCGAAGAAGATCACGGAGGGGCTCGGGCTGCGCACCGTCGGTGACCTGCTGATGCACTTCCCGCGTCGCTATGTCCGCACCGGCGAGCTGACCAAGGTCACCGACCTCACCACCGGCCAGATGCTGACCGTGGTCGGCGAGATCACCGAGAGCAAGGTTCACACCTACCTCGACCGCCGCACCCACCGGACGGCGTACCGCCTCGACACCACGCTGCAGACCGATGGCCCGTCCCTGCGCATGTCGTTCTTCGCCAAGAGCCAACACGTCAGCGAGTGGCATGCCCGCCGCCTCCCGGTGGGCCGCACCGGCGTGTTCGTGGGCCAGGTCGGCACCTTCAAGGGGCAGTGGCAGCTGACCAACCCGCAGATGGTTCTCTTCGGCCTCTCCGACGACGAGACCACGGAGGTGGCAGTCGGCTCGGTCAAGGCGCTCTACCCGCTCTACCCCCAGACCAAGGGCGTCGACTCGTGGGACCTCCAGCGCGCGATCAGCTTCGCGCGCACCGTGCTCGACGAGGTGCCGGACCCACTCCCGGAGCAGCTGCGCGCAGCCCACGACCTGCCCGACATCCACACCGCGCTCGACTGGATCCACGGCCCGGACTCGTGGGACCAGATCCGGTCGTCCCAGCGGCGCTTCCGGTTCGAGGAGGCGCTGGTGCTCCAGCTGGTGCTGGCGCGCCGCCGGGCCGAGCTCTCGGAGATGGGTGGCCAGGCCCGCGCCGGCGGAGGTGGTCTGCTCGCGGCCTTCGACGCCCGGCTCCCGTTCACCCTGACCCGGGGTCAGGAGGTGGTCTCGGCCGAGATCGAGGCAGACCTGGGCCGACCCCGCCCGATGAACCGTCTCCTCCAGGGCGAGGTCGGCTCCGGCAAGACCCTGGTGGCGCTGCGCGCGATGCTGCGCGTGGTCGACTCCGGGGGGCAGGCCGCCCTGCTGGCGCCGACGGAGGTGCTCGCCCAGCAGCATCATCGGTCGATCACGGCGATGCTGGGCGACCTCGCCGCGGGCGGCATGCTCGGCGGCGACGCGGACGCGACCACCGTGGCCCTGCTCACCGGCTCGATGCCCAAGGCGTCGCGCGCCGAAGCGATGCTGCGAGCGGCGAGCGGCGAGGCCGGCATCGTGATCGGCACCCACGCCCTGCTTCAGGAGCGCGTGCAGTTCGCCGACCTCGGCCTCGTGGTCGTCGACGAGCAGCACCGCTTCGGCGTCGAGCAACGCGCGGCCCTGACCGACAAGGCCGGCACGCCGCCCCATGTGCTGGTGATGACGGCGACCCCCATCCCGCGCACGGTCGCGATGACCGTGTTCGGCGATCTCGAGGTCTCCACGTTGGCCGAGCTGCCGGCCGGGCGTGCGGCGATCCAGACCAGCGTCGTACCCCTCGCCGAGCAACCGCTGTGGGTCGACCGGGTCTGGCAGCGGGTGCGCGAAGAGGTCGCGCTCGGCCACCAGGCCTACGTCGTGTGCCCGCGGATCAGCGGCGACGTGCTGGAGCAGGGTGAGATCGACCCGTCCGAGGACGACGAGGCCCCCGAGCTGCCGGTTGTCCTCAGCGCCGCCGAGGAGGTCGTCGGACACCTGCAGGGCGGGCCACTGGCGGACCTGCGGGTCGGGCTGCTGCACGGCCGGCTGCCCACGGACGAGAAGGACCGCACGATGCGTGCCTTCGCCGCGGGAGACGTGGACGTGCTGGTCTCGACGACCGTGATCGAGGTGGGGGTCGACGTCGCCAACGCGACCGTGATGGTCCTGCTCGATGCCGACCGTTTCGGCATCTCTCAGCTCCACCAGCTGCGCGGTCGGGTCGGCCGGGGCGGCCTTCCGGGTCTCTGCCTGCTGGTGACCAGGGCTCCCGCGACGAGCCCCGCCCGCGAGCGTCTGGACGCGGTCGCCGCGACCACCGACGGGTTCGAGCTGAGCCGGGTCGACCTCGAGCAGAGACGTGAGGGCGACGTGCTCGGCCGCTCCCAGTCGGGATTCCGGAGCTCGTTGCAGACCCTGCGCGTGCTGCGCGACGAGGACACGATCGTCGAGGCGCGCGAGGCGGCGATCGCCCTGCTGGCCGACGATCCGGGGCTCGAAACTGCTCCCGAGCTGGGCCGACGGGTGACAGAACTGCAGGAGTCGCGGCAGTCTGAGTTCATGGAGAAGTCATGACGGCATGCTCCACGCGGCTCTGGGAACGCACGAGATCATGACGCGCATCATCGGGGGAACCGCCAGGGGACGACGGATCTCGGCCCCGCGCGGGGTGAACACCCGCCCGACGAGCGACCGCGTGCGTGAGGCGCTCTTCTCCGCCATCGAGTCGTGGTGCGGCTCGCTGTCCGGCCTGCGCTTCCTCGACCTGTACGCCGGCTCCGGTGCCGTCGGGCTCGAGGCCTGGTCGCGTGGCGCGGGCGTGGTGACCCTCGTCGAGCAGGACCGCCGTACCGCCGCGATGATCGCGTCCAACGCCCGCAACCTCGGTTTCTCCCGTGCCGACATCGTCACCGGCTCGGTCACCGGCACCCTGGCGCGATCGCCCACCGCGCCGTACGACGTCGCGTTCCTCGACCCGCCCTACGCCCACCCCGACCCCGACCTCGCCTCCGACCTGGCCGCGCTGCGCGAGCAGGACTGGCTGGTCCCGGGCGCCATGGTGGTGGTCGAGCGCGCCGCCCGGAGCGCCGAGCCCACCTGGCCCGAGGGCTTCGGTGAGACCTGGCAGAAGAAGTACGGCGAGACCGTGCTCTGGTACGTTCACGCCGCTCCCACGTCGTAGCCCAACCGCGAGGAGATGCCGTGCGTCGTGCCGTCTGCCCCGGGTCCTTCGACCCGGTCACCAACGGGCACCTCGACATCGTCGAGCGCGCCGCATCGCTGTTCGACCAGGTGGTCGTCGCGGTCGGGGTCAACCCGTCCAAGCACCGGCTGTTCAGCGCCGACGAGCGGCTCGACATGCTGCGCCGCGGGGTGGGCCACCTGCCCAACGTCACCGTCGAGGGCTTCACCGGCCTGCTCACCACGTTCTGCGCCGACCGTGGCATCCACGCGATCGTCAAGGGGCTGCGGGCGGTGAGCGACTTCGACTACGAGCTCCAGATGGCGCAGATGAACGCCTCGCTGACCTCGGTCGAGACCGTGTTCGTGCCGACCAGCCCCGCGTGGTCCTTCCTGGCCTCCTCGCTGGTCAAGGAGGTCGCGTCGTACGGCGGCGACGTCTCGGCCCTGGTCCCCGGCTTCGTCAACGACGCCCTCATCGCCCGCCTCGCCAAGACCCCGCCGACCGCCTGACCCCGGTTGACGGGCTCGGCCCGCCTGCTGCGTTTTGTCGAGGCACCGGGCAGCCGGATACGATACGAGTTGATCTGTTGTGTCCGATTCCGGAAGTAGACCCCTGAGCAAACTGGACCCGAGAGCGCCGCTCGTGCTCGATACACGCGAGCTCGGCCGCCGCCCGGGGTCCCAGCGCGAAGTGTCACGTACGGTTTCGGCCCCGGCAGATCTGGGCATCGAGGTCCTCGGCGTCCCCCAAGGTTCACCGGTCGACATCGACCTGCGGACCGAGGCGGTCATGGAGGGCGTCCTGGTCACGGGTACGGCGCAGGCCGTGCTCGAGGGCGAATGCGCGCGGTGCCTGGAGCCGATCTCCGACGAGATCGAGGTGAGGTTCCAGGAGCTGTTCGTGTACGACGACCAGGGCGTCGATCCGGACGAGGAGCTCGAGGTCAGCACGCTCCAGGACGACCTGGTCGACCTGGAGCCCCTGCTGCGGGACGCGGTGGTGCTCGCACTGCCGTTCCAGCCGTTGTGCGAGGACGACTGTCCCGGGTTGTGCGTCGAGTGTGGCGCCAGGCTCGCGGATGATCCGGGTCACGCGCACGACGCGCCGGTGGACCCGCGCTGGGGCGCGCTGGCGCAGCTGTCCGAGCTCGAGCACGACGAGTGACCAACGGTCCACCGGACCACCTGACGAGGAGAGAACAGTGGCAGTCCCGAAGCGGAAGATGTCGCGGAGCAACACCCGCCACCGCCGGTCGCAGTGGAAGGCCGTTGCGCCGACCCTGGTGACGTGCGCCAACCCCGCCTGCGGTGCCAAGCACCTGCCGCACCGCGCCTGCGGCACCTGCGGCCAGTACGGCCCCCGCGCCGACCGTCGCCAGGTTCTCTGAGACCGGGCGGGGTCCGCTGAACTACGAGGAGCTCCGTCACGCACTCGGTGATCCCGAGCTGGACGCCGAGCTGCTCGAGCGTGCGCTCACGCACCGCTCGTACGCCTACGAGCACGGCGGGCTCCCGACCAACGAGCGCCTCGAGTTCCTCGGTGACTCGGTGCTCGGCGTGGTCGTGACCGAGACGCTCTACACCACTCATCCCGACCTGTCCGAGGGACATCTGGCCAAGCTGCGCGCGGCCGTCGTGAACGCCCGTGCGCTGGCCGGGGTCGGCCGCTCCATCGGTCTCGGTGCCTTCATCAAGCTCGGCCGCGGTGAGGACACCACCGGCGGCCGCGAGAAGGCCTCGATCCTGTCCGACACCGTCGAGGCGGTCATCGGGGCGGTCCACATGTCGGCCGGTCTGGAGAGCTCCGCGGCCGTCATCCACCTGCTCTTCGACCCACTGATCGATGCTGCCTCGGCGCTGGGCGCCGGCCTGGACTGGAAGACCTCTCTCCAGGAGCTGTCGGCCGAGCACGGCCTCGGTGTCCCGGAGTACCTCCTCGACGACGAGGGCCCCGACCACATGAAGACGTTCACCGCGCAGGTGAAGGTCGGCGAGCACCGTTACGGCAACGGCGTCGGCCGGTCGAAGAAGGAGGCCGAGCAGGCGGCGGCGGAGACGGCGTACGGTGAGCTCGCGGCCTCCCTGGGCGTCGCCGACGACCTTGCCCCCCTTGTCGACTGACCCGGCCCGACCGACGTGCCCGAGCTTCCCGAGGTCGAGACCGTGCGCGACGGTCTCGAGCGCCATGTCGTCGGACGCACGGTCGAGTCGGTCACCGTGCTCCATCCCCGCGCGGTACGCCGCGACCTGCGCGGCCCGGCCGGGTTCGCCGCCGCGCTGACCGGACGCCGGTTCGAGGGCGTCCGACGCCGCGGCAAGTACCTCTGGCTGCCCCTCGACAACGGCGACGCCCTGCTCGGACACCTCGGCATGAGCGGCCAGCTGCTCGTGCAGCCGCGGGGCCATCCCGACGAGCGCCATCTGCGGGTCCGCCTCGTGCTGGGCGAGACCGAGCTGCGCTTCGCCGACCAGCGGATGTTCGGCGGTCTGTCGGTCTCGCACGGTGGCGCAGAGCTCCCGCCCGAGATCGCCCACATCGCGCGTGACCCGTTCGACCCCGAGTTCGACGACGACCGGTTCGTGGGACGCGTACGCCTGCGCACCGCCGGCATCAAGCGCCTGCTCCTCGACCAGACCCTGATCTCGGGCGTCGGGAACATCTACGCCGACGAGGCGCTCTGGCGGGCCCAGGTCCACGGCGACCGGCCCGGTGAGAAGCTCCGTCCGATCCAGGTACGACGCGTGCTGGCCGAAGCCAGAGCCGTGATGGGCGCAGCGCTGGCCCAGGGCGGGACGAGCTTCGACGCGCTCTACGTCAACGTGAACGGCGAGTCCGGGTACTTCGACCGGTCCCTGCACGTGTACGGCCGCGAAGGGGAGGCGTGCGACCGTTGCGGCACGCCGATCCGGCGTCAGGAGTTCATGAATCGCTCGTCGTACTTCTGCCCCACCTGCCAGCCGGTTCCGCGGCTGCGCCGGACCCTCTCGCGACATTGACCCGAGGGGGCCGAAGTGTCACTCTTGAAGACGGCCCCCACGATCCAGGCGGGCTCCCCACGTCGGAAGGCTCATCCATGGCCAAGGCGCTAGTCGGCCACCTCAACCGCGACCGCGGGCTTCCCAACCGGATCGCCGCCGAGAACGCCCTCCTGAGGGCGCGGGTCTCTGACCTGGAAGAGCTGGTGACCCGCCTGATGGAGGAGAACGACCGCCTCGCGGTCGTCCAGGCGGCCCGGGTTCTCGACCTCGAGCCCGAGCAGCGGGAGATGCAGCCGGCCTGAGCCGGCTCCTCCACCACCGTCAGCACGGCGACCGCGTCGCGACGCGAGCACGCCATGGCGGCCAGCGTCGTCGCAGGGCTACGCTCGCGTTCTTGTGACGGGGGTCAGCAATCGGGTGCTGGAAGTCGTGGCGCCCGCACGTCTCGGGAGCAGCTTTCGCTGGCTCCTGGCTTCGTCATGGGTCAGCAACGCAGGTGACGGACTGGCGATCGCCGCCGGCCCCCTGCTCGTGGCCTCGCAGACGCACGCACCGTTCCTGGTAGCCCTGGCGGGGTTGCTGCAACGGCTGCCGTGGCTCATGTTCGGGCTGCACGCCGGGGCGCTGGCCGATCGTCTCGACCGCCGGCTGATGGTGATCGTGTGCGACCTGCTCCGGGCGTTCGTCCTGGTGGTGCTGTCCTTCACGATCGCCACCGGTCACGTCGACATCACCCTGGTCATGGTCGCCATGTTCCTGATCGGGGTCGCCGAGGTGTTCGGCAACACGACCACGCGCACGCTGCTGCCGATGGTGGTGCCCAGGTCCGAACTGGGCCTGGCGAACGCCCGCCTGATGGCCGGGTTCATCACCGTCAACCAGCTCGTGGGGCCGCCGCTGGGAGCGTTCCTGTTCGCCGCCGGGATGGCGGTGCCCTTCGTGACCCAGGCCGTGGCGGTCGGGCTCGGCGTGGTGCTGATCGCCCGCATCGCGACGCCGCGCGGCAGCGTCCGCGAGGACGTCGACGGCCGCGTCGGCCGCGACATCGCCGACGGCATCCGCTGGCTGATGGCGCACTCGGCGGTGCGCACGCTGGCACTGGTCATCGTCTCCTTCAACGTGACCTGGGGTGCGGCCTGGTCGGTTCTCGTGCTCTACGCCACCCAGCGGCTGGGCATGAGCGAGGTGGGGTTCGGGCTGCTGGCCACGGTGGCTGCGGCCGGAGGTCTGGTCTCCACAGCCCGCTACGGGTGGCTGGAGAGGCACATCCCGCTGGCCACGCTGATGCGTGGCTGCCTCACCCTGGAGGTGCTGATGCATCTCGGGCTCGCGCTGAACCGGCTGCCCTGGGTGGCGATGATCATCATGTTCGGCTTCGGGGCCTACTCGTTCGTGTGGGGCACGGTCTCGCAGACGGTGCGTCAGCGCGCCGTACCCACGGAGTACCAGGGCCGGGTCGGCAGCGTCTACCTGGTCGGTGTCTTCGGCGGCCTCGTCGTCGGCCAGGCGCTCGGCGGCGCCATCGCGGACCGCTGGGGCCTCGCGGCGCCGTTCTGGTTCGCGTTCGTCGGCTCGGCGATCACGCTGGGCCTGATCTGGCGCTCGCTGGGCCACATCGCACACGCCGACCAGCTGCTCGACGAGCGCGCCACCTCGTAGCGCCGGCCCTCTGGCGTGATTTGCAAGAAACTGCGGTTGTACAAACTTGACTCGTCAGATCATCGAC
>DAINSL010000066.1:0-13376 GCA_036741335.1 Nocardioides sp. | reverse complement strand
GGCTCGTGGCGTGACCCGCCGGATCCGGTACGACGCGTGGTCACTCGTCGATGCCGACCTGCGCGCGGGCGCGGAGGACCCTCATGTGTGGACCTCGCCCTGGTGCGAGGTCGGGTTCCGGTTCAGCGACCTGATCCCGTCATGGTCGGCGACGACGCCGCCGGGCAGCTGGATCGAGGTCCGCGTGACCGGCCCGGACGAGCGGCCGCACCGGATCACCCAGTGGTCGTCGCAGGACGTCCCCGGACACCGCACCAGCCTGCCCGGCGATCCCGAGGTCGACACCGACGTGTGGCGCCCGACCAAGGGAGCGGACGTCTACCGCCTCGCGGTGCTGTTGCACCACCGGCGCGGCACACACGGCCCCACCCTGCACAGACTGGGCGCGGTCGTCTCGGCCGGCGCGGTGCGGCCGACCACGTCGACCCCCTCAGGCATGACGGAACCCGTGCTCGACGTGCCGCGTCTGTCGCAGATGACGTGGAAGGAGGTCGGCGGCGCGGGCTGGTGCTCGCCGACGGCGGTCTCGATGGTGCTGGCGCATGCCGGCAGGCTGCCACCCGGCACCGACATCCCGGCGGCCGCGCACGACGTCTTCGACCCGGCGTACGACGGCACCGGCAACTGGTCCTTCAACACGGCCTGGGCGGCGAGCCTGGCCGGCCACGCGTTCGTCACCCGTCTCCACGACCTTCGCGAGGCCGAGGCGTTCGTCGGCGCCGGCATCCCCCTGGTCGCGAGCGTCGCCTACCCGGCCGGCGGGCTCCCCGGCGCCCCGACCCACGCCACCGACGGCCACCTCGTCGTGATCCGCGGCTTCACCGAGACCGGCGACGTCGTCACCAACGACCCGGCCGCGCCCAGCGAGCACAGCGTGCGGCGTACCTACGACCGCGCCGCGTTCGAGCGCGCCTGGCTCGCGGGCTCGGGCGGCACCGTCTACGTGATCCACCGCGACGATCAGCCGCTCCCGCCGCCCGGAAGCAGAGGTGCGTGGTGACCCGCCGAGTCGGTCTCATCGTGACCGCTGCCGTGCTACTGATCGGCGTTGCCACCGCGAGCTGGCTCGCATGGGGCCGAGCGGACGCCCGCGCCCACGGCACGCTCTCAGCACCCGAGTACGCACTCGCGATGGCAGCCGCGAAGCACGAACAGCAAGGCATCACGGGGACGTTCGTCGGCGCCACCGCGATCGCGACCGACGGACGAGTCGCCGGCTACGACTTCGGCCACTCCTGTCCGGACACGCGCCTCGTGCACGTCCGCGTCGTCTGGAAGGCGGACGCGAACTTCTATCACGCCGGTGTTCCGGGCGGTCCTCGCGACGGCCCACGCAAGGCGGCGATGCTCACCATTGACGAGGGGACCGGGAAGGTCTGTGACGGCTTCTCCCGCTATCGGGGCGTCGGCGCTGAGCCCGGCGAGACCCTGCTCTACGGCCGCTGGCCGGCCATCGTCAGCTCGCGCTGAACGAGATGGTGTGCCAGCCGGACGCGCCGTTCGGCGCCGGTGCTGCATGGACCGCGGTCTGCACCTGGCCGTCCTTGTTCGTGGCCCGGACCCGCAGCTGATGGTCGCCGGACGACACGTCGAGCGTGGCATCCCACTGCACCCAGGCGTCGTCGAGCTCGGCCCGGCCGAGCGTGGCGGGCTGCCAGGCGCCGGCGTCGAGCTGCACCTCGACCGCCTTGATCCCGATGTCCTGCTGCCAGGCAGCGCCGCCGACGCGGACCTGGCCGGCAGAGACCGAGTGCCCGTCACGAGGTACGTCGATCCGCGAGGCCAGCTTGACCGGGCCCTTGGCCGACCACCCGCGCGAGGTCCAGTACGCCGTGAACGAGTCGAAGGTGGTGACCTCGATGTCGCGCACCCACTTGCACGCCGAGACGTAGCCGTAGAGACCGGGCACAATGGTGCGCACCGGGAAGCCGTGCTCGATCAGCAGCGGCTCGCCGTTCATCGCGATCGCGAGCATCGCGTCGCGTCCGTCGGTCACCGCCGAGATCGGCGTCCCGCAGGTCCAGCCGTCGTCCGAGGTCTGTTTGAGGGCGTCGGCCCCGGACTGGATGCCGGCCTGGTCGAGCAGGTCCTTGAGGCGTACGCCGCTCCACCAGGCGTTGCCGATCAGCGGGCCACCGACGGTGTTGGACACGCAGTTCAGCGTGACCCACGCCTGGGTACGCCGGCGGGCCAGGAGGTCGTCGTACGTCAGCGTGATCTCGTGGTCCACCATCCCGTGGATCCGCAGGCTCCAGTCCTGCGGGGTGATCGCGGGCGGGGCGAGGGTCGTGTCGATCCGGTAGAAGCGGTTGGCCGACGTCTCCCAGGGAGAGATCCCGTCCAGCCCGACCTCGGTGCCGGCGGGGATCTTCGGCCGCGTCACCCCCGTGAGCTTCAGCGACCTGCGGGCCTCGTCCACCTTGCGGAGACGACCGCCGGCCCTCCAGCCGAGGCCGCCCAGCACCGCGCTGCCGACGGCCACGGCGCCCGCGCCGAGCAGGAACCGTCGGCCGTTGTCGGCGTCGGCGTCCAGGAACGGTCGCGGCCGCAGCTGCGCCGCGAGCAGCGCCAGCACGATCGACCAGGTGACGACGCCGATCACGACCGGCAGCACTCCGGCGGTGGGCGCGTTGAACTGCGACTGCTGCGCGACCAGCCCGATCACGCCGAGCGCGATGAACAGGCCGACTCCCCAGTCCGTCGACCGCCTGGCGGCGAGCCCGATGCCGGCGAAGAACAGCAGCAGCACGACCAGGACGCCGGTGACCAGCAGCGGCTTGTCCTTGTGGCCCACGGCCTGGATCGCGGCCTCGGCGACCTTGCCAGGGGTCAGCTTGATGACCAGCTCGGCCACCTGAGTGACCGGATTGCCGCGCAGGTTCAGCAGACCCGATGCGAGATAGCTGGTCGCGAGCCCGGCGAGCCCGGCCAGCAGGCCGGTCAGCACCCAGGGCAATCGGGGTGTCCGCACACGTCGATTGTGACTCGGGCATGATCGAGCCGTGTCATTGAGTCCTCACGGTCCGCGAACGGGCGTCGGCACCGACGTCCACCGTCTGGCGGATGGAGTACCCCTCCACCTGGCCGGACTGTCCTGGCCGGACGAGCCCCAGGGCCTCGAGGGCCACTCCGACGGCGACGTCTGCGCGCACGCCATGTGCGACGCCCTGCTCTCGGCGGCCGGGCTCGGCGACCTCGGCAGCATCTTCGGTACGGCGGAGCCGGAGTGGGCCGGCGCGTCCGGCGTCGCACTGCTCACCGAGACCGCGTCGCGGGTTCGGTCGGCGGGCTTCGAGATCGGCAACGTGAGCGTGCAGGTGATCGGCAACCGCCCCCGACTCGGCACGCGTCGCGACGAGGCGGTGGCCGCGTTGTCCGCGGCGATCGGCGCACCCGTGTCCCTGGGCGCCACCACCACCGACGGACTCGGCCTCACCGGTCGCGGCGAGGGAGTCGCCGCGATCGCGACCGCGCTGGTGTGGTCGACCGCCCCGTGACCCGCGTCGCGGTGGTCGTGCTGGCCGCGGGTTCCGGCACCCGGGTCGGCGCCGAGGTCAACAAGGTGCTCCTCCCGGTGGCCGGCGTACCGGTCGTGGCGCGCTCGGTGCGCACGGCGCGATCGGCCGCCGGCGTACGACGCGTGGTGCTGGTCGTGCGGGCCGGCGAGGAGGACGCCGTACGCCGTACCGTCGAGCCGGAGCTCATCGCCGACGGCCCCGAGGTGGCGATGGTGTCCGGTGGAGACACCCGGCATGCCTCGGAGTGGCAGGCCCTGTCACTCCTCGCGCCCGCGATCGAGGCGGGCGAGCTCGACGTGGTCGCGATCCACGACGCCGCTCGGCCGCTCGCCCCAGTGGTGCTCTTCGACCGGGTCGTCGCCGAGGCGGTACGACGGGGCGGCGCGATCCCGGTGGTCCGCCTCGACTCGCTCGCCCACCGTGACGGTGGACCCATGCCCCGACACCTCGCGGGGGTCCAGACACCCCAGGCGTTCCGTGCCGGACCCCTCCTGACGGCGTACCGACAAGCCGACGCCGACGGTTTCGAGGCCACGGACACGGCGGGCTGCCTGGCTCATTACACCGACCTGCCGATCGCGGCGGTCGAGTCGACGGCCGGCAACTTGAAGGTGACCGTCGCCGACGACTTCGCCGCGGCGGAGGCGCTCACCGCCGGGTGAGCGCCTCGAGCGCGCGTACGTCGTGCTCGGACGAGACCCGCCGGGCGGTCGACGGGGCGTCCACGAACAACACCCGGCCGACCTCGCGCAGGTCGGCCACCGTGGTCGGGAAGTCGATGGAGGGCCAGCCGGGCAGAGCGCGCAGGATGCTGGGCGGGATCACGATCGGCGACACCACCTGCACGAGCCGGTCTCGGTCAACCGTGGCGCCCACGACCGGACCTTGGGCGTCGTCGACGATCTCCTTGACCGTGTCGGTGACGGGCAGGACGCCGACCACGACCACACCGTCGGCCAGCGCCCGGTCGAAGCACGCCCTCAGGAAGTCCGGCGGCGTCATCGGGCACAGGGCGTCGTGCCAGACCAGCGGTGCCCCGGAGTCGACGACGTCCTCCCACGGCGTACCGAGATCGAGCAGCTGCACCCCCGCCTCGCCCATCGCCCAGGCGGCGCAGGCCACGAGCGCCTCGCCATGGAGCAGGGCGAACGGCAGCGAGCCGCGCTCGCCCTCGAGGACGACGCCCAGCGGGAGCGGGGCCTCGTCGTCGAAGTCATCCATGGCGCCCGGATCGTACGACGCGTGGTCGATGACCGGCCCGAAACCAGGTCCGCGACTCCCCCGGGACACACGAAGGCCCCGCGACACCGGAGTGTGCGGGGCCTTCGTGAACCGAGTTCAGGAAGCGAGCACCTCGTCGAGGATGGCCTCGGCCTTGTCCTCGTTGGTGTGCTCGGCCAGCGCCAGCTCGGAGACCAGGATCTGGCGAGCCTTCGCCAGCATCCGCTTCTCGCCGGCCGACAACCCACGGTCACGCTCGCGGCGCCACAGGTCGCGCACGACCTCCGAGACCTTGTTCACGTCACCGCTGTGCAGCTTCTCGAGGTTGGCCTTGTAACGACGCGACCAGTTCGTCGGCTCCTCGACGTGCGCGGCGCGCAGGATGTCGAAGACCCGGTCGAGACCCTCCTTGTCGACCACGTCGCGCACCCCGACCAGATCGAGGTTGCACGAGGGGACACGGACCACGAGGTCCTGCTGAGACACGATGCGAAGGACGAGGTACTGCCTGTCCTCCCCCTTGATCTGCCGCATTTCGATGTCTTCGATGACAGCGGCCCCGTGATTGGGATAAACAACCGTTTCGCCCACGGTGAAAGACATATGTTCAGTACCACCCTTCTTGAGTGACCATTCTAACACGGTCCCCGGAGTGGCCCCTTCATCGTTTGCGCAGGTCAGAGGCCCTGTCGGGGCTTGACAGAAACCGGGATCGTGTGCCAGCGAGGGCTCCCTCCCGGGCGGCGTGTCGGCCCGGCGTGTCGGGCCATCCCGGATACTGCGTGGCATGGCCGCCCCACCGGCACCACCAGCACCGGAGGCAGCCTCCCCACGCGGGCGTCGTCGCCTCGGCGAGCTGACTGTCGTACTCCTGACGAGGGCCGCCCACCCGCGCCGGGCGCTCCTCACCGCCGTCGGCATGGCGGTCGCGGGGGCGGTGTCCGGGCGGGCACTGCGCGAGGTCGGGCTCGTGCTGGCGACCGTCCTGGTGGGTCAAGTGGTGCTGGGCTGGGACAACGACCTGGTCGACGATGCGGCCGACCACCAGGCCGAGCGCGAGGACAAGCCGCTCGTGACCGGGCCGCTCGACCGCGGCACGATCGGCTTCGCGTTGGCCTGCGCCGTGCTGCTCGTCGTCCCCCTGTCGATGTCGAGCGGCATCACCGCTGGCGTCTCCTACCTCCTGTCGCTGCTGGTCGGCCTCGCCGCCAACCGCTGGCTGCGCAACGGCGTCCTGTCTTGGCTCCCGTGGGCGATCTCCTTCGCGCTGTACCCGGCGTACCTCTCGTACGGCGGGTGGAGCGGCGGCGCGACGGGGCACCCACCCACCGTCGCGATCACCGTGGCCGCGGCCGTGCTGGGCGTCGGCGTCCATGTCCTGACCTCGCTCTCCGGGCTGGTCGAGGACAACCGCGCGGGCCGCCGGCACCTGCCACTCCGGCTGGCCCTGCGGGTCGGCGCCCCGCGTCTCCTGGCCCTCTCGGCAGTCTTCTGCGTGCTGGTCGTGGGTGTGATCGGGTATGTCGGCGCAACCGTCGGCCTGTCTCAATAGTGCCGTCGGACGCCCGCTAGTCTGGGGCGCGTGAAACTGCGACGGACGCTCGCGCTCGGCACGATCGGCCTGGTGGCCCCGGTGGTCCTCGGCGCGTGCGGGTTCAACTACGCGACCGACCGCATCAACAACATCACGGCGGGCGCGAACTACCGCGACGGCACGGTGGACGTGCTCAACGCCGCCATCGTCAGCCGCAAGCCCAACGCCGGCACGTTCGTCGCCGGTTTCGCCAACAACGACCAGTCGCAGACGATCAGCTTCACCGGCATGTCCGGTGACGGCACCGCGGTCGGAACGGTGACCGCCCAGCCGTTCCCGATCAACGCGAACGGCTACGTCAACCTCGCCGCCGAGGGCGGCATCACCCTCAACGGCACGTTCACGGCCGGGCAGGTCGTCACCCTGACCCTCAGCTTCGACGACGGCGAGAGCGCCACCCTCGACGTACCCGTCGTCAGGGACTCGGGGCAGTGGGCGGGCCTCGACCACGCCAAGCAGTCCCCATCGGTGAGCCAGTCGGCGAGCCCGTCGGCGAGCAGTTCGTCGACCGCGAGCGCCTCCCCCAGCTCATGACTCACACGCTGGTCCTGCTCCGCCACGGCGAGAGCGTGTGGAACGCCGAGAACCTCTTCACCGGCTGGGTCGACGTCGCACTCTCGGAGAAGGGCCGTGCCGAGGCCCTGCGCGGCGGTGAGCAGCTGCGCGATGCGGGCATCCACCCGGACGTCGTCCACACCTCGCTGCTGCGCCGGGCGATCAGCACGGCCGCGATCAGCCTCGACCTGGCCGACCGGCACTGGATCCCGGTCCGTCGCAGCTGGCGCCTCAACGAGCGGCACTACGGGGCGCTCCAGGGCAAGAACAAGAAGCAGACGCTCGACGAGTACGGCGAGGAGCAGTTCATGCTGTGGCGCCGCTCGTTCGACACTCCGCCGCCGCCGCTGGACGACGACAGCGAGTTCTCCCAGGCCCACGACGTGCGGTACGCCGACCTCGGCGACGAGCTGCCCCGCACCGAGTGCCTCAAGGACGTCATCGGCCGGCTGCTGCCCTGGTGGGACGGTCCGATCGCCGACGACCTGCGCTCCGGGCAGACCGTGCTCGTCGCGGCACACGGAAACAGCCTGCGCGGCATCGTCAAGCACCTCGACGACATCAGCGACGACGACATCGCGGCGCTCAACATCCCCACCGGGATGCCGCTGGTCTACGAGCTCGACGACGACCTCAGGCCCACCGTGAAGGGTGGTCGCTACCTCGACCCCGACGCGGCCGCCGAGGCCGCCGCCGCCGTCGCCAACCAAGGTCGCTGAAGGCTCAGGCCTCGCTCGCGACGGGGTACTGACCCGTCACCACGAAGACCACCCGGTTGGCGACCGACACCGCGTGGTCGGCGATCCGCTCGTAGTAGCGGCCGAGCAGCGCGATGTCGACGGCCGACTCCACCCCGTGCTGCCAGTCGTCGCCCAGCAGCTGGGTGAACGACGTACGGCGTAGCTGGTCCATCTCCTCGTCGTCGCGGCCGAGCTCGATCGCGGCCTCGACATTGCGCTCTGTGATCACTGCGGAGACCCGCCGCACCATGTCCTCGGCGACCTCGCCCATCCGCGCGATCGTCGCGCGGGCGTCCTCGGGCACCGCGATCTCGGGCACCCGCAGGCGGGCGATCTTCGCGACGTGCACGGACAGGTCGCCCATCCGCTCCAGCTCGCTGACCATGCGCAGCGCCGAGACGACGACGCGCAGGTCGCCGGCGACCGGCTGCTGCAGCGAGAGCAGGGAGAACGCCGTGTCCTCGACCCGCTCCCGGGCGCGGTCGATCTTCTCGTCGGCGGCGATCACGGCCTGGGCGCCCTCGGCGTCGCCCTCGAGCAGCGCCTTGGTCGCCTGGCGTACGGCGGTCTCCACAGCGTCGCAGATCTCGGCCAGGTCGTGGAAGATCGTGTCGAGCTGTTCGTGGAAGGCTTCGCGCATGTACCCAATCTATGCGCCAAAGGTGACCAGTTGGGGTCGACCGGTGAACGCGTCGTGAACAGTCGGCGAGCAGCCTGCTCGCGGGCGAACACCGGGTGAAGCGGTGCGTACGATCAGTACGTGAGCCCCACGACGCAGGTGTTCCTCGCGGCGCTCATCGGGGCGGTCGTTGCTGGCGGCGCGGTCCTGGCCTGGCACGTCAGTCAGGGACAGCAGGGATCGGTCGGACACGTCGAGGATCCGGTGTTGCCGGCCGGCGTCGCGACGGTCCTCTCGGTGTTGCGCAGCAGCGCGGTCGTGGTCGACGACGACGACGAGGTGGTGAGGGCGTCCGCACCCGCCCATGCCCTCGGCATCGTGCGCGGTCAGCGGCTGGCATCGGCGGAGCTGGCCGAGCTGGTACGGCAGGTACGCCGCGACGGTCAGATCCGAGAGGCCGACCTGGTGATGCCGCGCCGGAGCGGGCCGCCGCGCACGGTGACCGCGCGCGTGGCGCCACTCAGCTCGCGGCTGGTGCTGGCGCTGGTGGAGGATCGCACGACCGAGCGACGGGTCGAGGCCGTCCGGCGCGACTTCGTGGCCAACGTGTCCCACGAGCTCAAGACACCGGTGGGAGCGATCAAACTGCTGGCCGAGGCCGTCTCCGACGCCTCCGACGACCCCGAGGCGATCGAGCGGTTCGCACGGCGGATGCTCACCGAGAGCGACCGGCTGACGCGGATGGTGCAGCAGATCATCGAGCTGTCGCGGCTCCAGGGCGACGAGCCCATCGAGGCCCCTCACGTCGTCGACGTCGACGACGTGGTCACGCGCGCCGTCGACTTCACCGTGATGGACGCCTCCAACAAGGAGATCAAGGTCGTCACCGGCGGCACCCCGGGCCTGCGCATCTTCGGCAACGAGGAGCAGGTGTCCGCGGCGGTCACCAACCTGGTCGCCAACGCCGTGGCCTACTCGGGCACCGACTCGACGGTGCTGGTCACGACCAAGGCCGCCGATCAGATGGTGGAGATCTCCGTCGTCGACCAGGGCATCGGCATCCCGTCCGACGAGCTGGACCGGATCTTCGAACGCTTCTACCGTGTCGACCCGGCGCGGCACCGCTCGACCGGCGGCACCGGGCTCGGGCTCTCGATCGTCAAGCACGTCGCGGCCACCCATGGTGGCGACGTACGGGTCTGGTCCCTCGAGGGACAGGGCTCCACCTTCACATTGTCCCTGCCCCGATCCCGCCAAGAGGAGAACGCATGACCAGGTCCAGGAGAGTCACGTGACGCGGGTGCTCGTCGTCGAGGATGAGGAGAGCTACGCCGACGCGCTGTCCTACATGCTCCGCAAGGAGGGGTACGACGTCTCGCTCGCGGCGACCGGTCCCGACGCGGTCACCGAGTTCGACCGCAACGGCGCCGACATCGTGCTGCTCGACCTGATGCTGCCGGGGCTGTCCGGTACCGAGGTCTGCCGCCACATCCGCGCGAGCTCCAACGTGCCGGTGATCATGGTCAGCGCCAAGGACGACGAGGTCGACAAGATCGTCGGGCTCGAGCTCGGGGCCGACGACTATGTCACCAAGCCCTACTCGCCACGTGAGCTGGTGGCCCGGATCCGCGCCGTACTGCGTCGTGGCATCGAGCCCGACCTGGCCCCGACCACCCTCGAGGCCGGCTCGGTGCGGATGGACGTCGAACGCCACACGGTGACCGTCGACGGTGAGCCGCAGCGGCTGCCGCTCAAGGAGTTCGAGCTGCTCGAGATGTTCCTGCGCAACCCGGGCCGGGTGCTCACCCGTGGGCAGCTCATCGACCGGGTCTGGGGCTCGGACTACGTCGGTGACACCAAGACCCTCGACGTCCACGTGAAGCGGCTCCGCGCCAAGCTCGAGCCCGACCCGGCCCATCCGCAGCTGCTGGTCACCGTGCGTGGCCTGGGCTACAAGCTCGACCTGTAGGCCCCGCGCTTTGTTCACCTGTGCGCAACACGCGCCGCCACCGAATTCGCTAGCCTCACTCCTTCGACAGCGGGGAGGGTATGCACATGCGTCGACTGGCTGAGCTGGTGCTGCGGCACCGCCTGATCATCGTGGTGGCCTGGGCCTTGATCGCGATCGCAGGTGGTGTGTCCACCGGGACGGTGACCCACCGGATGACGGTCAACTTCTCGCTTCCCGGGCAACCCGGCGACACGGCCGCGAACAAGATCATCGGGGCGTTCCACAACGGCGGGAACACGTCGCCGCTGATCGCGACCGTGACGATGCCGAAGGGTCAGACCATCACCGGCCACGAGGGCGCGGTGGCGAAGGCTTTCGCGTCGCTCGGCTCCGCGCAGATCCCGCTGCGCGTGGTCGACGAGGCGAACACCGGCGACCCGGCGTTCCGCACGTCGGACGACCGCACGGCGTACGCGTTGGTGTTCCATCCGTTCCCCCGCACCTCCACGGAGCTCCCACCCACCGACCTGGTGAAGAAGACGGTGGAGTCCAACGCGCCACCGGGCGCCGCGGTGGGCGTCACCGGGATGGAGGCGCTTGCCATCGGCGACGAGTCTGGCGGCAACGGCGTCCTCACCGAGACCGTGCTCGGAGCGCTCGGGGCGCTCGCGGTGCTGCTGTTCGTCTTCGCTTCGATGCTGGCATTCATGCCGATGGTGGTCGCCGCCGTGTCGATCCTCACTACTTTCCTGTTGCTGCTGCCGTTGACCTACCTGACCGACGTGTCGTTCATCGTGCAGTTCCTGGTCGCCCTGGTCGGACTCGGGGTCGCGATCGACTACTCGCTGCTCTTCGTCACCCGATGGCGTGAGGAACGAGATCACGGCCGTGACAACCACGACGCCGTCGTGGTGGCGATGGAGACGGCCGGCCGTGCCGTGCTGTTCAGCGGGATCACCGTCGCGATCGGGCTACTGGCCTTGGTGGTACTGCCGGTGCCGTTCATGCGCAGCATCGGGATGGGCGGGGCGTTGATCCCGCTGGCCAGCGTGCTGGTGACCCTCACCTTGACCCCGGCGATCCTCGGCAGCATCGGGCCCAAAGTCGACTGGCCCAAGATCCGGCACGAGAACAAGCCGAGCCGCGGATGGACATCATGGGCGCGGCTGATCGTGCGGCGCCGCTGGGTGGCTGCGGTCGTCGCGCTGGCCGCGATCGGCGTGCTGTTCGTGTCGTTCCTCGGCATCAAGATCGGGGCCGCCGACTCGTCATCGCTGGCGCACAGCGGACCGGCGTACGACAGTCTCCAGACGCTCGCGAAGGGCGGTGTCACCACCGGCGTCCTCACGCCGATCGAGGTGCTCGCCCAGACCGACAAGGCCCAATCGGTGGCCGAGACTCTGGCCAAGGTGGACGGCGTCACGCGTGCCGTGGTCGCGACCGGCAGCGGTGCCTCGGTGAACGGCGAGACAGTCGTGCTCGTCCTCCCCGACAAGGAGACGGTCAACTCCACGAGCGTGCAGGTGGTCCGCGACGTCACCTCGGTTGCCGACGGCACCGATGGGGTCATCGGCGTGACCGGGCTCGGCAACGCGCAGGTCGACTTCCTGCACGCTGTCTACGGGAACTTCCCGTTGATGCTGCTGCTGATCGCCTTCCTCACCTATGTGCTCCTGGTGCGGGCGTTCCGGTCGCTGCTGCTCCCGCTCAAGGCGGTCATTCTCAACCTGATCTCGCTCACCGCGGTCTACGGCCTGATGGTGCTGTTCTGGCAGCAGGGCTACGGCTCGGAGGCCATCTTCGGGATCGCGAAGACCGGTGCCGTCACGTTCTGGATCCCTCTGATGGTCTTCGCGTTCCTCTTCGGCCTGTCCATGGACTACGAGGTGTTCATCCTGTCTCGGATCCGTGAGGAGTACGACGCGGGCGCGTCCACCGACGAGGCTGTTGTCCTTGGCATCGGGCGGACCGGCCGGCTGGTCACCAGCGCCGCGCTGATCCTGTTCCTCGCCTTCGCGGCGCTCGCCTCCGGACCAGGCACCGATCTCAAGGTGCTCGCGACCGGCCTCGGCTTCGGCATCCTGCTCGACGCGACGATCGTCCGCTCCGTGCTCGTGCCGGCGCTCGTGTCACTGTTCGGATCGTGGAACTGGAAGCTCCCCGACAGCGTCGCCCGCCTGCTCCGGGTCCAGACGTCGTCGCCGCACGCCGAGCCCGAGCCCGCCGTGGGCGACTGAGAGTCGGGGTCCAGCACCCCCCACGATCACGCGACGCAGAACTCGTTGCCCTCCGGGTCGAGCATCACGATCTGGCCGAGCGCGCCGTCGTAGTGCTCCTCCCGGACCCGGGTCGTGCCGGCGGCCTCGAGCTCGTCGGCCTTGGTTCGGATGAGCCGCTCCCGCTCCACCATGTCCCACCGCGGCTCGCCCGCGACCCTGATGTCGATGTGGATGCGGTTCTTGGATGTCTTGCCCTCCGGCACCCTCAGGAAGCCGATCGGCGGGCCCGCGCCGTCCGGGTCGACGATCGAAGCGCCGTCGGGGTCGTCGTACCCAGGCTCGGTCACGTAGCCGAGCGCACCCGCCCAGAACGCCGCGATCGCCTGTGGGTCGTCCGCATCGCAGCCCAAAGTCCAGTTGGTCGCCATGCCCGCAACGTACCTCCGGGCGCACCCGAAGGCGGCCCCGCTGATGCGGAGCCGCCTTCGTTCGCGACCGTCGTCGTCAGGCCTGCTGGTCCTTCGAGACGATCGTGGGCAGAACCGGCGATGAGGGTGAGAACCCCTTGAAGGTCATCCAGACGCCGAGCGAGAACTCCCAGGCTGCGACCGGCACGGTCATGATCCCCGAGATCGGGGAGACCTGGTCGATGCCGCCGAAGAGAATCGCGATGAAGGCGCCGAAGAGCAGCGGGGCGCCGATCAGGCCGATGGTGGGGATGATGCGGGGCACCAGTCGCGAGCGGTAGAGCAGCGTGCCGAGCAGGACGGCGTTGAAGGCGGGCATCAGGCCGGGGCCGAAGAGGAAGGTCCAGTTCCGGACGTCGACCAGGGCGTTGGCGACGGTCGTGAGAGAGCCAGCGTCGCCGCCGGAGCCGGCGAAGTCCTGACGCATCGTGACGACGGCGAGCAGGCTGACCACGCCGATCATCACCACGGCCGCCTCGAGCAGGCGAGACG
>DAINSL010000065.1:12726-14613 GCA_036741335.1 Nocardioides sp. | reverse complement strand
GCACCGGCAAGATCCTGGCCATGGTGTCGCTGCCGACCTACGACCCCAACAAGCTGGCCAACCACGACTTCAAGGCCGCCGACGCCTACGCCACCCAGCTGTCGAAGAGCAAGACGGACCCCCTGCTCAACCGTGCCATCCAGACGACGCTCCCGCCGGGTTCGACGTTCAAGATCGTCACGGCCTCGGCCGCGATGCAGACCGGCAACTACACCGCGAACACGCTGGTGCCGGCCGGTCCCAGCTATCAGCTGCCCCAGTCGAGCAGCGTGGTCCACAACGAGGTCCAGGACTGCGGCACCGGAAAGATCCCCCTCACGCAGGCGATGCAGTTCTCCTGCAACACCGCCTTCGCTCCCCTGGCCGTGCAGGTCGGCGCCAGCGGGATGCACAAGACGGCCGAGGGGTTCGAGTTCAACCAGAGCTACCTGGAGGACCTGCCCGGCCAGGCCATCTCGCAGTACCCCGCCGGTCTCGACCAGGCGCAGACGGCGCTGTCCGGCTTCGGGCAGGGCTCCGTGACGTCCACCCCGCTGCAGATGGCCATGGCCGCGGCCGGCATCGGCAACCACGGGCTGGTGATGTTCCCCTATCTCACCGACGAGCTGGAGTCCTCGTCCCAGGAGCCGCTGGACTCCCCTCATTCTCCGGGGTCCAGCCAGGCCATCACCGCCACGAGCGCCGCCGAGGTCACCAAGATGATGGTGGCGACGGTGCAGAGCGGCACCGCGACCCCTGCGGCGATCCCGGGCATCCAGGTGGCCGGCAAGACCGGCACCGCGCAGAGCGGCCTGAAGAACCCCGACGGCACCGAGGTGCCGCCGTACGCCTGGTTCGTGGGGTTCGCGCCGGCGCCGTCGCCGAAGGTCGCGGTCTGCGTGATGATCCAGCACGTCGACCTGCCCACCGACGAGATCCACGGCGGTTCGCTCGGCGGCACGATCGCCAAGGCGGTCATGGAGGCGGTGCTGAAGTCCCATGGCTGAGCACACGGTCGGGTACGCCGACGCCGCCGAGCGCTACCGCCTCGACGACCGCATCGCCACCGGCGGGATGGGCGAGGTCTTGCGCGCCACGGACACCCTGCTGGCCCGGACGGTCGCGGTGAAGCTGCTCAAGCAGGAGCACGCCGACGACGCGGTCTTCCGCTCCCGCTTCGAGACCGAGGCGCGGCACGCCGCCGCGCTGCGCCACCCCGGGGTCGCCCAGGTCTTCGACTTCGGCGGCGGTGACCGCTCACACGCGCCGTTCCTGGTGATGGAGTACGTCGACGGTGAGCCGCTCTCGGCGCTGTTCCGTCCCGGCGCGCCGATGGAGCCCGCCGCTGCGGTCGACCTCCTCGCGGGCGCCGGCGACGCGATCGGCGCCGCCCACGCGCAGGGCATCGTGCACCGCGACGTGAAGCCGGGCAACCTGATGGTCACCGCCGACCACCGGGTGAAGATCACCGACTTCGGGATCGCCCGCGCCGCCGACGGCCTGGCCCTGACCCGCACCGGCGAGGTCATGGGCACCCCGCAGTACCTCTCGCCCGAGCAGGCCGAGGGCAAGCCGGCCACGCCCGCCTCCGACGTCTACTCCCTGGGAGCGGTCGCCTACGAGTGCCTGGTCGGGCGCCGCCCCTACGTCGCGGACTCCGCGGTGGCCACCGCGCTGGCCCACCTGCGCGAACCCGTCCCGGAACTGCCCGACACCGTCCCGCCGGCGCTGGCCGCCGTCGTACGCCGGGCCATGGCCAAGGACCCCGCCGAACGCTACGCCGACGGCACCGCCTTCGCGGCCGCGATCCGGGCCGCCGCGCTGTCCTCCACTCCGGACACGAGCCCGATCGACCCGGCCACCACGAAGGTCTTCACCGCTGCGGTTCCGCTGCCGACCGCACCGGAG
>DAINSL010000065.1:3111-12716 GCA_036741335.1 Nocardioides sp. | reverse complement strand
CGCCTCGAAGCCGAGCAATCGGTCGGTGCGCATGTCCATGATTGGCTGATAGTGCAGCACGATCTGATTCTGCGCGACCGCGCGGCGAAGGTACCCGCGCCGTTGTGGGCGGTGGCCGGGGTGTTCGTGCTGGTGGTCCTCGTCGCGGGAGTCGCCAACCTCACCGGCGGCAGCGGCTCCACGCCCTCGGGCCCGGGCCGCTCGCACACGCCCGGCGCCGCGTCGACCGGCACCAGCCCGTCCAGCCCCACCACCTCGGCGGTGACCGGGCCGACACCTGGCAAGACGCCTCCGACGCACTCACCCAAGCCACCCAAGGACCACGGTCCCACGCACGGCCACAAGGGGAAGGGCCACGACAAGTGACTCCCGAGAACACGGACGGACAGCCGCTGATCGGCGGGCGCTACGCGCTCGGCGAGCTGCTGGGGCGCGGCGGCATGGCCGAGGTGCGCAAGGGCACCGACACGCGGCTCGGCCGGACCGTCGCGGTCAAACGCCTGCGCACGGACCTCGCCAGCGACGTCACCTTCCAGGCGCGCTTCCGACGCGAGGCGCAGAGCTCGGCCTCGCTCAACCACCCCTCGATCGTGGCGGTCTACGACACCGGTGAGGAGCCGGCGACCGACGGCTCAGGCGTCTCGCAGCCTTACATCGTGATGGAGTTCGTCGCCGGCCGCACGCTGCGCGACATCCTGCGCGAGGGCCGCAAGATCCTGCCCGAGCGCGCCCTCGAGATCACCAGCGGCGTGCTCTCCGCACTCGACTACAGCCACCGGGCGGGGATCATCCACCGCGACATCAAGCCCGGAAACGTGATGCTCACGCCGTCGGGCGACGTCAAGGTGATGGACTTCGGCATCGCCCGCGCGATGTCGGACGCCTCGAACACGATGACGCAGACCGCTGCCGTGGTCGGCACGGCGCAGTACCTCTCTCCCGAGCAGGCGCGTGGCGAGCCGGTCGACTCCCGTTCCGACGTCTACTCCACGGGCTGCCTGCTCTACGAGCTGCTCACCGGGCGACCACCGTTCATCGGCGACTCGCCTGTGGCGGTGGCCTATCAGCACGTCCGCGAGCCGGCGATGCCGCCGTCGGACCACGACGACGAGCTCCCGCCCGAGATCGACGCGATCGTGATGAAGTCGCTGGCCAAGCGGGTCGAGGACCGCTACCAGAGCGCCGCAGCGATGCGCAACGACATCGAGCGCTACCTCGGCGGCCAAACCGTGTACGTCGTACCCCCGCCGCCGATGGTCGAGTCCCCCATGACGACGACCGCGCAGACGGCGGTCGTGTCCCCGGTGCTACCGCCCGTGGCCTACGACGAGGAGGACGACCGCGGCAACCGGCCGGGACTGCTGATTTTCCTGGCGCTCCTGCTCGTGCTCGTGCTGGGCCTGGCGGCGTACTTCCTGCCCAAGATGTTCGAGAGCCCGAGCAACCAGGTGGAGGCCCCGAAGCTGATCGGCCTGAGCGCGCAGAAGGCCCGCACCGCGATCGGCGACGCCGGCCTCGCGGTCGGCAACGTGGACTACGTCACCGACAGCAGCGTTCCCAAGAACCGTGTGGTCAAGCAGAACCCCCAGCCAAGCGAGCTCGTCGACCCCGGGTCGGCGGTCGACTTCACCGTGTCGAGCGGGAAGCCCACCACGACCGTGCCGTACCTGACCGGTCAGACGCAGCAGCAGGCGGCCGCCGCGCTGAGCCAGCAACACCTGAAGGGCGTCTTCCAGAAGGCGAAGTCCGACCAGCCGCAGGGCACCGTGATCAACACCGATCCGCCGGCCAACACCAGCGTGCCCGAGGGCTCGTCGGTCACCGTCTCCATCTCCCGGGGTCCGCAGAAGGTCCCGAATGTCGTCGGGATGCAGCAGGCCGATGCCGAGAAGACGCTCCGCGACGCGGGCTACGTCCCGGTCCCGGTGTCGCAGCCCAGCTCCGCGCCCGAGGGACAGGTGACCCAGCAGGTGCCCGGAGCCGGGCAGCCCGAGCCGCAGGGGATCCAGGTCACCATCGTGGTCTCGTCGGGTCCGACCGAGCCGACCTCGCCACCGACGACGCCACCGACGAGTCCGCCGACCAGTGAGCCGACGACCCCGATCCCGTCGATCTCGGCGAAGCCCAGGCCGGGTGGCGGACCGGAATGACCCCGGCTGCGCCAGGGCCGCCTCAGCTGCCGGAGGCGCCGCCCGACAACACCGTGGCGTAGGACAGCCCGAGGAGACCGTCGTACGCCGGTGCGACGATCCGCGCCTCCTCCTGGAGATCCCAGCCGACCCTGATGTTCGGGTCGGCGGCGTCCTCCCGGTAGACCTGCAGGTAGGGGTCCCGCGCGATCGCGTTGGAGATCGTGGCCGGGTCGCCGACCCCGGAGATCACGTAGGGCTGGCTGTAGGGCACCCCCTGCAGCTGGACGGAGTTGCCGATGCAGCGGATGCCGGTGGTGCTCACCACCCGCTGACCCTGGATGGTGACCGCCCCCGCACCGCCCTTCCACATCGCGTTCACCACGGCCTGGATGTCCTGTTGGTGCACCAGCAGGAGGTTGGGGTTGTCCGGGGTGTCCCCCGAGGTGGTCTGGGGCGCGTCCGAGAGCGTCACGGTCACGCCCGGCCCGGCCTCAGGGCTCAGTCCGGCCGGTCCCTTCATCCGCTCGGCCTTGCGGTTGAACTTGCGGACCTGCTTGTTGTCGACGGTCCCGCTGAGCTGTGAGATCTCGGCGTTGAGGTCGGCCACCCGCTTCTTGAGCGCGTCGTACTGGGCCGCGTCGACCCGCACGAAGGACGCCAGGTCGGTGTAGCGACCGGGTCGCAGGTCGGTCCCCTCGCTGTTGTGGGCACTCACCGCGAACAAGGTGCCGCTCAGGAGCCCGACCACCGGGGTCGCCACGCGCCAGACCGACGTCCGCGACGCGCGCTGCCGGTGTGCCGTGGGTGGTTCGTCCCCGGGCTCGCCGTCTCGCGGGTCCCGTTGCAGACCCTGCTGCCGGCCCTGCTCCCGGTCGGGGAGCCTGACGTGGGGTCGCCGCCTCATGCCGACTAAGGTAGCCCGCGATCGGATCAGGCGACGCCGCAGGCGTCACGCGTGGAGGAGTGCAGGTGGCCAAGATCAGGGCCCGACAAGGTTTCGTCGACCCCGACCGGGGGCCGCTGCTCACCGCGCGCTTCGTGGTTGCCGTCGTGCTGATGGTGGTCGGCATCGCCTGGATCGCGTACTACTACAGCGCCGTCCGGGTCGACCCCGCCGCCTTCCCGCCGCCCAAGGCCGGCTCCCCGCACTTCATGGCGCAGATGTTGCGATGGAACTACGCGGTCGGCTTCGGCATGTTCTTCCTCGGGTTGCTGATCTCGGCCCATCCGTCGACGCCACTCGGCCGCAACCGCGGGGTCGTGGTCGGCATGCTGACCTGCTTCCTGCTGGGTCTGATCTGGATCTGCACGTTCTACGTGCTCTCCGGCGACCAGCTGCCCAAGGTCCCGGTGTTCAACGACCTCAACCAGTACAACCTGGTGGTGGGCATCTGCTTCATGGCCGTGGGCTTCTCCTTCGCCACGCGGTGGGAATGAGCCCGCCGGCCCGGTGGCGATCCGTCCGGTCACAGGACCGATGACCGAGCCGCGTCGCTCGTCCCTCGCGGGCTCGGTCCGAGCCGAGCGCAACTCGGACGTCCCGCCCTGATCGGGAGCTCGCGAGCTCGCTCCCGGCGGGCTCCTCCACAGGCTGTGCACTCACCTGTGGAGAACTACACGAGTGTGATTCTCCCCACGTTCGTGCCGGTTGGGGACGAACGGGTTAGGTGAGTGCGGCGGTGCGCGCGACCACGGCGATCACGACGAGCAGCGTGACCGCACCGAACCCCGCCGCCTGCCACACCGTACGTCGCTCGCGCGGCGAGTAGGCGAGGATCGCGGCCAGCGCTACCCCGCCGAGGAAGCCGCCGACGTGGCCCTGCCACGAGATCCCGCTGCCGAAGAAGGTGAAGGCGGCGTTCAGGCCGATCCACATCAGGAGCTGGCTCATGTCGGCCTTCACCTTGAAGGCCAGCACGAGCAGCGCGCCCATGAGACCGAAGATCGCACCGGAGGCTCCCAATGTCGCCGTCGACTCGCCCGATAGCCAGTACACCGCGACCGATCCGACCAGACCCGACAGCAGGTAGAGACCGAGATAGCGGACCCGGCCGAGCACCATCTCCAGCTGGGGGCCCAGGATCCACAGAGCAAGCATGTTGAAGCCGATGTGGAAGACCTCGACGTGGGTGAACATGCTGGTCACCAGCTGCCACGGGGCACCGGTCGCGACGCCGTCGAACCAGGTGCCGGCGACGCGCGTCTGGCAGACGGTCGCGTCGCCGATGCCGGGGTAGTAGCCACCGCCGCCGGCGGAGCACTGGCCGTTGGGGATCAACGACAACCTCTCGACCCACCGGCTGCCGGCGCCACCGGTCGAGAGGATCAGCAGCCAGACGGCCAGGTTGATCGCAATCAGGGTCTGCGAGACGACGCCCTGCTTCCCCGACCGCATCCCGCCGTACGTCGTGCGGCCGGAGCGCGTGTCCTTCTTGCCCGCCGCGATGCACGAGGGGCACTGGAACCCGACCGCGGCATCGCGCATGCAGTCCGGACAGATCGGCCGCTCGCACCGCTGGCACCGGATGTAGGTCTCCCGGCCGGGGTGGCGGTAGCACGTCGGAACGCCGGCGGAGTCCTCCGCCGGCGTCGGTGCCCCGGAGCCGGGGCCCCCGGGCGTGCTCAGGGTTGCCCGACCTCGACGGTCTCGATCACCACCGGCTCGACGGGGCGGTCCCCGGGGCCGGTGGAGGTCGTGGCGATCGCGTCGACGACGTCGCGTGAGGCCTGGTCGGCGACCTCACCGAAGATCGTGTGCTTGAAGTTCAGCCACGGGGCCGCGCCGACGGTGATGAAGAACTGCGACCCGTTGGTGCCCGGCCCGGCGTTGGCCATGGCCAGGAGGTAGGGCTTGTCGAAGACGAGCTCGGGATGCGGCTCGTCCTTGAACGTGTAGCCGGGGCCGCCGGTGCCGGTGCCGGGCGGGCAGCCGCCCTGGATCATGAAGCCGGTGATGACCCGGTGGAAGCCCAGCCCGTCGTAGAACCGCTCGCCGGAGCGGCCCGCGTCGTCGCGGTAGTCCTTGGTGCCCTCGGCGAGCCCGGTGAAGTTGGCCACGGTCTCGGGGGCGTGGTCGGGGAACAGGTTGATCGTGATGTCGCCCCGGTTGGTCTTCAGGACGGCCTGCTGGTCAGCCATGTCTGCCTCTCGCGTGTGGATGTCGGTGCGTTCCAGATCCTCCCATGTGGGACAACCCCGCCTTCCGGTGGTGGGGGGCGCCCTGTTGGGTACGTCGGATACGTGATGGGATGGGGAGACACGACGAGAGGAAGGGTCGCCATGCACATCCGTCGGAACAAGACGCTGATCCAGCAGGCCGCCGACTACGTGGAGGCTGCCGTCGAGACCGCGCGGGACAAGGCCGGACCGATGCTGGCCGACGCCCGCGACAAGGCCGGCCCGGCTCTCGCCGACGCCCGCGACAAGGCCGGCCCGATGCTCGCCGACGCCCGGGACAAGGCCGCTCCGTTGCTGGCCGCGGGCGCAGCCCTCGCCTCCGAGCGCGCCTCGGCCGCCGCCGACCTGGCCGCCGAGAGGGCCGCCGCGGGCCGCGACCTCGCCAACGCCAAGGCGGCCGAGCTCCGCGGTGAGCCGAAGAAGAAGCACCGCCTGCGCAAGCTGTTCATGCTGAGCGGCCTGGCCGCACTGCTCGGGTTCGTGTACAAGAAGGCGAGGTCCGGCTCCGAGAGCGACGACTGGCAGTCGTCGTACACCCCGACGCCGCCGCCCCCGCCGCGCACCGCCTCGGAGACCCCGATCTTCGACGCCGCCAACGCCGCCTCGGACGACGAGCCGGTCGCCGACGACGCGGGCGGAGCGGGCCCCGACGAGGCCCTGGCGGATGCGGCCGAGGAGCAACACCCGGTCACCACGCCGGACGAGCCGGCCGACGTGGTCGAGCTCGAGCCGGACGAGGCACCGGCGAAGAAGACCTCGCCCAAGCCCTGACCCGGAGCACGTTCCTGGCCGCCCGAGCGGCTCAGGACGCAGCCGTCGTACGCCGGGACCGGCCGCGGGAGAGATCCTGCGGCCGGTTCTCGGCTATCCAGGCATCGATCCTCTCCCACCAGCCGAACAGCCACTCGATCCGAGCCTCGCGCTCCGACGGGATCTCCTCGCGCGGCACCTGCCACCACCGCATCACGATCACCTTGTCCATGGGGAGCTCGCGCCAGACGTCCCGCACGGTGAGCATGTGGTCGAGCCCGGTGTGCGCGACCAGCACGACGTCGGCGTCGGGCGCGGCGTCGAGGGCGGCGAGGAGTCCGCCGGGCCGCGGCGCCAGCACGTGGGTCATCCGCTCGGCGCGCCTGGCCATCCGCTCCATGCCGAGCCTGCGGAGGCGCTCGATCCCGCGGCGTCTGCGCGCGGGAGTGAAGTTCCCCCCCTCGGGGAAGATCACGAACGCGTCGTTCTCGTCGAGGTCGCGCGCGAGCTCGGAGATCTGTGACTCGATGTCGTGACCGGCCCGCGGGTTGGTCGAGATGAAGCGGCTGGGGATGCGGTTCACCACCACGTCGATCATCGGGTCCCAGGCGAGCGTGTCCTTCAGGACGACGCGCGGCTCCCGGGAGTACCAGTCCATGAGCGCGTGGACCAGGATCAGTGAGTCACCCGGCCCGGCGTGCCGACAGGCCACGACCAGCGGTTTCCCGGGGTGGGCGTCGGGGCTGGCCCCGTCAGTCTCGATGCGCAGGGCCAGCACGCGACGGGCCTCGCCGAAGAGCACCCAGAGCAGTCCTTGCACCAGGTCGTAGTGGATCCCCTCGAAGTACGGCGTACGGATGCGTCGCCCGAACCCGGACGCGAGCCACAGTCCGAGCAGCACGACGAGCAGCACGCTCTCACAGCTGACGTAGATCACGAACAGCCAGAGCAGCCGCAGCGCCCGCCACCGGCCGGGCAGGATCGGGGCGAGCGCCGCTGTTCCGATCAACCACAGCGGCAGTGTCACCCAGAGGGCGACGGCCAGCCCGATCATCGCCGGCGCGATCACCAGGCGCCTGAGGACCCAGATCACCGGAGTGCCGCGAGGTAGTCCCGGGATGCTTCGTAGCTGGCGTCGATCCGGTTGCGCACCCCGGAGAGGTCGCGGTGCGCCAGCAGGGAGTCGTCGCGCCTCGTCGTACCTCTGGCCGGGAGCACGTGCACCTCGACGCCGTCGGGCACCTCGGCCAGCTCGCGCGCGAACCGGTGCCGTCGAGCGATCTCGAAGGACACCCGGGCCACCTCCCACGGCCGGGTCGGCACCTTCAGCGGCCGATCGATCCGCCCCACCTGAAGCACGAACACGCGCTCGGCACCGAGGGCGACGGCCCGGCCGAGGGGGATCGAGTTCACGATGCCGCCGTCGAGGAAGTGCTCGTCGCCGACCCGGGCGGGAGGCAGCAGGCCGGGTACCGCGGCGCTGGCCATGATCGCGTCCACGAGTCGGCCACTGGTGAACCAGTGCTCCGCCGCGCGCTCGATGCTCGCGGCGCACACCTGCAGGCGCACCGGCAGCTCCTCGAACGTGGTCTCACCGAACTCGTCGATCAGGCGCCTCTGCATCGGCCCGGCGGAGTAGATGTGGGTGCCCGTGGAGACCGCCCGTCGTACCGTCCGCAGGGGCCGGTCGGCGATCGTCCGGACGGTCTGCGCGTCCTGCCAGAGCTCGGTCAGTCGCCCGATCACCGCCGGCGTCGGGTCGCGCGCCACCATCGCGCCGTTCAGGGCACCGACGCTGGTGCCGAGGATCAGGTCCGGGGTGAGGTCGGCCTCGAAGAGGGCGCGCAGCATGCCCACCTCGGCAGCGCCCAGCACACCCCCGCCCCCGAGCACGAACGCCGTCGTCATGGCGTCATCCTCGCGTAGTCCGCAACATTTGGACTGTCTGAGTGCCACGCACGCAGTGCGAACGTTCCGGACTATCCCGGGGTGGCGACCAGCTCGGGGTGCTCCTCGCGGATCCGCTTGGTGACCTGGTGCTCGATGAAGAAGATCAGGATCGGCAGCACGCCTGCCGCCAGGACGAGGACGGCGAACGGCAGCGACCAGCGGGCGTAGCGCCAGAGCAGGAAGGCGACGACCAGATAGGCCATGTAGAGGAACCCGTGGGTGACTCCGACGATCGCGGTGACGTTGTCACCGAAGACCTGGAGGCCGGTCCCCTGGGTCGGGAAGTACTTCAACGGCACTCCGACGAAGACCAGGATGGTCAGCAGGATGCCCACGACGAAGGCGAGCACGCGATACGCGGGGAAGAGGATGGCCACGGCCTCGAATCTATCCGGCGCTCCCAGCGACCTCCGGGCGACCCCGACCCAGCACCTCCTCGACCAGCCAGCGCCACCACATCAGCACCACGAAGCCCCCGAAGAACCACCACTGGATCGCGTAGAGCAAGTTGCGCAGCGCGGTCGACGCGTCGGCCCCGGGCAGGTCCGGCGGCTCCGCCTGTGCCAGGCCGGCCATCCCGGTGACGGCGTCCCCCTGGGGGACGGGCCGGTCGGTGGCGACGACGTACCCGCCGTAGAGGTCGCGGTGCGTCCGCGGCAGCAGCGTGGTGATGCTCAGGGCGGGGATCACCGGGTCGCGGAGGTTCTCATCGGGGGGGCCGCTCTCGTCGGACGGCTGCAGCAGACCGACCAGGGACGCACGCCCGTGCGGAGCGGCCGGTACGCCGTGGGCGTCCGCGAGCCAGCCGCGCACGACCGGGATCTCCGAGCCGGACGGCGTGACCACGGGCGTGACCACCCAGAAGCCCGTCGCGTCGCCCTGCACCCGGCCCGAGACGAGGACCGACTCGTCGGGCACCCAGGTGCCGTCGACGACGACCGGTCGTCCGAGCCCGATGTCCGGGTACTCCTCGTCGGGGCCGAGCACGGAGTCCAGGGGCAGCGGGGCCAGCCGGGTCACCGACCCGGCGTTGTCGACGCGGTGGTCCTCCCAGACGTGGAGCTGCCAGCGGCCGAGCAGGATGCAGGCCGCCAGCGCCGCCACCGCCAACAGATGGATCGGCCAGTGGCGCAGAGCGAGCGCCCGCCCCGCGGAACGGACGCGGAGGGCTGGCAGCACGCGCCAAGGCTAGTCAGGCGCCGCGCACACCCCGAACGGCAGCAGGCCGGCGCGCACGAGCGCGGTCGCGCGGCCCGGATGCGGTACGTCGAAGCCGATCCTGCCCGTGGACGGGTCGCCCACCCCGTACCGGAACACCGAGCCGAACCGTTCGCCCCCACCGACCGGCCACGCCGTGGCCACCCGCTCCCGGTCGAAGAGGTCCTCCCGACCGCGGCTCAGCCGGGCCGTGGCGACGTGGTCTCCGAACGTGAGCGTGAAGGCGTCGAGCGGCTGCAGGGTGTCGAGCCGACGCTGCGCGCGGGGGCCGGGCCGGGCCAATGAGTCGGCACCGACGCAGCCCCGGCGCACCACGACCGCCTCGCCGTCGGTCGGCAGGAGCGTGCGCCAGGCCGGGTCACTTCCCCAGACCGGCTC
>DAINSL010000065.1:0-3101 GCA_036741335.1 Nocardioides sp. | reverse complement strand
CGGCTCGCCCGGGTGAGCGGTGCCCGACGTGAGCAGCCGGTCCGCCGCGTCGAGGTCGGCGACCGCGAGCGGACCCACCCCATCTCGTACGGCGTCCCGCACTCCGGCGAGGTCCACTCCGGGTCGCAGGGCGAGGACCCACCCGTGCCGGCCGCCCCCGGAGAAGTGGGCCTCCCACAGCACGTCGTCCTGACCGAATCCGTAGGACGTCCGAAGGCGCGAGTCGACCGGCCGGAGCAGCCCACGGCTCAGCAGGGGGCTGGCCACCGCGGCGCGAGTCCAGAAGGCCGACCGGTCCAATGTCGACGACTCGCCGGTCAGCTCCGGCAGACCCACCTGGCGCCGGATCACCGCGTATTCGGTCACCAGGACCGTGGTGGCCGCGAGGGGCACCAGGGCCAGCACGGCCCGCGCCGGCGGTAGCGCCGCGTCGTACGGCGGGATGGCGGTCGGCACGACCGGCGACGGCTCCGGCACCGGGGCCGACGGACCGCTCGCGCAGCCCGCGGCGAGCAGCCCTGTCGCCAGGAGTACGCCGGCCCGGGCTCGGCGCGCAGTCACGCGCTGGAGCCTAGGACACCGAGGAGTCAGGCGGGTGTGAGCTCCGCCACGAGTGCCTCGACGCGGCGACGGATCTCGTCACGGATCGGCCGGACCTCCTCGATCGGCCGGCCCGCGGGGTCGTCGAGCTCCCAGTCCTGGTAACGGGTCCCGGGGAAGAAGGGGCAGGCGTCGCCGCAGCCCATGGTCACCACGACGTCGCTGGCGCGTACGTCGTCGGCGTCGAGGATCCGTGGCTGGGCACCGGCGATGTCGATGCCCTCCTCGGCCATCGCCTGCACGGCCACCGGGTTGATCCGGTCGCCGGGCTCGGACCCGGCGGAGAGCACCTCGATCCGGTCGCCGGCGAGGTGCCGGAGGTAGCCCGCGGCCATCTGCGACCGGCCGGCGTTGTGGACACAGACGAAGAGGACCGCTGGACGCTGCGCAGATTCGGACATCGACTACTCCGTGGTGGTGCGCAGGGGCGGGAACAGGAATCCGACGAGGCCGATAGCCACGGCGCCGCCGATCAGCTGCATGAGGACGAACCCGGGGACCGAGCCCGGTGCGATGCCGGCGAAGGTGTCGGAGAACATCCGGGCCACCGTCACCGCAGGGTTGGCGAAGCTGGTGGAGGAGGTGAACCAGTACGCCGCCGCGATGTAACCGCCCACGGTGTAGGCCACGCGGTCGGGCCGGCCCGAGCGGAGGCTGCCGAACACCAGCAGGACCAGCCCGAAGGTCGCCACGACCTCACCGAGCCAGAGCCCGCCGCCGGTGCGGTCGTGCGCCGAGAAGCTGACCGCGTCGAGGTCGAACATCAGGTTGGCGACCACCGCCCCGCAGATCGCACCGACCAGCTGAGCCGCGATCAGCGCGGCTGCCTCGACGGTGGTGACGAGACCGAACGCCCGCTCGGCCAGGGTGACGACCGGGTTGAACGCGGCCGAGATCGGCTGCAGCGCCAGGATCAGTGCGACCAGTGCGGCACCGGTGGCGATGCTGTTCTCGAGCAGCTGGAGGCCCCTGTCGTCCGGCGAGAGCCGCGACGCGGCGATGCCCGAGCCGATCACCGCGGTGACCAGCAGCCCGGAGCCGACCGCCTCGGCGACGGCGCGTCGTACGACGTCCGGGCGGGAAGCGTCGGTCATCCGGGGAGCCCGCCGAGCAGTGCCCCCAGGTCGGACAGCGCGTCGGGACGGGTCCGGTAGTAGACCCAGACCCCGCGCTTGCTGCGGTCGAGGAGGCCGACGTCGTGCAGCACCTTGAGGTGGTGGCTGATCGTCGGCTGCGACAGGTCGAAGGCGTCGTTCAGGTCGCACACGCAGGCCTCCCCGTCGGCGTGCGACGCGATCAGGGACATCAGCCGGAGCCGCACCGGGTCCGCCAGGGCCTTGAGCAGCGGGGCGATCCGTTCGGCGGCGGCGCCCGACAACGGCTCCTGGGTCAGCGGCGAGCAGCACGCCACGGTCTCCACCGGCGTCAGCTCGAGGACCCTTCGCTTTGGTACGGCGACCTGAGACTTCGACATGCGTCTATGTTGACACACGTCGATGTCTCGATGCACACTCGGTCCACACATTGACACTCATCAATATCTATGGAGGCATCATGTCCCGCATCCAGCTGGCCCTCAACGTCGACGACCTCGACGAGTCCATCGCGTTCTACTCCGCGCTCTTCGGCACCGAGCCGGCGAAGATCAAGCCGGGCTACGCCAACTTCGCGGTGGCCGAGCCGCCCCTGAAGCTGATCCTGGTCGAGAACGCCGGACACGGCGGCACGATCAACCACCTCGGCGTCGAAGTCGCGGACGTCGACACCGTCGACGCCGAGCAGACCCGCCTGGCGGAGTCGGGGCTCATGTCGATCGACGAGCGGGGCACCACGTGCTGCTACGCCCAACAGGACAAGTTCTGGGTCGAGGGCGCCCCGAACGGTGAGCGCTGGGAGGTCTACACCGTCCTGGCCGACAGCGACACCTTCGCCGGCGAGGGCGCCCCGTGCTGCGGCGCTGCCACCGAGGAGTCGGGTGCGACCTGTTGCGCGTGATCGCGTACCGCGCGGTGTGGCGCAACCACCGGCCGACCGCGAAGAACCTCCACGGCGCCGCCTGAGTCGGAGCGCTCGCCGGATCCGGCTGAGCGGGTCCCGCTCACAGAACCTTCCAACTCGCAGCAGTTTGAACAGGGCCGCTCGCAGTTGCGGAAAATCACCGACGGCTCCAAAGCCGCAGTGGAGCCTAGGGGACTCGAACCCCTAACCCCCTGCTTGCAAAGCAGGTGCGCTACCAATTGCGCCAAGGCCCCGAGGACGGTCCCGCCCAGCCGGGACCGGGTGCGTGCACCGCGTCAGTCGCGGTCGACCTTGTCGGTCGCCTCGGCCCACAGCGCCTGCTCGCGCTGGCCCTCGGCCATCTTCTTCTTGGCGATGAGCGCACCGATGGCGGCGAGGGCGATCAGCAGGATCTTCTTCATGGCGACTCCCGTGCAGAGGGTGGACCCGTGGGCCTAAGAGGACTTGAACCTCTGACCTCTTCCTTATCAGGGAAGCGCTCT
>DAINSL010000064.1:9351-15219 GCA_036741335.1 Nocardioides sp. | reverse complement strand
CAACCCCGAGCCGGTCGCGGACTTCATCGACGCGGCGGTGCTCGGCGACGGCGAGGAGGTCGTGCTCGCGATCTCCGAGGTGATCCGCGAGTGGAAGGCCGAGGAGAGGCCCGGCGGGCGCGACGAGGTGCTGCGAAGGCTGTCGGTTTCCGAGAACATCTACGTGCCGAAGTTCTACGGCGTGACCTACGCGGCCGACGGGACCATCGAGGCGGTTGCCCCGAACAAGCCCGGCATCCCGTTCCGGGTCCGCAAGCACACGCTCATGGACCTCGACGCGTGGCCCTACCCGGCCAAGCCACTGGTGCCGCTGGCCGAGACCGTGCACGAGCGCTTCAGCGTCGAGATCTTCCGTGGCTGCACCCGCGGCTGCCGCTTCTGTCAGGCGGGCATGATCACCCGGCCGGTGCGCGAGCGGTCGCTGCAGACGATCGGTGACATGGTCGAGAACGGCATCCGGATGTCCGGCTTCGAGGAGGTCGGCCTCCTGTCGCTGTCCAGCGCGGACCACACCGAGATCGCCGAGGTGGCCAAGGGGCTCGCCGACCGGTACGACGGCACCAACGTCTCGCTCAGCCTGCCCAGCACCCGGGTCGATGCCTTCAACGTCACCCTGGCCAAAGAGTTCTCGCGCAACGGCCGCCGCTCCGGGCTGACCTTCGCCCCCGAGGGTGGCAGCGAGCGGATGCGCAAGGTGATCAACAAGGCCGTCGACGAGGAAGACCTGATCCGGACCGTCGCGACGGCGTACTCCAACGGCTGGCGCCAGGTGAAGCTCTACTTCATGTGCGGCCTGCCCACCGAGACCGACGAGGACGTCCTCGAGATCGCCGACCTCGCGACCAAGGTGATCGCCAAGGGCCGCGAGGTCACCGGTCGCAACGACATCCGCTGCACGGTCTCCATCGGCGGGTTCGTGCCCAAGCCACACACGCCGTTCCAGTGGGCGGCCCAGCTCGACCACGTGACCACCGATGACCGGCTCCGCAAGCTGCGTGAGCTGGTGCGCGCCGACAAGCGCTACGGCCGGGCGATCGGTTTCCGGTACCACGACGGCAAGCCCGGCACGATCGAAGGGCTGCTCTCGCGAGGTGACCGTCGCGTCGGCGCGGTGATCGAGGAGGTGTGGCGTGACGGCGGCCGGTTCGACGGCTGGTCGGAGCACTTCTCCTACGACCGCTGGGTCGCCGCCGCCTCGCGCGGCCTGGCCGGCACCGGCGTCGACCTCGACTGGTACACCCTGCGCGAGCGCGACTACGACGAGGTGCTCCCCTGGGACCACCTCGACTCCGGCCTCGACAAGGACTGGCTGTGGTCGGACTGGGAGGACGCTCTGGCGACCGCCGCTGACCCGGGCTCCGTGCCCGAGGTCGAGGACTGCCGCTGGACGCCCTGCTACGACTGCGGCGTGTGCCCGGAGATGAACACCGAGATCCAGATCGGCCCCACCGGCAAGCAGCTGCTCCCGCTGAGCGTCGTGTGACGAACACGCTGTTCGACCATGCCCTCGCGGCTACTCGGGGGTCGAGAGTCCCAGCTGGTCCTCGAGGTACGCCGGACGGCCGGCGTAGGCGCCGACCGCGAGGAGCGGGAGCACCAGCGCCAGCAGCAGCCACAGCGGGAGGGTCCAGCGACCGGTGGCGTCGTACACCGTGCCGATCACGAACGGGCCGATGGCGGCGATCAGGTAGCCCAGCGACTGGGTGAAGCCGGACAGGGCGGCGGTGCCATCGGGCGTGCGGGCGCGCAGCCCGATCAGGGTGAGCACGACGGGGAAGACGCAGCAGCCGACGCCGACCAGCAGGGCCGCGGGGATGGCCAGGGCGTGGGCGTCGACGAGCAGCAGGACGTAGCCGACGAGATAGCAGGCGAGCACGCCCAGGATCAGGCCGCGCTGGTCGGTCCTCCGCGCAGAGGCGGCCGGCAGCCACAGTGAGAGCGGGATGCTCACACCGGCGACGATCGCCACGAGCAGGCCGGCCTGTTCGGCGGAGTAGCCCGAGTCGCGCCAGAGCTGGGCGAACCAGCCGAAGATCGAGTACGCCTGCAGCGACTGGAGGCCGAAGAAGATCGCCATCGCCCAGCCGATCCGGGTCCGGGCGACGTCACCGAAGGAGATGCTCCGGGCACCGTTCTCCAGGTGGCGGTCGTGAGCGGCGAGGCCGATCCACGGGATGACCGCGACGAGCGCCGTGAGCGACCAGAGACCCAGCCCAGCCCGCCAGCTGCCGAATGCGTGCGAGACCGGCACCGTCAGCAGGAACGCCGAGGTGAGGCCGATCGCCAGCGCGGTCGTGTAGATCGCGGTGGCGCGGCCGATCCGATCGGGGAAGTGCAGCTTGACCAGCGATGGGATCAGCACGTTGGCCGTGGCCATGCCCGCCAGCGCCAGCGCGCTGAACGCCAGGAACGTCGCCGAGTCGTGCACCGCCGCCCGGGCGCCGAGGCCGAGAACGACCGCGACGAGGGACAGGGCGGTGGCCCGGTGCAGCCCGGTTCGGCGGGCGAAGGTCGGGGCCAGCGCCCCGAACACCGCGAACGCCAGCACCGGCAGCGACGTGAGCAGTCCCGCCTCGGGACCGGAGAGGCCGAGCCCGCGTCGTGCCTCTGCGAGCACCGGCCCGACGCTGACCGCCGCGGGGCGCAGGTTGAAGGAGAGGAGCACCAGCCCGACCAGGACCAGGGCGGTACGACGCGGAGCGGGCACCGAGGGATCCTCCCACCCGTGGCGAGGCACGTCACATCGCGGAACGGTCGGCGGGCTCGGGCAGGATGATGCGGATGCGGCACATCGGTGACGACGAGCGGCGGGCACGGCTGGCGGTCCGGCACGGGCTGGCGAACCCACTGCCCGACACCCGGGCCGCGGCCCGGGCGATGAGCTGCCTGCACTCCACCGAGCCCGCCTCGGTCCACCTGGCTGCGTGGGCGCGCTCGGGGGCGACGCGCGCCGAGGTCGACGCGGCGCTGTACGACGACCGAAGCGTGGTCAAGCAGCTGGCGATGCGGCGGACCGTCTTCGCCTTCCCGCGCGAGCTGCTCCCCGCCGTGTGGGGGAGTGCCAGCGCCCGCGTGGCGGGCCAGCAGGTCCGGCAGCTCGCCAAGGAGGCGCAGCAGGCCGGCATCACCGACGACGGAGCCGGGTGGGCCGACGAGCACCTCGAGCTGGTGCGCAGCCTGATCGAGCGGGACGGCCCGCTCACCACGAGTGAGGTCCGCGGGCGGCTCCCCGCCCTCGACGCACGGATCACCCGCGGCAAGGACACCTACCAGGTCGACGTGGCGATCGCGGGCCGGGTGATCACGGCGCTGGCCGCGTCCGGGGCGATCCTGCGTGGTGCGAACGACGGAGGCTGGAAGATCTCCCGTCCGCGCTGGACCGACACCCGCCAGTGGCTGGGGGAGCGGCCGGCGGCGATGCCGGAGCCGGAGGCATATTCCGCGCTGGTCACGGCCTGGCTGCGGACCTTCGGTCCCGGCACCGAGGCCGACCTGGTCTGGTGGCTGGGCTCGACGAAGGCCGCCGTGCGTGCCGCCCTCTCGGCCGTGGAGGCGGTCGAGGTGTCGCTCGACGGCGGAGGCACGGGCTGGGTGCTCCCCGACGACGTCGATCCGGCGGAGTCGCCCGGCCATTGGGCTGCCCTGTTGCCGGCGCTCGACCCGACCACCATGGGCTGGAAGGAACGCGCCTTCCACCTCGGCCGGCACGCGGAGCGGATCTTCGACCGGAACGGCAACGGTGGGCCCACCGCATGGTGGGACGGACGGGTCGTCGGCGGCTGGGCGCAGCGCGACGACGGCGAGGTCGTCGTCGTACCCGCGGAGGCGCTGCCGGCGGCTGCCCGCAAGGCCCTCGACGCGAAGGCGACCGAGCTCACCTCCTGGCTCGGCGGCGACGTGGTCCGCTCGATTTACCAGTCGCCGATGGCACGCGCCCACCTCGCGGGGTCTGCCTGAACCCCGCGACCGAACTTCCCGCCGTGCCGCTGTCCCACTGTTACGTTGTGCCGGATCTCGGGAGGGGATACACGTGAGTGACTACTACGGGGCGCCGCCTCATCTTCAGCCCCCCAGCCAGCAGTACGGCCAGGGGCTCATCAAGCCGCCCAGCCACAGTCAGGCAGTGACGTCGTTGGTGCTGGGCATCCTGTCGCTGGTGCTGTGCGGGATCTTCACGGGGATTCCGGCCATCATCATGGGACGGCGCGCGATGCGCGAGATCCGGGCGTCCGACGGTCGACTGGGTGGGGACGGCATCGCCACCGCGGGGTTCTTGACCGGGTTGATCGGCACCATCATCACCGGAGGGACCTTCCTGCTCGTGGTGCTCGTGTTCATCTTCGGAGGGGTGATCAACAACATGTTCCAGCAGACCTGCAACTCCGTGGGCGCTCAACCGCACCACCACCAGTCGACCTGCTGACCGAGCACGCCACTAGCGTGTGGGCCGTGCGTGAGCAGCCCGAGCAGCAGGCACCCCCGGTGCAGCGACTGCGCATCCGCTATGCCAAGCGTGGGCGCCTGCGCTTCACCAGCCACCGCGACTTCAGCCGGGCCTTCGAGCGTGCTCTCGTGCGGGCCCGAATCCCGATGGCCTACTCGTCGGGTTTCAACCCCCACCCCCGCATCTCGTACGCCGGAGCCGCGCCGACCGGTGCCGCGAGCGAGGCGGAGTACCTCGAGATCGGGCTCGCGGAGACGGGCGATCCGGCCCGGATCGCCGCCGAGCTGGACGAGGCACTCCCCGACGGGCTCGACGTGCTCGAGGTGGTGGTGGCCGGTGCAGGCAGCCTCGCGGACCGGCTGGAGGCGAGCCGGTGGCTGATCGACTTGCCCGACACGCCCGGGTCGGCCCTGACCGAGGCCGCGGAGGCGTTCCTGGCCGCCGACACGGTCACGGTCGAACGCATGACCAAGAAGGGGCTGCGCTCCTTCGACAGCCGCGCCGCCGTCCTCGCGCTCACGGTCTCGGCGTACGACGCCGGGTCCCGGCTGGAGGTGCTGCTCCGGCACACCGTCCCCTCGGTGCGGCCCGACGACGTGCTCAGCGGCCTCCGCCACTGCTCGGGCCTCGAGGTCGAAGGCACGCCCCTGGTCACCCGGCTGGAGCAGGGGTCGTACGACGCGACGACCGGTGGACTCCGCGATCCCTTCGAGGCGGCGCGCTGAGCCCTCGCCGGGCTCGACGATGGGGTGGTCGCCCCCTCCGGTGTGCGATACTCGAAATGGTCACTCGTACGGCTTGCCGCTGCGAATGATCCGACGACGTTCTCGCCGGTCCGCTCACTGGCCCGGCACACTGAGACCAGGTCGTCACACGACCGCGACGCGGCCCGGCTGGAGTAGTGACAGCACACCAGCCGCACGGGCCCTGCGACCGCGGTTGGTGACGAGATGGCGTCAGTGACGCACCCGCGGAGGGTGTCGCCGCCACACGAAGGCTTTGCGTCCTCGGCCCTGTCCGCTCGGGTCGGAGGCGTCGGACACCGTCCGGTGCTGCAGCGCAGCGACCGGGCCGAGGAGCAACATGCTCGACCAGGACGACCACGACAGCCCGACCGCCCCCGCGACCAACACCGGGGCCAACACCGCGTCGGCGCCCCCCAAGCCCTCGCGCAAGCGGACCACCAAGAAGGCCGCTTCCTCGCCCGCCAAGGGTGAGACGGACGCGACCAGCGGTCCGCCGGCGAAGAAGGCCACGGCTCCGCGCAAGCGGACCACCAACAAGACCCCCTCCACCAGCACCGCTACCGCGAAGGCGGCGTCCGCGCCCGCCGAGCCTGCCGGTGACGAGACCGCGGCCCAGAAGCCGAAGAGAGCTCCCCGGAAGAAGGCTGCCGCGGCCGACACCACGACGCACACGCCGGT
>DAINSL010000064.1:0-9341 GCA_036741335.1 Nocardioides sp. | reverse complement strand
CACCACGACGACCCGGTCGTCGTCGGGCGAGTCGGCTCCGGCCGCACCCGCCGTGGCGGCGCCGCTCTTCCAAGCGCCCGAGCCCACGGCCGCCCCGGCACGCCGTACCCAGAAGAAGGCCGCGTCCGCGCCCGCCGACGCAGAGGTCGCGGAGTCCAGCGACGACAACGACGAGGCAGCCGGTGGCGAGGATGGCGAGAGCACCGCGCGCCGCAAGCGCCGTCGTGGCGGCCGCCGCCGCCGCAAGGGCGGCGAGGGCGGCGACACCTCCGCAGAGGGCCCCGACACCACGGACGACGACAACGACCAGGCGTCCGAGGCGAGCCAGGAGACGCCGGCCCCCGGTGAGGGCGAGTCCACGTCCTCGCGCCGCCGCCGCCGCCGTCGCCGGGCCGGCGAGGAGAGTGGTGACGCGGGCGACGACCCGGCGAACACCGTGACCCGGGTCCGCGGCGGCCGCAGCGCCAACGACGAGATCACCGCCGTCTCGGGCTCGACCCGCCTCGAGGCCAAGAAGCAGCGCCGCCGCGAGGGGCGCGAGGCCGGCCGTCGCCGCGCCCCGATCGTCAGCGAGGCCGAGTTCCTGGCCCGCCGTGAGTCGGTCAACCGGGTCATGGTGATCCGGCAGCGGGGCGACATCACGCAGATCGGGGTGCTCGAGGACAACGTCCTCGTCGAGCACTACGTCGCCCGCGAGTCGCAGACCTCCCTGATCGGCAACGTCTACCTCGGTCGGGTGCAGAACGTGCTGCCCTCGATGGAGGCGGCCTTCATCGACATCGGCAAGGGCCGCAACGCCGTGCTGTACGCCGGCGAGGTCAACTGGTCGGCGCTCGGCCACAAGGAGGGCCAGGCGCGCAAGATCGAGTCGGTGCTCTCGTCCGGCCAGTCGATCCTGGTGCAGGTCACCAAGGACCCGATCGGGCACAAGGGCGCACGCCTGACCAGCCAGGGCAGCCTGGCCGGCCGGTTCCTGGTCTATGTGCCCGACGGCACCACCAGCGGCATCTCCCGCAAGCTGCCCGACACCGAGCGCAACCGGCTCAAGACCCTGCTCAAGGACATCGTCCCGGACACCGCCGGAGTGATCGTCCGGACCGCGGCCGAGGGCGCCTCCGAGGACGAGCTCACCCGCGACGTCGAGCGCCTCAAGGCTCGTTGGGAAGACATCGAGAAGAAGTCCGCCAACAAGGGAGCCGGCGCCCAACTCCTCTACGGCGAGCCGGACCTCACCTTGAAGGTGGTCCGGGACCTGTTCACCGAGGACTTCGCCCAGCTGATCATCGAGGGTGACGACGCCTGGGAAACCGTCCAGTCGTACGTCGTCCACGTCGCGCCCGACCTCGAGGAGCGGCTCGAGCGCTACGAGCCCAAGAAGGGCCAGGACATCTTCGCGGCGTACCGCGTCGAGGAGCAGATCAAGAAGGGCCTGGACCGCAAGGTCTGGCTCCCCTCGGGCGGCTCGCTCGTGATCGACCGCACCGAGGCGATGACGGTCGTGGACGTCAACACCGGCAAGTTCACCGGCTCCGGCGGAAACCTCGAGGAGACCGTCACCAAGAACAACCTGGAGGCGGCCGAGGAGTTCGTGCGCCAGCTCCGGCTGCGCGACATCGGCGGCATCATCGTCGTCGACTTCATCGACATGGTCCTGGAGTCCAACCGCGACCTGGTGCTGCGTCGCCTGGTCGAGTGCCTCGGCCGCGACCGGACCCGCCACCAGGTGGCCGAGGTCACCTCGCTCGGGCTGGTGCAGATGACCCGCAAGCGGATCGGCACCGGACTCCTGGAGTCGTTCTCGCACGACTGCCCGACCTGCCACGGTCGCGGCGTCGTCGTGGAGGAGGCCCCAGTCGAGCCGCGGCACGGCGAGGACGAGCCCCGCCGCGGCCGGCGCGCGCGCAGCAAGGGTGGGGCGCAGGACTCCCCGCCCGACTCCTCGCCGAAGTCGTCCACGCCTTCGCCCAAGGACATCGCGGCGATGCCCCGCCACGAGCGCGCCGATGACCACGACCACGAGCACGGGGACGACCAGGAGCACCAGGACGACCACGACGGGGACCAGCAGGACCTCGACACGGTCGACGACGCGACCGTCCAGCAGGCCGTCGACGCCGCGCCGACCGACGTGGACGACGCCGGATCGGGTCCCGAGGTCGTGACCGCCGACGAGGCCGGGGCTGACGACGCCCCGGAGCCGGCGGCCGAGACCGACGACGTCACCGAGACCGCGACAACCCCCGAGCCCGAGCCCGAGGCGCCTGCCGCACCGGAGCCACCGCGGGTGGTCACCCGCACCCGCCGACGCTCGGCGAGCCGGCCGGCCGGCCCGCCTTCGTCGGGGCCGGCCGCCAACGGCTCATCGGCCCACGCCCACCCGACCGGCACCGGGTCAGACGCCCTCGAGCACGGCGACGAGGGGCACGCGCTCCACGTCCCGGTCAAGCGCAAGGGCGGCGCACGCAAGCGCTGACGTCGAGCCCGCCCGGTGCCTCAGGGGCGCCGGTAGGGCTTCTGGAAGATCAGCGTGATGTTCGGGTTGCGGCACCCCACGTGCGGGTGGACGACGTACTGCGACGCCGTCGCGTTCGGCACGTAGATGCGGAACCCGTCGACGTGCGCCCGGTCGCACCGCTTCTTGGGGAAGTTGAAGGCGTTCACCTCGTCGATGGGGCTGCGCAGGCGCTGGCCGGGACCGACCACCAAGGACGCGACGTCCGCGGCGTCGGTGCGCTCAGCAGCGGCGCCGATCTGGGTGCCGTTGCCGTCTCCGACGTAGGAGACGCCGCCGTACCCGCCGGTGCGGCAGGCGTGGCCCGAGGTGTTGCGCAGTACGATCCAGCCGAAGCTGTGGCCGGCGCCGTCGTCGGAGTGACGGTACGACGCCGTCAGGTCGGTGTTGGTGCAGGACGGTGCCGGGCTGGTGGCGGCCTGGACCGGGTACGACGTCAGGACGCCGCCGGTGGCCAGGGCGAGCGCCGCGACTCCGGTGATGAGCCTGGTGGTGGACGTGGACATGGCGGAACCCCCGTGATCGTGAGGACCGGCGGCCTTCGCCGATCCATCCATGAGATGCAGGTCAGGAGGCGAAAGGTTGCCTCCACGTACGTCGTCCTGCCGAATTGCTGGTGGTGTCGGCCACGTCGTACGATGGAGCCTCGGTGCGCTGTGGCGTGCCCGCCGCCCGGCCGCGCGTCCGTCTCCCTGGAGGGGCCCGACGCGCGCGGGCCGGCAGACCAGAAGTTTTCGAACCAACGAAGGAGACCGCGGTGTACGCGATCGTGCGCGCTGGCAGCAAGCAGCAGAAGGTTGCCGTCGGCGACGTCATCGAGATCGACCGGACCGACGCGGCCGTGGGCGACACGCTCACCCTGCCGGTCGTGATGACGGTCGACGGCGACACCGTGAAGGCGACCGGTCTCGACAAGGCAGGGGTGACCGTCGAGGTGCTCGGCGCGACGAAGGGCCCCAAGATCATCATCCAGAAGTACAAGAACAAGACCGGCTACAAGAAGCGCCAGGGTCACCGCCAGAAGTACACCCAGGTCAAGGTCACCGACATCTCCCTGTGAGCCCCGGCTCCGCACCGCACGAAGGACTGAACTCATGGCACACAAGAAGGGTGCAGCCTCGACCAAGAACGGTCGGGACTCCAACTCCCAGCGCCTCGGCGTGAAGCGGTACGGCGGTCAGCTGGTCAACGCCGGCGAGATCATCGTGCGCCAGCGCGGCACCCACTTCCACCCGGGCAGCGGTGTGGGCCGCGGCGGAGACGACACGCTGTTCGCGCTGGTCGCGGGCAACGTGGAGTTCGGCACGCGTCGCGGTCGCCGGGTCATCAACATCGTGCCGTCCGGCGAGTAACGCCCGACCCACGTTGCGAAGGGCGTCCCCGGCCCCGGGGCCGCCCTTCCACCATTTCAGGAGCAGTCATGGCAGTGCCGTCGTTCGTCGACCGGGTGACGTTGCACGTCGCCGCGGGAGGGGGCGGCAACGGCGTCGCCTCGGTACATCGCGAGAAGTTTAAGCCCCTCGGCGGTCCCGACGGCGGGAACGGCGGACCCGGCGGATCGGTGATCCTGCGGGTCGATCCCGACGTGACCACCCTGCTCGACTACCACCACAGCTCCCGCCGACAGGCGGAGCACGGCGGCCATGGCGCCGGAGCCCACAAGAACGGCTCCCACGGCTCCGACCTGGTGCTCCCGGTGCCGGACGGCACGGTGGTGGCCCGGATCGGCGGCGAGGTGCTCGCCGACCTGGTCGGCGCCGGCACCGAGCTGGTGATCGCCCAGGGCGGCCGCGGAGGCCTCGGCAACGCCGCGCTGGCCAGCTCCAAGCGGAAGGCGCCCGGCTTCGCCCTGCTGGGCGAGCCAGGCGAAGAGCTGGACATCAGCCTCGAGCTCAAGGTCGTCGCGGACATCGGTCTCGTCGGCTACCCGAGCGCCGGCAAGTCCAGCCTGATCGCGGCGGTCTCGCGGGCCCGTCCCAAGATCGCCGACTACCCCTTCACGACGCTGGTGCCGAACCTCGGTGTGGTCAGTGCCGGCGAGACGACCTTCACCGTGGCCGACGTCCCCGGGCTGATCGAAGGAGCCAGCGAGGGACGCGGTCTCGGCCACGAGTTCCTGCGCCACGTGGAGCGGTGCGCCGCGATCGTGCACGTCGTGGACACCGCGACGATCGAGCCGGGTCGCAACCCCGAGGACGACCTGGCCGTGATCGAGCACGAGCTGGCGTCGTACGGCGGGCTCGGCGACCGGCCGCGGCTCGTGGCGCTCAACAAGATCGACGTCCCCGACGGTCGCGACATGGCCGAGATCGTCCGCGCCGACCTCGAGAGCCGCGGCCATCGCGTCTTCGCGGTCAGCGCCGCCTCGGGCGAGGGCCTGCGCGAGCTCACGTTCGCGATGGCCGAGATCGTGAACGCCGCGCGCGCCACCCGGACCCGCGCCGCGGCCGAGCGGATCGTGCTCCGGCCCGCCGGCGTGGACGGTGGAGCCGACTTCTCGGTCACCCAGACGCCGGAAGGGTGGCGGGTGCTCGGCACCAAGCCCGAACGCTGGGTCCGCCAGACCGACTTCAGCAACGACGAGGCGGTCGGCTTCCTGGCCGACCGGCTGAACCGGCTCGGCGTCGAGGCGCGGCTGGTGAAGCTCGGCGCGGTCGAGGGCGACGACGTGCTGATCGGCGACCTCGACAACGCAGTGGTGTTCGACTTCCGGCCCGGCGTCGACGCGGGGGTGGAGCTGCTCAGCCGCCGGGGCGAGGACCAGCGGTTCGAGGAGAAGCGCCCCGCGTCCCACCGGCGTCGCGCGATCCAGGAGGCGATGCCCGACCGTGCCGAGACCGAGACCCGCGCCGACGTGGCCCGTCGGCTCGACCGCGGACCGCTCAGTTACGAGATCGGCTCGGCAGACGACCCCGACCGTCCAGAGAGCGAACCGGACGCATGACCGCTGTGGCCGGCGACGGGCTGCGGGCCTCCGTGCTCGCCGCCCGCCGGGTCGTGGTCAAGGTCGGCTCGTCCAGCCTCACCACGGCGGTGGGCGGCATCGACCCGGACCGCGTACGCCGACTCGTCGCCGCCATGGCCGGCGCCCGGGCTCGCGGTGTCGAGGTGGTGCTGGTCTCGTCGGGGGCGATCGCGGCCGGCCTGGCCTCGCTGGGGATGGCCCGGCGACCGCGGGCGCTCCCCGCACAGCAGGCCGCTGCGGCCGTGGGGCAGGGGCTCCTCGTGCACCGCTACACCGAGGAGCTCGCGACGCACGGCGTGGTGGCGGGCCAGATCCTGCTGACCGTCGACGACGTGACCCGGCGTACGCACTACCGCAACGCACACCAGACCCTGGCCAAGCTGCTCGAGCTCGGCGTGCTCCCGATCGTCAACGAGAACGACACCGTGGCCACCGGCGAGATCCGGTTCGGCGACAACGACCGGCTCGCCGCACTGGTCGCCCACCTCGTGCATGCCGACCTGCTGGTGCTGCTCAGCGACGTCGAGGGCCTGTACGACGCGCATCCTGCCTCGAGCCGGAGCTCCCTGGTCTCCGACGTGGCGCTCGCCGACGACCTCACCGCCGTCCGCGTCGGCCGTACCGGCGGTGCCGGAGTGGGTACCGGCGGGATGCGCACCAAGCTGGAGGCGGCCCGGATCGCCACCGGGGCCGGGATCCCGGTCGTCCTGACCGCGGCCGAGCGCGCAGACGAGGCCCTGGCCGGTGCTCCCGTCGGCACGTTCTTCCACGCAGAGGCGCGTCGTCGGCCCACCCGGCTGCTGTGGCTGGCCTATGCCACGCAGCCCAAGGGGGTCCTGCTGCTCGATGCCGGCGCCGTGCGCGCAGTCACCGAGCGCCGGGCCTCACTGCTCGCCGCGGGGGTCACCGGGGCCACCGGCACGTTCGCGGCCGGCGATCCCGTTGACCTCGCCGGTCCCGACGGGACGCCGGTCGCCCGAGGGTTGGTCAACTTCGACTCCGCCGAGATCCCGAGCCTGGTCGGCAAGACCTCGGCGTCCCTGCGGCGCGAGCTCGGTACGGCGTACGAGCGCGAGGTCGTCCACCGCGACGACCTCGTCCTGCTCTGAGCGCCGACCCACCGCGCCGCGTTTGACCGGGAGGTCGTGGGGCAGGATCGACGCATGACGATCCTTCGACGAGCCCTCGCCCTGGTCGCCTCCCTCACCTCGTGCACGCTCCTGGCCGCCTCCGTGCAGGGCACCGCGTCCGCCCGCACCATCGACGAGCTGTGCGCCGGTCGGGGGCCGATCCGGGCCGCCGCCCTCGCGCACGGGGTCTCCGACCTCGGTTGCTCCCTGGTCGGACGAGTCGTGTACGCCGGACGGGTCTCGGTCGTGGTGCCGCCCGCCGGGGTGAGCGCCGCCGGTGACGGCATCGGCCGACATGGCGACGTGACTGGTCTGCGGGTCGCCAACACCGGCAGCGAGGTGCGCGCCGTGGTCGGTGCCGCCGCACGCAGCGGTGGCGCCGGCGCGGGCTCGGACCTCCCGGCGTGCCAGGACCGCACGTTCGACCTCGAGGGCCACCGGTGGGCCACGTCCCTGCGCTACCGCGTGATGCTCGCGAAGGCGCCGACGCGCTACCACAAGCGGGTGCTGGTCAGGCAGATCAAGGCCGCCAATGTGAACATGCGCAAGGGGCGCAACACCTGCGGCAAACCGCACCTGCGCACCCCAGTCGGGCACTACCTCGGCCACACCTCCGTCCAGCCGAACATCAAGCCGGGCAGCACCTCGATCACGTGCGGCGCCTACAACACCAAGAACGTCGTTGGCTTCGGCAACCTGCCCGGCGGGCTGCTCGGCTGGACCTGCTATTGGTTCCTCACCGGCAGCGGCCGGATGGGCGCGGCGGACATCATGATCGACACCGGCGACGCCCTCACCACCCACCTGCCGAGCACGTGCACGAACAAGTGGGACCTCGAGGGGATCGTCACCCACGAGTTCGGTCATGTGTACGGCATGGCGCACACCGGGTCGGGCCACGCGAACCTCACCATGCAGCACGCGGCGAAGCCCTGCTCGACGTACGCCCGCACCCTCGGGCTCGGCGACTGGCTCGGCATGAAGAAGATGTACGGCGCGCGCTGACGTGGGCCGGTAGTGTCCGCCCGTGCGTGAGCCGCTGCCACAAAGCCCCGAGGAGCGGGCCGAGGACGAGTACTGGGTCCACCTGTACGGACCCTGGGACTCCCTCGACGTGGCCGGCGCCCGCGACTTCTTCGACGGCTTCGACCGACCGTGGTGGCTGGTCGGCGGTTGGTCGATCGAGGCGTTCACCGGTGCTCCGCGCGAGCACGAGGACATCGACGTCTCGATCCTGGCCTGCGACGCGCCCGCGCTGCGTGAGTTCGTCGGCGACCGCTGGCATCTCTGGTCGATCGTCGACGGACGTCTGGGGCCGATGACCGACCGGCATCCCGACCTCCCGGCACCCGACGCCCAGATCTGGGTGCGCCGGCACGCGCAGGCACCGTGGGTGATGGACCTGCCGATGACCCCGGACGTCGATGGGCTGTGGCAGAACAAGCGGCTGCCCGACCATGTCGCCCCGCTGGCCGACGTCACCTGGGTGACCGACGACGGCGTACGCGTGCTCAACCCCGAGATCTCGCTCCTCTTCAAGGCCCGGATCGACCGCACCAAGGACCGCCGCGACCTCGCCCATACGCTGCCCCTGCTCAACGAGGGCCAGCTCAGCTGGCTGCGCGAGCGGGTACGTCTCCTCTGGCCCGAGCACCCGTGGCTGCCGCAGATGGAGGGCCGCGCGTAAATCGAGGCTCGGGCGGCGCTCGACCGCTGCTGATCCTCCGGGTTCGCGGTGTCAGAGCCAGCGCCGTACGCTGGGTATGACATGCACGACGCGCCCGAGACACCGACGGTCTACCTCGACCATGCCGCGACCACGCCGATGCTCCCGGCCGCGCTCGAGGTGATGACCACCCATCTCCGCGACGTGGGCAACCCCTCGTCCCTGCATGCCAGCGGGCGTGCCGCCCGGCGGATCGTCGAGGAGTCGCGCGAGACGATCGCGCAGGCGCTCAACTGCCGCCCGGGCGAGGTCGTGTTCACCTCCGGCGGAACCGAGTCGGACAACCTCGCGCTCAAGGGCCTCTACTGGTCCCGGCACGACACCGATCCCGCCCGGGTTCGGATCCTGGCCACGGCCGTGGAGCACCACGCTGTCCTCGACGCCCTGCACTGGCTGGCGGGCGAGGAGCACGCCGTCGTCGAGCTGCTGCCCGTCGACATCCAGGGGCGCCTCGACCTCGACGCGCTGCGCGCCAGCGTCGACCGCGGGCCGGAGTCGGTCGCCCTGATCTCGGTGATGTGGGCCAACAACGAGGTCGGCACGATCCAGCCGATCGAGGACGTCGTCGCCATCGCCACCGCACATGGCATCCCCGTGCACACCGACGCGGTCCAGGCCGTGGGTGCCATTCCGGTCGACTTCGCCGCGAGCGGGGTTGACGCGCTGACGCTGACCGGCCACAAGCTCGGCGGTCCGTACGGCGTCGGGGCCTTGATCGTCCGGCGCGAGCTCTCCCTGACGCCGCTGCTGCACGGCGGTGGCCAGGAGCGCGACATCCGCAGCGGCACCCTCGACATGCCGGCCATCGCCGGCTTCGCCGCGGCGGTGGAGCACGCGGTCAAGGCCCAGCCCGAGTACGCCGAGCGGATGACCGCCCTGCGCGACGACCTGGTCCGCCGGGTGATCGAGGTGGTCCCGGACGCCCATCTGCACGGCGACCTCGTCGAGCGCCTCCCCGGCAACGCGCACCTCGGCTTCCCCGACTGCGAGGGCGACTCGCTCCTGATG
>DAINSL010000063.1:7820-15253 GCA_036741335.1 Nocardioides sp. | reverse complement strand
CCGCCCTGGTGACGGGTGGTGATCCGGCCCTGGTTGTTGCGGCCGCCCTTCTTGGGCAGCGGACGGGTCAGCGACTTCTCCGGCGTGGTCCGGGTGATCTCGACGAAGTCGGCCACCGAGGAGCCACGACGGCCCGGGGTGGTCGGCTTGTACTTGCGGATAGCCATGGTTATCTCGTCCTAGTCAGGAGCCCGGTCAGGAGACCGGACCTCCGAAGATGTCGATGCGGTGGCCCTCTGCGAGGCTGACGATGGCGCGCTTGGTGTCCTTGCGCTTGCCCAGGCCGGTACGGGTACGACGGGTCTTGCCCTGGCGGTTCAGGGTGTTCACCGAGGTGACCTTGACGCCGAAGACCTTCTCGACCGCGATCTTGATCTCGGTCTTGTTGGCGTCGGGGCGCACCAGGAAGGTGTACTTGTTGGCGTCGAGGAGGCCGTAGCTCTTCTCCGACACCACGGGGGCGATCAGGACGTCGCGGTGGTCCTTGTGCAGGGTGCTCACTTCGCCTCCTCCTTCTCGCCGCCGGCGCGGGTGAAGCCCGCTGCCTCGGCGCTCGCGGCAGTCTTGAAGTAGAACTCCGCGACCGTCGCGTCGTACCACTGGCTGTCGGGCTCGTGGTAGAGACCCGAGTCGGCGTTGCCCTTGACCTCGTAGCCCTTGGGTGCGCCACCGCTCTTGAGCGGGGCCTTCGCGCCCTTCGGCACCACCGGCTTGGCGTCCTCGACGGTCTCGACCAGGGCCTCGGTCGCCACCTCGGCCTGGGCGTCGGCCGCGGGGGCCTCCACGACGGTGGTGGTCGAGCCTGTCGAGACCCGGACGCTCGCCGAGGCGGTGCCGGACACGAAGGACTCGTAGGCGCCGCGCGTGAAGACGATGTCGTCGGTGGCCAGCACGTCGTAGGTGTTGACCTGGTCGACGGCCACGATGTGCACCTCGTGGGCGTTGCGCAGCGACAGCCAGGTCACGGCGTCCGAACGCTCGAGCACGACCAGGAAGTTGGCGCGGTCGGACACGACGCCGGCCAGGGCGGCCAGGGCGGCCTTGGTGGAGGGCGCCTCGCCGGTCACTAGCGACTCCACGACGTGGATGCGGCCGTCACGGGCGCGGTCCGAGAGCGCGCCGCGCAGGGCGGCCGCGATCATCTTCTTGGGTGTGCGCTGGGCGTAGCTGCGCGGCTGCGGGCCGTGGACGACGCCACCGCCGACGAACTGCGGAGCGCGGATCGAGCCCTGGCGGGCCCGACCGGTGCCCTTCTGCTTGTAGGGCTTGCGGCCACCACCGCGGACGTCGCCGCGGCGCTTGGTGGCGTGGGTGCCCTGACGAGCCGCGGCCTGCTGGGCCACCACGACCTGGTGGATCAGCGGGATGTTGACCTCGACGTCGAAGATCTCGGCCGGGAAGTCGACCTGCACGGTCTTGACGGTCGTAGACGAGGACGCCGACTTCTTCGCGGCGGTCTTCTTCGCGGCGGTCTTCTTGGTGGCGGTAGCCATGGTCAGGCCTCCTCGGCGGGTGCGGTGCGCTTGGCAGCCGAGCGCAGGACGATCAAGCCACCCTTGCGCCCGGGTACGGCGCCCTTGAGCAGGATCAGGCCCTTCTCGGCGTCGACCGCGTGGACGGTGACGTTCTGGGTGGTGACGGTGTCGTTGCCCATCCGGCCGGCCATCCGGACACCCTTGAACACGCGACCCGGGGTCGCGCAGGCGCCGATGGAGCCCGGCTTGCGGTGGTTGCGGTGCGCACCGTGCGATGCGCCGACGCCGTGGAAGCCGTGACGCTTCATGACACCGGCGAAGCCCTTGCCCTTGCTGGTGCCGGTCACGTCGATCTCGTCTCCGGCGGCGAAGGTGTCGACCGCGAGCTCCTGGCCCACGGTGTACGACCCGGCGTCGGCGGTCCGGATCTCCACCACGTGGCGGCGCGGGGTGACCCCGGCCCTGGCGAACTGACCCGCCTCCGGCTTGGTGACCTTGCGGCCGTCGATCTCGCCGTACCCGACCTGGATGGCGTTGTAGCCGTCGCTCTCGGGCTTGCGGACCTGGGTGACCACGTTCGTGGACGCCGCGACGACGGTGACGGGGACGATCCGGTTGTTGTCGTCCCACAGCTGGGTCATGCCGAGCTTGGTGCCCAGCAGGCCCTTCACGTTTCGTTCAACAGTCATGTCAGAAGCCTCAGAGCTTGATCTCGATGTCGACGCCGGCAGGGAGGTCGAGGCGCATCAGGGAGTCGACGGTCTTCGGCGTGGGGTCGATGATGTCGATCAGGCGCTTGTGGGTGCGCATCTCGAAGTGCTCGCGCGAGTCCTTGTACTTGTGGGGCGAGCGGATCACGCAGTACACGTTCTTCTCGGTCGGCAGCGGCACGGGGCCGGCGACCTTGGCACCCGTACGGGTGACCGTGTCCACGATCTTGCGCGCCGAGGTGTCGATCACCTCGTGGTCATAGGCCTTGAGCCTGATGCGGATCTTCTGTCCCGCCATAGGTCTCTCTCGTCCTTCGTGTCGTGCTGCTGTCCGTCCGGACGGTCCCGGGTCGGGACCGTCCGCCATGTTGTCTTGTCCGCCTGGCACGCGCTCCACCCCGACCCCCGAGGTCGGGCGTGTCGCGCATTCCGCGGCACACAGATCCCCCTTGCGGGAGAACTGCATCGTGTTGGTGGGCACCCGACGGTGTGTCGGGATATCGGGTCTCCTGGTTCGGCGCGACGCACGGCGACCTGCGAACCAGCAGGAGACGCGATTCAGAAGTCAAGTGCGGCGCACCCCGGCAACCCGCCGGAGCAACCGGACAATCCTGACAGATCGGCCCCATGGACGCCAAATCGAGTCCTCGGGCTGACAGGATGAGCGCCTCGCGGGCGCCGGACTCGGGCCGGCCCCCCCACCACGAGGGAGACAGCCTTGTCGGGAGACCAGCCGCCGCCCCCCGGATGGAGTCAGCCGCCCTCTCCTCCGCCCGGATGGACGCAGCCTCCCGCGCCGTCAACGGGGTGGGGCCAGCCCGCCCAACCAGTGGGCCACCCACCGGCGCCGTGGGCACCCGCCGCCGGCGAGCCGCCGTACCCCTTGCCGCCGGGGATGCCGGGCGCGGCGCACAAGCCCGGCGCGATCCCGCTGCGGCCGCTGGTGCTCGGCGACATCCTCGACGGGGCGTTCCGGATCATCCGCTACAACCCGCGGGCGACCATCGGTGCGGCCGTGCTCGTCTCTGCGGTCGCCATGATCCTGCCGGTCGCGGTCGGGCTCATCACCGGATCGACCGCGGGGCTGAGGCTCGACCCCGGTAGCAACGAGCTGTCAGACAGTCAGATCGTCAGCCTGGTCTCCGCGTTCGGCTCGCTGTTGGTCGGCTCCCAGCTCCAGGCGATCGGGCTCCTCTTCGTGTCCGGGATGATCGCGCACGTCACCTCCGCCGCGGCCGTCGGGCGCCGGCTGACCATGGGTGAGGCGTGGGCCGCCACCGCCGGCAAGCGCTGGCGGCTGTTCGGGATGGCCGTCCTGCTCGGACTGGGCGTGCTCGTGGTGACCGCGATCGTCGTGGGGGTCGTGGTCCTGCTGGCGTTCACGTCCAGCCTGGGAGTCACCGTGCTCGTCGGACTGATCCTCGGCGTGGCACTGGTGGTGGGTTACCTGGTGTTCTGGGTGCGCGTGCGCGCACTCGCCGTACCGGCGCTGATGCTCGAGCCGGTGGGCGTGTTCGGCGCGCTCGGCCGCTCGGTGCGGCTGACCCAGCGGCAGTTCTGGCGCCTGCTCGGCATCCTCCTGTTGGTGAGCCTGATCGTGGGCTTCGCTGCCAGCATGCTGCGGCTCCCGTTCAGCATCGGCGGTGAGGTGTTCCTGATCGGCGGCACCGACACCGGCTACGGCCTGATGATGTATCTCCTGCTGACGGCGGTCGGCACCATCGTCTCGTCCGCACTGATCCAGCCCTTCCAGGCCGCGGTCTACGCCCTGCTCTACGTCGACCAGCGGATGCGCAAGGAGGCCTACGACGTCGAGCTGCTGGGCCGCGCGGGGCTCCGGTAGCCGATGATGCCGGCACCCGGACCGCCCCTGGATCCCTCGGGTGACGAGGGTCGGTCGCTGCTGCGCGCGGAACTGCTGAAGAAGGAGTACCACGACCAGCACCTCTGGCAGCGTCTGATGGACTGGCTCGGCCGGCTCTTCGACCGCAGCGTCGGCGCGGCGTCCGGCTCCTCGCCCCTCACCATGCTCGTGACCATGCTGCTCGCCGCCCTCCTGGTGCTCGGCCTGGTCCTGCTCCTGTCCCGTGTACGACGTGATCGGCGCGTGCGCACCCGGGCCGCCGCCGTACTCCTCGACGACCGCCCGTCGGCCGCCGACCTGCGCCGTCGCGCCGAGTCCGCCCTGTCGCAGGAGCGCTACGACGACGCGGTGCTCGATGCGTTCCGGGCACTCACCGCCCGGCAGATCGAGCACGGCACCCTGCTGGACCAGCCCGGACTCACCGCGCACGAGGTCTCGCTACGCATGGCAGCCACCCATCCCGGCCTCGCCGAAGGGGTCGGACGCTGTGCCGACCTCTTCGACGCCACGATGTACGGCGATCGGCCTGCCACCTGGGACGACGCGATCGCGGTCCTCGCGCTGGACGACACCCTGGTCGGCGTGCGGTGAAGACGCTGGCCCGGCACCGGACCACGCTGCTGATCGTGGCGGTAGGCCTGGTCGCCGTCGTGCTCACCGCGTGGCTCGGCCGCGGTCACCGGACCTACTCCGCCGATCTCGACCCCGCCAACCCGGACGGTAGCGGTGCCCAGGCCGTGGCGCGCGTGCTCGCCCAGCAGGGCATGGACGTCCGCATCGTGCGCAGCGCCGACGCCCTCGACCGGGCCGCTGCGGACGGCGCCCTGGACGGAGCCACCACCATCGTGGTCACGTCAGCGGGCAACCTGGGCCGCTCCACCACCGCCCGGCTGCTCGCGCACCAGGGGCAGGCACAGCTGGTGGTGGTCGCGCCCGGTCCGACGCTGGTGCGTCAGCTCGGGGTCACGTCGTCCCCGGTGAACACGTCACCGCAGGACCCGGTGCCGGCCGCCTGCCCGGCGTACGACGGACTGTCGCTGCAGGTCTCCGACGCCGAGGAGTTCGCCTCCGACGGCTGCTTCCGCGGACACGACGGTGTGCTCGTGGCGGAGCCGCGTCCCGGCCTCACACTGCTCGGCGCGCCGGCCGCACTGACCAACGACCAGGTCCTCGACGGCGACAACGCAGCGGTCGCCCTGCGGCTGCTCGGCCAGCGTCCCCGACTGGTCTGGTACGTCCCGGCCCTCGTCGACCTCGCCGGAGCCGACAGCGTCTCGGCCTCGAGCCTGCTGCCGCACTGGCTCACCCCCGCCCTGCTGCTGGTCTCGTTGACGATGATCGCGGTGATGCTCTGGCGCGGCCGGAGGTTCGGCCCGCTGGCCCGCGAACCACTGCCGGTCCAGGTGAAGGCGATCGAGACGACGCGCAGCCTCGGGCGTCTCTACCGGCGGGCGGGTGACCGTGCCCACGCGGCCGGCGCGCTGCGCGCCGCCGCCCGCGACCGGCTCTCCGATCGGCTGCGGCTCCCCCGCCATCCCGACCCGGCGCACCTCGTCGACGCGGTCGCCTCGCGGAGCGGCCGACCCGCGGCGGAGGTCGACGCGCTCCTCGGGCCGGGCGCCCGTGCCCCCACAACCGATCGGGACCTGACCGCCCTGGCCCGCCAGCTGACCGAGCTCGACAGAGAGGTGTCCCACCCATGACCGGCCCAATGAGCGATCCCGTGAGCGATCCCGTGAGTGATCCCCCGAGCCAAAACTCCGGCGGCTCGGGCGACGACGCCCGCGCCCGGCTGGGCGCCGTGCGCACCGAGGTGGCCAAGGCCGTGGTCGGCCAGGACGCGGCCGTGTCGGGGCTGCTGGTCGCCCTGCTCTGCGGCGGTCACGTGCTGATGGAGGGCGTGCCAGGAGTGGCGAAGACCCTGCTGGTGCGGAGCCTGGCCGAGGCGTTGTCGGTGCGCACCCGCCGGGTGCAGTTCACTCCCGACCTGATGCCGGGCGACATCACCGGCTCCATGGTCATCGACGGCACCCGCGGCGAGCTCACGTTCCGCGAAGGCCCGGTGTTCACCCACCTCCTCCTCGCCGACGAGATCAACCGCACCCCACCCAAGACCCAGTCGGCGTTGCTGGAGGCGATGGAGGAGGGCCAGGTGTCGGTCGACGGCGTCTCCCACCCCCTACCCAGGCCGTTCCTGGTGGCCGCCACCCAGAACCCCGTCGAGTACGAAGGCACCTACCCGCTGCCCGAGGCACAGCTGGATCGCTTCCTGCTCAAGGTCGTGATGCCCGTCCCCGACCGGGACGCCGAGCTCGAGGTCGTCACCCGCCACGCGGCCGGCTTCGACCCGCGCGATGTGGCCGCCTCGGGGGTCACCGCCGTGGCCGGCGCCGACGACATCGCGGACGGGCAGCGCGCGGTCCGCGACGTGCAGGTGTCGCCCGAGATCGCGGCGTACGTCGTGGACGTCGCGCGGGCGACCCGGCAGTCTCCGTCCCTCGGCCTGGGCGCCAGCCCCCGCGGTGCCGTCGCCCTGATGCGTACGGCGCGCGCCTGGGCCTGGCTGTCGGGTCGCGGCTTCGTGACTCCCGACGACGTCAAGGCGCTCGCCCAGGCGACGCTGGCCCACCGGCTCTCGCTCCGCCCGGAGGCCGAGCTCGAGGGGGTGGACGTCAGCGCCGTCCTCGCCTCCGCCCTCGGCTCGGTCCCGGTCCCCCGCTAGCCCACCCCACGATGTCCATCACCTCGCGCGTCCCGCTCCTGCTGCTGCTCGGCCTGGTGGCGGTCGTCGTACGCCCGGACGTCTCCACGACGTGGCTGTGGGTGCTCGCGGTGCTCCTGCTGGTCGGGCTCGACCTGCTGTTCGCTCCCTCGCCGGCAGCGGTGGAGCTGGACCGGCTTCCCACCGGCCGGGTCCGCGTCGGCGGGGAGACCGCGTCGACGCTCGCGATCGCGAACGCCGGGCGGCGGCAGGTCTCCCTGCTGGTGCGGGACGCCTGGCAGCCCTCCGCCGGCGCCCGCGACAACCGGCACCGCGCCCGGCTCCGGGCGGGCGACCGCGGCCTCCTCAGCACGCCCCTGCGGCCGACCCGTCGCGGCGAGCTGCGAGCGCTCGGCGTCACCGTCCGCAGTCTCGGCCCGCTCGGACTGGCGGCCCGGCAGTCCACCCGGGCCGTGCCCGGGTCGCTGCGGTCGGTGCCGCCGTTCGAGTCGCGCAAGCACCTGCCGTCGCGGCTGGCGCGGCTGCGCGACCTCGACGGACGGTCGGCGGTGCGGGTCCGCGGCCAGGGCACCGAGTTCGACTCGTTGCGCGAGTACGTCCGTGGCGACGACGTCCGCTCCATCGACTGGCGGGCCAGCGCCCGCAACCGCGGCGTCGTGGTG
>DAINSL010000063.1:0-7810 GCA_036741335.1 Nocardioides sp. | reverse complement strand
GTCGTCGTGCGCACCTGGCAGCCCGAGCGCGACCGTCGGGTCGTGCTCGTCCTCGACACGTCGCGGGTCTCCGCCGGCCGGGTGGACGACGTACCCCGGCTCGACTCCGCGATGGAGTCGGCCCTGCTCCTGACCGCGCTCGCCTCGCGAGCCGGTGACCGGGTCGACGTGGTCGCGGGCGACCGTCGGGTGCGCGCCCGGCTGCGGCTCGCCGGTGCCCGCGACGCCACCAGCCGGCTCGAGGATGCGTTCGCCGGACTCGAGCCCGAGATCGCCGAGGCGGACTGGGCCGCCCTCACCGGCGCCGTGCAGTCACTGGGTCGCCAGCGCGCCTTGGTCTGCCTGCTCACGCCGCTGGAACCGTCCGCCGTCGAGGAGGGTCTGCTCCCGGTGCTGCCGGTGCTGGTGCGCCACCACCGGGTGGTGCTCGCCTCGGTCCGTGACCCCGAGTTGGAGCGGATGGCGGTCGCCCGCGGCGGACTCGACGAGGTGTACGCCGCGGCGGCGGCGGAGCAGAGCCTGGCCCGTCGCCGCGACACGGCCGGACTGCTCCGGACCCTCGGCGTCGACGTCATCGACGTACCGGCCGACGACCTCCCGCCCGCGCTCGCCGACCACTACCTCGCCCTCAAGGCGCGCGGCCTGCTCTGAGCTGATCGGCTTGCCCGCAAGCGGGCGCGCCGTTCGCCGCGCTCTTCCGGCGCGGCTGGCGCCGCGCCGGAAGGTGCTAGCTCTGGGCGGCGACCCGGTCCTCGAGCAGCCGCGGGTCGACGTCACCGGTGTGGCCGCGCTCCACGGCGCGGCGACCGAGCACGAAGACGTAGGCCAGGAACGTCGCCTCGGCCAGCAGCCCCACGCCGATCCGGGCCCAGGTGGGCAACCCGCTCGGTGTCACGAACGCCTCGATGACACCACTCACGGCCAGGACGCCGACCAGGCCGAGGGCCACGGTGCCCGCCGTGCGACCCTCCCGCGAAAAGGACTGCGCGCGGGTCATGTCGCCGGGTTCCACCCACGACCAGAACAACCGGAACCCGACACCACCGGCCACGAAGACCGCGGTCAGCTCGAGCAGACCGTGCGGCAGGATCAGGCCCCAGAACTCGGCGGCATGCCCGTGGCGGGTCATGACCGAGCCGATCACCGCGAGGTTGGCGATGTTCTGGAACAGCAGGTAGACCACCGGTGCTCCGAGAGCACCCAGCGCCAGGCAGAGCGCGGCGACCCAGACGTTGTTGACCCAGACCTCCGCGGCGAAGTGGGACGCGGCGTACTGGCTGTAGTAGCCGGCGAACTGGTGGTTGACCAGCCGGTCGACGTCGCGCGGGGACAGCAGGCTCTGCTCGACGTCCGGGTGGTCCAGCAGCCACCACATCATCACCGCCGTCGCCACGACATTGCCGGCCGCGGTCCCGATCCACCACCAGCGCAGCCGGTAGAGCGCCGCCGGGAAACGCTCGAGGACGAAGGTGCGTACGCCGTGCCAGGTGCCGGAGCCCGCTCCCCCGGCGCGGTTGCGCGCGCGGCTGAGGAGCAGGGAGAGGTAGGTGATGGCGCTGGCGTCGGGGGCGGCGGTCCGGATCACCGAGAGCTGGGTGGCGACTCGCTGGTAGCGCTCGACGAGCTCGTCGCTCTCGCCGCCGTCCAGCCGCCGCTTGCGGGTCAGCGCCTCGAGGCGGTCCCACTCCGCGTGGTGCGCGAGCACATACGCGTCCAGGTCCACGCGGCGAAGCCTATGCTCACTGCGATGTCGTCACCGGAGTTCGCGATGCTGACCGAGGACGACCTCGTCACCGGCGAGGCCGTCGCCCTCGACCTGCCCGCTGCCACGGTCGGCGCGCGGATCGCCTCCGGGCTCCTGGACGTGCTGGCTCTCGGGATCGTGGCGATCGCGGTGTTCTTCCTGGCACTGGTGGCCAGCGCCCACAGCGACGGCGCGCTGCAGCACGTCGCCCTGGTCAGCTCGCTGATGCTGGTCTTCCTCGTCTACCCGACCGTGATGGAGACGCTCACCCGTGGGCGGTCCCTCGGCAAGCTGGCGCTCGGGCTCCGCGTGGTGCGCGACGACGCGGGCACGATCACGGCCCAGCAGGCATTCGTCCGGGCTCTGCTCGGTGTCGTGGAGATCTACGCGTTGTCCGGCGGGCCGGCGTTCTTCAGCTGCCTGGTCAGCTCGCGCGGGAAGCGGCTGGGCGACTACGCCGCGGGGACGTACGTCGTACGCGACCGGGTGCGGCTCACCCTGCCCCGACCGTCGCCCATGCCCCAGGCCCTGGCGGCATGGGCGACGGCGGCCGACCTCGGGACTCCGCCCGTCGGGCTGGCCCTCGCCGTCCGTCAGTACCTCGCCCGCGTGGCCACGCTCGACCCGGCCTCGCGCCAGCGGCTCGGCGACATGCTCGCGACCCGGATGTCAGAGTACGTCGCGCCCCCGCCGCCGCCCGGCACCACCCCGTGGGACTTCCTGGCCGCCGTCGGCGCGGCGCGGCGCGACCGCGACCTGGCCCGGCTGCACCGCGACGACGCCCTCCGGGCGCGGCTGACCACGCGCGCCACCTGAGGTCTTCGCCGACGCCGTGGCGACGCTGGTGGGGTGAGGACGCTCAGCCGCCGACCGGAGTCTGCGTCGAGTGGAAGGTCGTGACGGTGAAGGCTCCGAACACGACGATGAAGACGAACAGGAGGATCACAAGCGCCAGCCCGCCCACCAGCAGGATCGTGCCGACCATGCCGAGGATGCGGCCGGTGTTGGCCTCGCTGCGGCCGCCCCAACGCCCGCCGGAGGCGTCGATCTCCTGCACGGCCTTGCTGCCGGTGCTCCAGGCGAACGGCGCGATCACCCCGCACACGACGAGCCCCAGGATGCCGAGCACGAGGGCCGTGGTGGCCTGCGGATGGTTGGGCGGCGGCGGTGCGTACGGCGGCCCCGGCATCTGCTGCGTCATGGCGGCCAGTGTGGCACCGGGATGTCCTTGTCGACTGGCTCTCGGCCGAGGAGACGCCGCTCAGACGCGGGTGTAGAGCAGGTCGGTGATCGGCCGCCCCGCCTCGATGCCTTTGCGCTCGAACTTGGTGACCGGGCGTTCGGCCCAGCGCTCGGTGACGCCACCCACCAGCGCGGGCTCGGCGTCGAGCACGGCGACCATCTGCTCGGCGTAGTCGGTCCAGTCCGTCGCCAACCGCCAGGTGCCGCCGCGCGCCAACCGGCCGGCGGCGAGGGAGGCGAACGCCGGATCGACGATGCGCCGCTTGTGGTGCCGGGTCTTGGGCCACGGGTCGGGGAAGAACGTCCAGAGCTCGGCGAGGGCGCCGGGCGCGACGAGGTGCTCGAGTGTCCAGACCGCGTCGACGGAGCAGAAGCGCACGTGGGTGGCGCCGGCCGCCGCCACCTCCGCGAGCGACGCCGCGATACCGGGTCGCCAGACCTCCAGCGCCAGCACGTCGTACGACGGCCGGGCGGCGGCCAGTGCGCCGGTCGCCTCCCCCACCCCGGAACCGACCTCCACGATCAAGGGGGCCGCGCGGCCGAACCAGTCGGCCAGCCGGAAGTCCGGCGCGTCGACCGCCTGCTCGGGGATCACCCACGCCTCGCTGTGCGCCACCCACGCCTCCCGCTGGCTGGGCGTGAAGCGGCCGCCACGCCGCGAGTAGCTGAGCACCTCACGGATCCGACGTCCGTCCTCGGTGAACCGCTGGTGCGGGCGCGCGCGAGGCGTCTGCTCGGGGCACATGGGCGACATTCTGGCCGACGGCCCTTGCTCCGGCGTGATCGGCGACCTACCGTCCCACCATGGGCGCCTGGGTGGTGGTCGTGGCCTTCTTCGCAGGCCCGGTGCTGTGCCTGGCCGCGTTGACCACCCTCGTCTCCGACCCGCACTTCGCCCGGCTCGGCCGTGCGCGGACCATGATCCGCGGCCGGTGGCGGCGCCGAGGAGGCCGCGACGTGCGCGAGCCGGGCGGCCGGCCGATCGAGGAGATCGCCCGCGACGCCCGCAGACTCGGGCGCCAGCTCCAGCACGCGGACGACGGCCGCAGCGCAGCGCGCATCGGGGTCATCCGGCGCTCCTACGACGACGTGCTGGGCGAGGGGTGCGCGGCGCTCGCCGTCCCGGAGCTGCTGGGGGTCCTGCCGGACGGTCCCGAGCTCGACGCCGAGCGGCGCCGCGTCGAGGTGGTGCTGATCGGGGCCGGGATGGTCCTCGAGGACACCTTCTGAGTCGTGGCAGGATCTCGGAGGTGATCGACCCTCGACCTCTCTGGGACTTCGACGACCCGTCGTCGTCCGCCGAGCGCTTCCTCGAGGCCGCCGAGCATGCGGACGAACCGGACCGCACCGCATGGCTGTCGCAGTACGCCCGCGCCCTGGGCCTTCAGGAGAAGTACGACGAGGCGACCAGGGTCCTGGACCGGCTCGCCTCCGACGACCCCCGGGCGGCGACGTACCTCGCCCTCGAGCGTGGCCGCGTGCTGCGCTCCTCGGGCCGGCCCGACGAGGCGCGTCCGCACTTCGAGACCGCCGCTCGGGCCGCCGAGGCGGGTGGCCTGGACGCGCTGCACATCGACGCGCTGCACATGCTCGCGCTGGTGGCGGAGCCGGACGCCCAGCAGGGGCTCAACGAGCAGGCGCTCGCCCTGGCGCGCGCATCCTCGGACCCGCGAGCGCGGGACTGGGACGCGTCGCTGCTCAACAACACGGGGATGACCCACGCCGATGCGGGAGACTTCGCGGCTGCGCTCGCGTCGTTCGAGGAGGCGCTGGCCGCACGCGAGCGGATCGGCGACCCCGCGTCGACCCGGGTCGCGCGCTGGATGGTCGGCTGGGCGCTGCGCAACCTCGGTCGGCTCGACGAGGCGCTCGCCGTACAACGGGCGTTGAAGGACGACCTCGTCTCGATCGGCGAGGACGACCCCTACGTCGATGAGGAGCTCGCGCTGCTCGCCGACTGACGCGGCTCGTCCACCCGTACGTCGCCAGCCCAGGGGATCACCCCGGTGGGTGGAGCGCGGCACCGCCTCTCCCTCTCACGCCGGCTGGCACGCGGAACCCGGGGCGCACCGGCGGTCGACCGCGCACGGGTTCGTGGCCGGCGTACCTGCTCTCGATGACGCCCTCGCCGCCGGTCAGGTCGGGCAGCTGGCGCTGAAGTGCGTGGAGCCGGGCCACGGGGAGCACGGCGACCACCGTGGACAGACCGCCCCCGCCGGAGTGCCGCTCGATCGCGGCCCCGAGGGTGCCGAGCGCCCGCTGCACGGCGTCCATGGTCGAGGTCGGCGCCTCCAGGTCGATGCGGAGGACCGGTTCGCAGACCACCGTGCCGGCCCGTCCGAGCGCCTGGCCGAGCACCAGGGGCAGGAGTCGACGGTAGTCGGCGGGTGTGCTCAGCGGCCCCCGGGTCGACGGCGGCCCGTCTGCGGAGCTGTAGGCGCACTCGACCACGGTCACGACACAGTCGGTGACCTCCCAGCCACGCAGGCCACGGGCGAGCGCGGCGCGCACGTGTCGCGCCATCACCTCGGTGAAGCCACCGACACTCTTGTAGGCGTACAGCGGGATGACCTTGGCCGGCACGTCCAGCTCGACCCTCACCCCCGACCCAGGCGGCCCCGGCTCGATCCGCAGCCCGAGCCCGGCCGAGTAGGGGTTGGTCTCGGCGTGGAGTGCCTCGGCGGCCACCGCCGCACTCCGGGGCCGTTCGACGTGGAGCACCGTCGCCTCGCGGAAGTCCACTTCGATGCCGTACTCATCGGCGAGGGTGGCCTGGATGACCTCCTGCTGGACGCGGCCGTACAGCGACACGGTGACGCCGTCCCCGTCGACCTGGCGTACGGCGATCAGCGGGTCCTGCTCGGCGAGCTGGGCGAGCGCGACGTTCAGCGCCCGGCCGTCGGAGTGGTGCCGCGGCGCCACGCCCGCCTCGAGGGTCGGCGGCGCGAACTCGTGCGCTCCTTGTCGTCCGGTCGCACCCAGCCCGTCGCCCACCCGCGCCCCGGCGAGCCCGCGCAGGCGCGCGATCTGGCCCGCGCTCGCGCAGGGCACGTCCACCCACCGGCCGTGCTCCAGGACCGAGATCCCGGTTACCTTGTCGTCGTGCGCGGACTCCCGGCCGGCCACCGGCAGCCGGTCGCGGACCCGTACCGTGCCGGACCACAGCCGGACGTACGCGACCTTCTCGGCGGCCCGTCCGCGCTCGATCTTGAAGACGGTCCCGGAGGCCGCGTCCTCCGGGTCGGGGCTCGCCGCGGGCAGCAGACGGTCGATGCCGTCCATCAGCTCGGGCACGCCGGCGCCGGTGGCCGCCGAGCCGAAGAAGACCGGGTGCAGCCGTGCGGCCGCGACCTGCGCCACCAGCTCGTCGTACAGGTGGACCTCGGTGACCGCTCCGTCGTCGACGTACTCGGCCACGAGCGCGTCGCTGTCGTCGGCGAGCACGTCGAGCAGTCGCGAGCGGAACGTGGCGTCGTCGGGGCGGTACGCCGTGAACCCGGCCGCGCGCGACCCGGCTGCGGCGACGGTGCCCATCGGCACCACCCGCGGCACCAGCCGTTCGGCGACCGCGGCCAGCACCCGGTCGGGGTCGGCGCCGGAGCGGTCGATCTTGTTGACGAACAGCAGCGTGGGGACCCGCAGCCGGCGAAGGGCGCGCATCAGGACCCGGGTCTGCGGCTGCACACCCTCGACGGCCGACAGCACCAGGACCGCGCCGTCGAGAACGGCCAGGGCACGCTCGACCTCGGCGATGAAGTCCGGGTGACCCGGGGTGTCGATCACGTTGACGGTCGTGCCGTCCAGCGGGAACGCCACCACGGCCGCCCGGATCGTGATGCCGCGGCGGCGCTCGAGCGCGAGCGTGTCGGTCTGGGTGGTCCCGGAGTCGACCGAGCCCAGGTCGTGGATGACTCCTGCGGTGTGCAGGAGGCGTTCGGTCAGGGTCGTCTTGCCGGCGTCAACATGCGCCAGGATCCCCAGGTTGAGCGTTCGTGCGGGCACGCGTGATCCCCTTCGAGTGGAGTGAACAGATCTCGACGGACAGTCGCGTTCCGCGCATCTGCTTCTCCTTCTCGTGGGGATGGGTTCCGGACGTGGTCACGGTACGGCGCGCCGTACCGCCGGCACCACGCATTTTCGGCGGCGGCCCATCCGCCTGCGCTTGTAACGCTCCGTTACCTGCTGTGAGACCCCGACATGGGGGCGCCCATGACCAGATAACGGAGCGTTACAAGCTTCCGATGAAGCGCTAGATCACTTCGTGATCTTGGTGACCCGGCCGGCGCCGACGGTACGGCCACCCTCCCGGATCGCGAACCGCAGGCCCTCCTCCATGGCGATCGGCTGGATGAGCTCCACCGCCATCTCGGTGTTGTCACCGGGCATGACCATCTCGGTGCCCTCGGGGAGGGTCACCACGCCGGTCACGTCTGTGGTACGGAAGTAGAACTGCGGGCGGTAGTTGTTGAAGAACGGCGTGTGACGGCCGCCCTCCTCCTTCGACAGGATGTAGACGTTCGCGCCGAAGTTGGTGTGCGGGGTGGTGGTGCCCGGCTTGATCACGACCATGCCGCGCTCGACGTCCTCGCGCTTGGTGCCGCGGAGGAGCAGCCCGACGTTCTCGCCGGCCCGGCCCTCGTCGAGCAGCTTGCGGAACATCTCGACACCGGTGACGGTGCTCTTCTGCGACTTGTCGCGGATGCCGATGATCTCGACCTCCTCGTTCACCTTCACGATGCCCCGCTCGATGCGGCCGGTGATGACCGTGCCGCGACCGGTGATCGTGAAGACGTCCTCGACCGGCATGAGGAACGGCTTCTCGGT
>DAINSL010000062.1:0-15594 GCA_036741335.1 Nocardioides sp. | reverse complement strand
GGTCGACGCCCGACGAGGTGCGGATGATCATGATCGACCCGAAGCGGGTCGAGCTGAACGCCTACGAGGGCATCCCGCACCTGATCACGCCGATCATCACCAACCCGAAGAAGGCCGCCGAGGCGCTGGCCTGGGTCGTCCGCGAGATGGACGTGCGCTACGAGGACCTGGCCAACTTCGGCTTCCGGCACATCGACGACTTCAACAAGGCGGTCCGCATCGGCAAGGTGACGGTGCCGCCGGGCAGCGAGCGCGAGGTCGCGCCGTACCCCTACCTGGTGGTGGTCGTCGACGAGCTCGCCGACCTGATGATGATCGCCCCTCGCGACGTCGAGGACGCCATCGTCCGGATCACCCAGCTCGCGCGGGCGGCCGGGATCCACCTGGTGCTGGCCACCCAACGGCCCAGCGTCGACGTGGTCACAGGGCTGATCAAGGCGAACGTGCCGTCGCGGCTCTCGTTCGCGACCTCCAGCCTGGCCGACAGTCGCGTGATCCTCGACCAGCCGGGCGCCGAGAAGCTGGTGGGCCAGGGCGACGGGCTGTTCCTGCCGATGGGCGCCTCGAAGGCCGTGCGCGTCCAGGGCTCCTGGGTCACCGAGGCCGAGGTGCACCAGGTCGTGGCGCACTGCAAGAAGCAGCTCCAGCCGACCTACCGCGACGACGTCACGGCCCCCCAGCAGACCAGGCGCGAGCTCGACGACGACATCGGCGATGACCTCGACCTGGTGATCCAGGCCGTGGAGCTGGTGGTCTCGACCCAGTTCGGCTCCACCTCGATGCTGCAGCGCAAGCTCCGCGTCGGCTTCGCGAAGGCCGGCCGGCTGATGGACATCCTCGAAAGTCGTGGCGTCGTGGGTCCCTCGGAGGGCTCCAAGGCGCGCGACGTGCTGGTCAAACCAGACGAGATCGACGGCGTGATCGCCACCATGCAGGGCGAGATGGGGGCCTGAGATGAGCGCGGACACTGACACCCGCGAGATCGTGCTGGAGCGCCGTCCCGAGCGTGTCGAAGGGGCCATCGGCGACCCGGCGGCCCCACCGGACCAGTTCGTCGAGGTACGCCGACGTGCCGGCCTCGCGGTCACGCTCGGCACGGGTGCGTCCCTGGTCGCGGTCGCCTACCTGGCCCGCGCGGTGGGCGGCGGCGGTTTCCTCGACTGGGCGCTGTGTGTCCTGTTGGGCCTGATCGGCGTGGTCAACCTCGCCGCACTCGTCGATGCCCGCACCCCGCTGCTGGTCGCCGACGACCTGGGCGTCCGGCTGCGGCTCGGCCGTTCGTGGGTGGGTCTCCCGTGGGGCGGTCTCCACGAGATCGAGCATCGTCCGAGGCGCTGCTGGTGGCGCGACGGGTTGCTCGTCGTACGCCCGCACTACGTCCAGCGGGTGATAGAGGACCTCGACTCCAGCGCCCGCCGGACCTCGCGGCTCAACCGACGCCTTCACCAGGCACCTCTGGCGGTGCCGCTCGGCCTCGCCACCCGTGTGCTCGGCTGCGAGCCCGATCTGACGACCGCCCTGCGCGCGCTCGCCGCCGGCCGTACGCCGGTCGTGGAGCACGTCGTCGAGCCCAAGGCTGCGCCCGTCGAGCTGGTCGACGCGGCACCGGCCGACCAGATCATCCCGATCGCACTGGCGCCCCTCGTCACGGTCGCCGACGTCCTGGCCGCCCATGGCGTCGAGATCCGTGCCAAGGCGCCCGCGCGTTGGCGCGTCCGCGACCCACGGCCTGCTGTGGCCCGACTGATCGGCGACCTCGCGGCCCGCTTCGACCGCAACCGGCCGGAGTCCGAGGGCGCGACCGACGACGCCGAGACCCCGACGTACGACGTCGACGAGCAGGCCGCACCCGTGGCCAGCGCCACCCCCGAGCCGGCCCGGGAGACCGTGGCGGCGGCGCGTGCCGAGGTGCGGCACGAGGCGCGGGTCGAGCTGGACCCGCTCGAGGAGGACACCCAGGTCTGGGGCGAGCTGCACGCCGAGGCCGACGGGGACGGCGGGGCCGTCACCCCATTCCTGATCGACTCCTACTCCGCCGAACCCGTCGCGGACCCGGTGATCGGCCCCCAGTTCGCGGTGGCCCGCCGGCGGCTCGGACTGACCGTCGACGCGCTGGCCGAGCGCACCCGGATCCGCCCGCACGTGATCGAGGCGGTCGACGTCGACGACTTCAGCGCCTGCGGTGGCGACTTCTACGCGCGCGGCCACCTGCGCACCCTCGCGCGTGTCCTCGGTGTCGACGTGGCACCGCTGCTGGAGGCCTACGACGAGTCGTACGCCGATGCCCCGATCGACCCGCGCCGCGTGTTCGAGGCGGAGCTGGCCGGCGCGGGCTCCATCCGCGCGACCCGCGGTGGCCCGAACTGGTCGGTCCTGGTCGCGGCCGTGATGGCGCTGGTGCTGTGCTGGTCGATCGCCCGACTGGTCACCGACGGATCGGGCCACGTGCCCGACCGCGTGATCCTGAGTGGCTCCGGGGGCCCCAACCACTCGTCCGCGGTCGTGGCCAAGCCGGTGCCGGTCGTGCTGACCGCGACCGGTGGCGGCGCCCGGGTCGTGGTGCGCAACGGCGTCGGGAAGGTCGTCTTCGCCGGTGACCTGGCCTTCGGCCAGACGCACGCGCTGCAGGTGTCACCCCCGATCCGGATCCAGTCGACCGACGGGTCGGTCCGGGTCAAGGTGGCAGGCCAGGACCGCGGGCGCATGGGGCCCGCGGGACAGCCGGCCTCCTCGTCGTACGTCGTGCGTGGGTGAGCGCCCTCACCCCCACATCCCCGACAACAAGGAATCCGGCCGGGCGGCGGTGTGACGGCATACTCGACGCTGATGACGACCCCGACCCTCGACCCCGCGCCTCTCTCGGTCGCCCTGGTGACCCTGGGCTGCGCCCGCAACGACGTCGACTCCGAGGAGCTGGCCGGCCGACTGGTGGCCGACGGGTTCGTGCTGGTCGACGACCCTGAGGCAGCCGACACCGTGGTCGTCAACACCTGCGGCTTCGTCGAGGCCGCGAAGAAGGACTCCGTCGACACGCTCCTGGCAGCCTCCGACCTCAAGCAGGCCGGGCGCACCCGCGCGGTGGTGGCGGTGGGCTGCCTGGCCGAGCGCTACGGCAAGGACCTCGCCGAGTCGCTGCCCGAGGCTGACGCCGTGCTCGGCTTCGACGACTACCCCGACATCGCCGCGCGCCTGCGCTCGGTGCTCGCCGGTGAGGTGCTCCACCCGCACACGCCGCGGGACCGCCGCCGGCTGCTGCCGATCTCTCCCGTCGACCGCGACGCGTCCACGGTTTCCGTGCCCGGTCACGGGGTCTCGACAGGCTCGACCAGCGGCGGGACCGACGACCTCGGTGTCGGGGCACCGGCGAGCGGGCCGCGAACCGTACGCCGTCGTCTCGACGGCGGACCGATGGCGCCGCTGAAGCTGGCCAGCGGCTGCGACCGGCGGTGCTCGTTCTGCGCCATCCCCAGCTTCCGCGGAGCGTTCGTGAGCCGGCGCCCGAACGAGGTGCTCGACGAAGCCCGCTGGCTCGCGGGCCAGGGCGTGCGCGAGGTGTTCCTGGTCAGCGAGAACTCCACGTCGTACGGCAAGGACCTCGGTGATCTCCGCCTCCTCGAGACGATGCTTCCCGAGCTCGCCGCCCTCGACGGCATCGACCGGGTACGCGTGTCCTACCTGCAGCCGGCGGAGAGCCGCCCCGGACTGATCGAGGCGATCGCCGGCACCCCGGGCGTCAGCGACTACTTCGACCTGTCCTTCCAGCACGCCAGCGGCGACGTCCTGCGGCGGATGCGCCGCTTCGGCGACGCCGACAGCTTCCTCGGCCTGCTCGGCCGGGTCCGCGCCCTGGCACCCGCGGCCGGGGTGCGCTCCAACGTGATCGTCGGCTTCCCCGGTGAGTCCGAGGCCGACCTCCAGGTCCTGTGCGACTTCCTCGCCGCCGCGCGGCTCGACGTCACCGGCGTCTTCGGCTACTCCGACGAGGACGGCACCGAGGCGGAAGGGTTCCCCGGCAAGCTGGACGAGGACGAGGTTCGCGCGCGGGTCGAGCACGTCACCGACCTGGTGGAGCAGCTGACCAGCCAGCGCGCCGAGGAGCGCGTGGGCGAGGAGATCGTGGTGCTCGTGGAGGCTCTGTCCGACGGGCCGGACGGGCGGTTCGCCGAGGGCCGAGCCGACCACCAGGGCCCAGAGGTCGACGGCACGACGCGGCTCACCGGTCATGGGCACGGCGACCACGCCGTCGGCGACCTGGTCCCCGCCGTGGTGGTCGCGAGCGAGGGAGCCGACCTGGTGGCCGACCCGACCGGCCCGGGGGAGCGTCGATGACCGACGAGGTCGGCACGTCCGGGAACTGGAACCTGCCCAACGTCCTGACCGGCCTCCGCATCCTGATCGTCCCGTTCTTCGGGGTCGCGCTGCTCCAGGACGGTGGCGACTCGATCCTCTGGCGCACGGTGGCCGCCGTACTCTTCGCGGCCGCGATGGTCACCGACAAGATCGACGGCGACATCGCCCGCGCGCGCGGCCTGGTGACCAACTTCGGGAAGATCGCCGACCCGATCGCCGACAAGGCGCTGACCGGCATGGCGTTCGTCGGCCTGTCGATCGTGGGCGACATCTGGTGGTGGGTGACGGTGGTCGTGCTGCTGCGCGAGTGGTCCGTGACCCTGCTCCGGCTCTCGATCCTGCGCCGGGTGGTCGTGGCCGCCGCCCAGAGCGGCAAGGTGAAGACCGTGCTGCAGACGGTCGCGCTGACCGCCCTGTGCCTGCCGTTGCGTCAGGTGCACGCGTCGCTGCACGACGCCGGGGTGGTGCTCTTCTACGCCTTCGAGGCACTGATGGGCGTCGCCGTGGCGATGACCCTCTGGTCGGGCTACGAGTTCTTCCGCGACGTGTGGCGGCAGCGCGGCTCGCTGCGCACGACCTGACCGGCCCTCACGACCCGACGGATCAGTCGGTGGCTTCCCGCAGCCGGAAGGCCGCCTGCACGAGAGTCAGGTGGCTGAAGGCCTGCGGGAAGTTGCCGACCATCCGCTTGCCCCTCGGGTCATACTCCTCCGAGAGCAGGCCCACGTCGTTGACCAGGCCCACCAGCCGGTCGAGAAGGGCGCGGGCGTCGTCGCGGCGCCCCGCCTCGGCGTACGCCCCGACGAGCCAGAACGAGCAGGCGAGGAACGGGTACTCGTGCCCGGCGAGCCCGTCCACACCGGTCTGGGTGCGGTAGCGCATCAGCAGGCCGTCGCGCATCAGGTCGCGCTCGACCGCGTCGATCGTGCCCAGCATCCGCGGGTCGTCGCCGCCGATGAAGCCCACCAGCGGCAGCATCAGCAACGAGGCGTCGACCTCGGTCGTCGCGTAGTGCTGGGTGAAGGTGTTGCGCTCCGCGTCGAAACCCCGCGCCATCACCTCCTCGCGCACCTGGTCGCGGACCTCGCGCCAGCGGTCGACCTCGCCCGGCAGGTCGTGCGCCTCGACGGCGTACACGGCGCGGTCGAACGCGGCCCACACCATGACCCGGGAGTGGGTGAAGTGCTGAAGCGGTCCGCGGATCTCCCACAAGCCGTTGTCCGGCTCCTGCCAGGTCTCCGCCAGGTGGTCGATCAGGAGGCGCTGCAACTCCCACGCGTTGTCGCTGACCCCGAGGCTGGACTCGCGGGCGGCCTCGAGCGCGATCATCACCTCGCCGGTCACGTCGGTCTGGCGCTGCTCGACGGCACCGTTGCCGATCCGCACCGGCCGCGAGCCGGCGTACCCCGGCAGGTGGTCGAGCGTCATCTCCGGCAGGCGGCGGGAACCGTCGACCGTGTACATGATCTGGACGTCCGCCGGGTCACCGGCCACGGCCCGGAGCAGCCAGTCCCGCCAGAAGCGCGCCTCATCGGTCGCGCCGGCCTCGATCAGTGCCATCAGGGTCAACGACGCGTCGCGCAGCCAGCAGTAGCGGTAGTCCCAGTTGCGCTCGCCGCCGAAGTCCTCTGGGAGCGACGTCGTCGGCGCGGCGACGATGCCACCGGTCTCGACGTGGGTGAGCAGGTGCAGCGTCAGCAACGAGCGGCGTACGACGTCCGCGTGGGGGACGCCCCTCAGGTCGCAGCGAGCGACCCAGTCGACCTCTTCGCTGATCGTCTCCTCGACCGTGTAGCGATGCGGTTCGGGCGTCCGCAGGTGCGACGGCAGCCAGGTCATCGAGTAGGTCTGCGCCTCGCCCTCGGTGACGTCGAACTCGTCGACGTGCCGGGCACCGCGGGGGCTGGGGAGCCGGGGGCCGCGCAGCACGAGCTTGTCGGGGCCGGCGACGGCGGTGATCACCGGGTCGTCGTCCTCCTCGCGGCGGCGACGCACCCACGGCTTGGCTCTCCCGTAGTCGAAGCGGACGACCCACTCGTGGTGGAACCGCACCGTGCCGCGGATGCCGGTGAGCCGTCGTACGACGTCGATCCGCTCGTCCATCGTCGGCATCACGTCGAGCAGGGTGACCTCGCCGGAGTCGGTGGTGAACGTCGTCTCGAGAGCGGCGGTGTCCGGGAGGTAGCGCCGAGTGACGTCGTACTCGCCGACCGGGCAGAGCTGCCAGTGGCCGTTCTCCTCGTCGCCGAGCAGGGCGGCGAAGCAGGCGGGGGAGTCGAAGCGCGGGAGGCAGAGCCAGTCGATGGAGCCGTTGCTGGCCACCAGGGCGGCGGTGTGCCGGTCGCCGACCATGGCGTAGTCCTCGATCGGGCGGCTCACGCGAGGCAGCGTAACCGCCCGGCTAGGGTCGGACGCGTGAAGCGCCGACCGACGCCCGACGCCCTGGCCGCCGACGTGCTCGGGCTCCTGGGGGAGACAGGCGCCACGCTCGCCACCGCCGAGTCGCTGACCGGTGGTCGGCTCGCCGGCGCGGTGACCGCCGTACCCGGGGCATCGGTCTCCTACCTCGGCGGCTTCGTGACCTACGCGACTGCGCTCAAGGAGTCGCTGCTGGGCGTGCCGCACGCGCTCGTCGAGACGTACGGCGTGGTGTCGGCCGAGTGCGCGGGTGCCATGGCCACCGGGTGTCGCGAGGCGACCGGGGCGACCTTCGGGATGTCCACGACCGGGGTGGCCGGACCGGACGAGCAGGAGGGGAAACCGGTGGGCATCGTGTTCGTGGGGATCGCGGGTCCGGACGGCGTCAGCGTGCTGTCGATGGAGCTCGTCGGCGATCGGCACCAGATCCAGGAGCGGGCGTGTCGGGAGGCACTGTCCGCGCTGTGTGGGATCCTTCGGCGGGAACAACCCCCGCTCGGGTAGCGTTTCCTGCACAATCAGGTTCCATCGACTCAGGGAGGCCGCAGATGGCGATGTTTCGTCGGTTGCTCGGCGATGTCCTCCGTGAGCGCCGCCTCGAGCAGGGTCTGACCCTGCGCCAGGTCTCCGCGGAGGCCCGAGTGAGCCTCGGTTACATCTCCGAGATCGAGCGCGGCCAGAAGGAAGCCTCCTCCGAGCTCCTCGCCTCGCTATGCACGGCTCTCGACAGCCCGCTGTCGGAGGTGCTGTACGACGTGTCCCGCGCGGTCGCGGTCGAAGAGGCCGCGAGCGCCCCGACGCCGATCGCCGGCCGCCGCCCGGTCGTCGCCTCCGCCGCCTGACGCTTCCCGGAAGGGACCACCGACGTGACCGCCTTCATCGTCTTCGCGGTGATCGCGGTGATGGCGCTGATCCTGGCGGCGATGCTGGCTCTCGACCGGTCCCTGGGCGGTCGCACGGTCCAGCGCTCGTTGCTGTCGGCCCGCCACGGCGGTGGCGACAACGCGAACGTCGACTACGCCGTCATCGACCGTCACGGCACACAGAACAATTTCTACGGCCGCATCTGACCGACTCGACGGTTCAGCGCATCGGCTGGCAGGACGGGCACCAGTACGTCGTTCGCTCCTGCCCGTCGTCGCCCAGCTTGGCCTGCCGGATCGGCGTACGGCAGCGTCGGCACTCGCGGCCGGCCCGGCCGTAGACCCAGAACTGCCGCCCGCGGGAGAGGTCGCCGGTGGTGCTCTGCACGGAGCGGTGCCGGTTCTGGTCGAGCAGCTGGGCGGCCCGGTCGACCATCCGGGGCAGGTCGGGGACCAGCGCCACCGGGGTCTCGGGGGCGACACCGGCGAGGAAGCAGAGCTCGGCGGCGTACATGTTGCCGATGCCCGCCAGGTTGGTCTGGTCGAGCAGCGCCTCCTTGATGGCGCGATCGGGCCGTAGACCGAGCCGGCGCAGCGCCTCCGAGGCGTCCCAGTCGGGGCCGAGCGGGTCGGGACCGAGGTGACCGACGAGCTCCGACTCCTGCGCCCGCGACACGATCTCGACCACCCCGAGCGCGAAGCCGACGGCGACCGCGTGCTCGGTGGTGAGCACCACGCGTGCGGTGTGTGCGGGCCGCGGCCAGCGCTGACCGGGCTCGAGCACTCGCCACGAGCCGTCCATCTTGAGGTGGGTGTGCAGGGTCCACTCCTGATCGGCATCGATCCGGGTGAGCAGGTGCTTGCCGCGAGAGATGGTCTCTCGCACGGTGGCACCGGTCAGGTCCCAGGTCGCGAATGCGGGGACCCGGAAGTCGGTCTCGGTGAGCCGTTTCCCCGACAGGGAGCGATCGAGGCGCTGGGCCGCCCGCCAGACGGTGTCGCCCTCAGGCACGCAGTCTCAGCCCCCGGGGTGTCGAGAGGAAGCCGGCCGCGTCGAGAGCCTCACGCAGCGGTGTCGAACCGCCTCCGAGGATCTGCTCGCCGTCGGCCCGCTCGACCGTCATCCGACCGAGCGCACCGCGGCGACCGGCCTCCGAGAGTGACTGTGCGGCCGGACCGAGCAGGTTGGCGTCGTCGGTCCAGGTGAGCAAGGTCTTGCCCCCGCGTTCGACGTAGAGCGTCAGGGCTCCGTCGACGAGTACGACGAGAGCGCCGGCCTTGCGGCCCGGTCGGTGCCCGCCGGGGGTCTCGCGCTCGGGCCAGGGCAGAGCTGCGCCGAACGGGTTGGCCGGGTCGGTGGCGGCGAGGGTCACCGCCTCCGGCTTCGCGCCGCCCCCGCCGTCGCCGCGCACGTCTGCGAACGTCCGCAGCCGGTCGACCCCGCCCGCCGTGCCGAACTGGGCGCCGCCGAGCCCCTCGACGAAGTAGCCGCGACGGCAGCGCCCGGAGTCCTCGAACGCGGAGAGCACCTTGTAGACCGCGGCGAACCCGCCGATCGTGCGCTCGGAGACCACCGCGCCGCGGGTGACCACGCCGTGCCGCTCGAGCATCCGCTCGGCCGTGGCGTGGGCCCGGCGGGTCGGGTCGAGGTCGCGCTCGGGCAGCAGCGCCCACCTCCCCGACGTGGTGGGCGGGGCCGGCCGACCGACTGCTCGCGTGGGCCTGGCCGGGCGCGCTCGGGGCGGCGTACGACGGCTGCGGTGGCTGCCGCCGCCCGAACCGGTGAGCGCGCGCAGGGGTGCGAACGTGTCGTTGGTGATGCGGCCGGCCCACACCAGGTCCCACAGGGCGGCCTCGAGGATGCGATCGGAGGCGCCGGTGGCGGACGCGAGCTGGCGGAAGAACCACGCGCCTCCGGGCGCCATTGCCGCGAGGACCGCCTGGTGGATCTCGCCCCACTGCTCGCCGAGCTCGTCGAGATCCGCGATCGGCAGGGTGAGTGGCGCCTGGTCGCCGAGGTGGAGGGACACCCAGCCGTCGGTGCCGGGCAGCGCGGAGTGGCCGACCCAGGTGACCTCGCCGGAGGCGGTCAGCTCGTCGAGCAGAGCCGGCTCGTAGTCGGGCACCCTGGCCGGCAGGATCAGCGACTCCCAGGCGGACGCGGGTGCGGCGTATCCCGAGAGCTGGTCGACCACCTGGAGCAGCCCGTCCACACCCCTCGGGCGACCGCGTGGCGGCCGGTTGACGTGCTGCCAGGCGAGCAGGAACCGGCCCATCGCGGCAGGCTCGACGGGCTCGACCTCCTGCCGCAGCCGCGCGAGGGAGCGGCGGCGCAGCATCCGGAGCACCTCCGCGTCGCACCACTCGGCCCCCGATCCTGCGGGACGGAACTCACCCTCCAGCACGCGACCCTGCCCACCGAGGCGCTGCAGGGTGTGGCGCACCACGGCGGTCCCGAGACCGAGCCGAGCCGCGACGTCGGCGACGGTGAAAGGCCCATGGGTGCGGGCGAAGCGGCTCACGAGGTCGGCCAGTGGGTCGTCGACCGGCTCGGTGAAGGCGTCGGGGACGCCGGGAGGAACGGGTACGCCGAGCCCGTCGCGCAACCGACCGACGTCCTCGATCGCCGCCCAGCGCTCCTCGCCGGCCATCCGGACCGGCACCACGCGCCGGGCGTCGGCGAGCGCGGACAACGAGCTGGTGACGTCATGGCCGTCGACGCTCCGCGCGTCGATCTCGTCGGCGGTGAGAGGCCCGAGCCACCGCAGCAGGTCGGCGATGCCCTCGGCGTCGCGGGCGCGGCGCTCCGGATCGTTGCGTTGCAGGGTCGCCTCGATCTCGGCCAGCACGTCGGGGTCGAGCAGCTCGCGCAGCTCGGCGCGGCCGAGGAGCTCGGCGAGCAGCCCCTGGTCGAGGGCGAGCGCGGCGGCCCGGCGCTCGGCGATGGGGGAGTCGCCCTCGTAGACGAACTGCGCGACGTAACCGAAGAGCAGGCTGCGGGCGTAGGGAGAGGGCTGGTGGGTGTCGACGTCGTGGATCCCGACCTCCCGGCGCTGCACCCGGCCCATGAGACCGACGAGAGCGGGCAGGTCGTAGACGTCCTGCAGACACTCGCGGACGGCCTCGAGCACGATCGGGAACGAGGGGTACTTCGAGGCGACCTGGAGCAGCGCGGCGCTGCGTTGGCGCTGCTGCCAGAGGGGTGATCGGCGCCCGGGGTCGCGTCGCGGGAGCAGCAGCGCGCGGGATGCGCACTCGCGGAACCGGGCCGCGAACAACGCGGATCCGCCGACCTCCTGGGTGACCAGGCCCTCGATCTCGTCGGGCTCGAAGGCGATCACCTCCCCGGTCGGTGGCTCCGCGTCGGTGTCGGGGATCCGGATCACGATGCCGTCGTCGGAGGCGATCGCCTGACTCCCGACGTTGGCGACGCCGTAGCGCTCCCGGAGCCGCGCGTTGATCGCCAGCGCCCAGGGTGCGTGCACCGGTGTGCCATAGGGGGAGTGCACGACCAGCCGCCAGTCGCCCAGCTCGTCGCGGAACTTCTCCACGACAAGGGTCCGGTCGCTGGGCAGCACCCCGGTGGCCTCGACCTGCTCGTGGACGTAACCGACCAGGTTGCCGGCCGCCCACGGGTCGAGCCCGCGCTCGCCGGCCTGCGCCAACGCGACCTCGCGAGGAGAGGAGGCGAGATCGCGGGTGAACGCGCCGATGGCCTCGCCCAGCTCGGCCGGACGGCCCAGGGCATCGCCCTTCCAGAACGGCAGGCGGCCGGGGACGCCGGGTGCGGGGGTGACCAGGACCTGGTCGTGGGTGATGTCCTCGATCCGCCAGCTCGTCGCGCCGAGCGCGAACACGTCGCCGACCCGCGACTCGTAGACCATCTCCTCGTCCAGCTCGCCCACCCGGCGGCCCGGCCCGCTCTGCTCATTCCTGGCGCCGACCAGGAAGACCCCGAACAGCCCGCGGTCGGGAATGGTGCCCCCGCTGGTGACCGCCAGCCGCTGGGCACCCGGCCGGCCGGTGACCTGCCCGGTGACGCGATCCCAGACCACGCGCGGACGGAGCTCGGCGAACTCGTCGCTGGGGTAGCGCCCGGCCAGGAGGTCGAGGGTCGCGTCGAAGGCGCCGCGCGGGAGCTGGATGTACGACGCGGAGCGGCGCGCGAGGTCGAACAGGTCGTCGACCGACCACGCCTCCATCGCCACCATGGCGACGATCTGCTGGGCCAGGACGTCGAGCGGGTTGGTCGGGACGCGCATCGACTCGATCAGCCCGGAGCGCATCCGCTCGACGGTCACGGCGGTCTGGGCCAGGTCGCCACGATGCTTGGGGAACAGGACTCCCCGGCTCACCTCGCCCACCTGGTGGCCGGCGCGACCGACCCGCTGGAGCGCGCTCGCCACGCTCGGGGGTGACTCGATCTGGATCACGAGGTCGACCGCACCCATGTCGATGCCGAGCTCGAGGCTGCTGGTGGCGACCACGCACGGCAGGCGGCCGCGCTTGAGGTCGTCCTCGATCAGGGCCCGCTGCTCCTTGGACACCGAGCCGTGGTGGGCCTTGGCGATGACCGCCTCGGCTCCCGACGAGGCACCGGACTGGGCCATCACCTGCGCCGGTGGGCCGGCCGACACCGCTCCGCTGGTCGAGCCGGTCGAGGCTGTCGAGACCAGGGCCCGTTCGGCCGCGATCTCGTTGAGCCGGGCCGTGAGCCGCTCGGCCAGACGGCGGGAGTTGGCGAACACGATGGTGGAGCGGTGCTGCCCGATCAGGTCGGCGACATGGTTTTCCACGTGGGGCCAGATCGAGGCGGCCGCGCGGTTGTCGGCACCCTCGTCACCGGAGTCGTCGTACGGCGCCGGAGCGGTCATGTCCTCGACCGGGACGATCACCTTGAGGTCCCACTGCTTGACCGCGGGAGGCGCCACGATCTGCACCGCGGCGCTGCCGCCGAGGAAGCGGGCCACCTCTTCCAGCGGCCGGACGGTCGCGGACAGCCCGATCCGCTGGGCGGGCGTGGGCAGCAACGCGTCGAGGCGCTCGAGGCTGAGGCCCAGGTGGGCGCCGCGCTTGGTGCCGGCGACGGCGTGCACCTCGTCGACGATCACGGTCTCGACGTGCCGCAGGCTCTCGCGCGCATGACTGGTCAGCATCAGGAACAGCGACTCGGGGGTCGTGATCAGGACGTCGGGCGGCGTCCGCACGAGGGTACGACGCTCGGCAGCGGGCGTGTCGCCCGACCGGATGCCGACGCTCACCTCGGGCAGGCGAGCACCGAGCCGCTCGCCGGTCTGCCGGATCCCGATCAGCGGCGCCCGCAGGTTGCGCTCGACATCGATCGCCAGCGCCTTGAGCGGAGAGATGTAGAGGACCCGGGTGCCGCGCTCCGCCCGCGGCTGGGTGAGCAGCCGGTCGATCGCCCACAGGAACGCCGACAGCGTCTTGCCGGAGCCTGTGGGAGCCACGACCAGCGCGTGCCGGCCCTGGGCGATCGCGTCCCACGCGCCGGTCTGGGCAGGCGTCGGCTCCGCGAACGCCGCCCGGAACCACTCCCGGGTCGGCGCGCTGAACTGCTCCAACGCCGGCTGTAGGGGGGCCACCCGTCCATCTTTGCGCACGCCACCGACACACCCGGCGACTCCTCACACGACGATCGCGTCCAGCTCGATCTCGACCCACCATCGCGGGTCGAGCAGGCCGGCGATGACCACCATCGTGCTGGCGGGGCGTACGTCGCCGAAGATCTCGCCGTGCACGGCGCCCACCGATTCGGCGACGTCGGGCGACACGACGTACATCCGGGTACGGATGACGTCCACCGGGCGGCCGCCGAGCTCGGCGAGGGCGGCCAGCGCGATCTCCCAGCAGCGGCGTGCCTGCACGGCCGGGTCGGGGTCGACATCGCCGTCGGGCCACACCGGCGCGGTGCCGGCCACGGCGACCGTGTTGCCGACGCGTACGGCACGGCTGAAGCCCATCGCGTCCTCGTACGGCGATCCGGAGCGGGCGTGGCGACGGTCCATGAGGCCACCGTAGGGTCAGGGCTGCGGCCCCGGGGACGCGCGGGAGACCCGAAAGGTTGGCTCTTCACCCGTATGGGTAACCTCGCGGCGTGTTCACCGGACTCGGCCGGCTCGCGACCCGGCACCCTTGGTCGGTCATCATCGGCTGGTTCGTCGTGTCGGGCGTCATCATCGCAACCGCGCCGAGGCTGAGTGCGACCAGCGACCAGTCGGAGTTCCTGCCCAGCAAGTACGAGTCGATCCGGGCGGCGAACCTCCAGACCGAGGCGTTCCCGCAGCAGAACGCCGTGGGCGCGATCCTGGTCTTCGACCGCCAGGACGGCAAGCCCTTGACCCAGGCTGACACGGGCGACATCTCGACCGTGGTGTCGGGGGATGCAGGCCACGCTGCCGTCGGTGTTCGCGGGCGTCACCACGCAGCCGCCCTCGCAGAACAAGCTCGTCGACATCGCGGTTGTGGGCATCGCCAAGGACCAGAACCCCTACGACCCGAAGGCGATCGACGGCGCCAGGCAGCTGAGGGTCGACGGGCAGGCGCTGGTCAAGGGCACCGACCTGAGGCTGGGCATCACCGGAGCCGCCGCCCAGGCCCTCGACTCGCAGGAGGCGTCGAAGAACGCCGAGGCGATCATCGGCATCGCGACCGTGCTGCTGATCCTGGTGCTGCTGTCGCCGATCTTCCGGAGCGTGATCCTGGCGATCCTGCCGATCCTGGTGATCGGCCTGGTCTCGCAGGTCGCGGTGGGTCTGATCGGTGCCGCGAACAAGATCTTCGACCTCAAGACCGACAGCTCGATCCAGGTGATCCTGATCGTGGTGCTGTTCGGCATCGGCACCGACTACATCCTGTTCTTCCGGTTCCGCTACCGCGAACGCCTGCGCACCGGCGAGGACAGCAAGACCGCCGTGGCCCAGGCCGTCGCTCGGGCCGGTGAGGCGATCGCGTCCGCCGGCGGGGCGGTGATCGTGTCGTTCATGGCGCTGATCCTGAGCTCACTGGGCATCTTCAAGTCCATCGGCCCGGCGCTGGCGATCGCGGTCGCCGTCACGGTCGTTGCCGCGCTCACCCTGGTGCCGGCGATCGTCTCCCTCATCGGCACCCGCGTCTTCTGGCCGTCCAAGTCGTGGCGCGTGGAGCCGAAAGGTGCGAGGTTCGCCGCGCTCGGCGACTCCGTCGGCCGACGCCCCGGGGTCTACGCCCTCGCCTCCGGGTTGGTCCTGGCCGTGCTGGCGATCTTCGCGCTCGGGTTCAACCCCAACTTCGACCTCGGCGACTCCGGGGCTCCCAAGAACGTCGAGTCCGCGGTCGCCCTGCGCACGCTGCAGAAGGGGCTGCCGGCCGGTGCCACCGACCCGACCACGGTGCTCCTCCACTCCACCGACGGCGAGCCGCTGGCGCAGTCCGAGCTCACGACGTACGCCGCCGACCTGGGCAAGGCGCGCGGCGTCGGGCAGGTGGCTCCGGCGACCCTGAGCGGCGAGAGGACCACGGCCTCGTTCAGCGTCGTACTCGACGAGGACCCGACCTCCGACCAGGCACTAGCCGACGTGAAGGGCCCGATCCGCGACGCGGCGCATGCCGCCGCACCCTCGGGCACCGAGGCCCTCGTGGGTGGCACCACCTCGGTGTTCGTGGACTTCCAGAAGGCGATGACCCGCGACTACCGCGTGGTCTTCCCGGTGGCGGCGGTCGTGATCATGATCATCCTCGGCCTGCTGCTCCGCAGCCTCGTGGCGCCGTGGTACCTGATGGCGTCGGTGGGGCTCGGTTTCGGGGCGACCCTGGGCGCCGCCGTCCTGCTCTTCCAGCACATCGAGGGGAGGGCCGGCCTGATCTTCCTGCTCCCGATCTACATCTATCTCTTCGTGGTGGCCCTCGGCACCGACTACAACATCCTGATGATCGCGCGCCTCCGGAGGAGGCGCGTGGGGGCCTG
>DAINSL010000061.1:0-15850 GCA_036741335.1 Nocardioides sp. | reverse complement strand
GGGTCCGCTCGAACTGGCCCATGTTCTCGGTGTTGATCCGGAAGTAGGCCTGCAGGGGGATGTCGACGTGCACGCCGGGTGGCACGTAGATGAACGAGCCGCCCGACCACACCGAGGTGTTGAGCGCGGCGAACTTGTTGTCGCCGACCGGGATGATGGTGTTGAAGTACTCCTTGAAGAGGTCCTCGTGCTCCTTCAGCGCGGTGTCGGTGTCCTTGAAGATGACCCCCTGCGCCTCGAGGTCCTCGCGGATCGAGTGGTAGACGACCTCCGACTCGTACTGTGCGGCGACACCCGCGACCAGGCGCTGCTTCTCGGCCTCGGGGATGCCGAGCCGGTCATAGGTGTTCTTGATGTCCTCGGGCAGGTCCTCCCATGAGGCGGCCTGCTTCTCGCTGGAGCGGACGAAGTACTTGATGTTGTCGAAGTCGATCCCCGACAGGTCGGAGCCCCAGGTCGGCATGGGCTTGCGGTGGAAGAGCTTGAGGCCCTTCAGGCGCAGGTCGAGCATCCACTGCGGCTCGGACTTCTTGTCGGAGATGTCGCGGACGACCTCCTCGCTGAGGCCACGCTTGGCCACCGCTCCGGCGTCGTCGCGGTCCGACCAGCCGAACTGGTAGCGGCCGATGCCCTGGATTTCGGGGTTGCGCTCTTCGATCGACGTCACAGCTTCTCCTCGGTGGTGGGACGGCTTCGGCTGGTCGAGACGGTGGTGGGACGGCTTCGGCTGGTCGAGACCAGGTTGCTCGGGATGCAGGTGGTGCAGACCCCGTCGCCGTGGGCGATGGTGGCCAGGCGTTGGACGTGGCGGCCGAGCACGTGGCCGATGGCCTCGGTCTCGGCCTCGCACAGCTGCGGGAACTCGTGCGCGACGTGGGACACGGGGCAGTGCTGCTGGCACAGCTGCTCGCCGACGGCGAGCCCGTCCGCGAGCGGCAGGGCCCGCACCGAGGCGGCGTATCCCTCGCTCGAGAGGACCCGGGCCAGTGCCTCGGCCGGCGACAGCTCGGGGTCGGCCGCGGTCACGGTGGCGTAGTCGCGCTCGATGAACGCCACGCGGCGCCGCGCGAACTCCATGACCGCCTCGTCTCCGCCCGTCTCCGACAGGTAGCGGAGCGCCTGGACCGCCAGGTCGTCGTACTGCTGGTCGAAGTGCGCGCGACCGAGTTCGGTGATCGCGAAGACCTTCGCCGGGCGGCCGCGTCCGCGCTGCGCGGTGGGCCGCGGCTCACGCGACTCGAGGGCGCCCTCGGACTGCAGGTGCTCCAGGTGACGGCGTACGGCGGCCGCCGTCAGGTCGAGCCGCTCGGCCAGCACCGCGGCGGTCGAGGGCCCGTTGACCAGGATCGACCGGACGACGCGCTCACGCGTCGGCTGGTCGCCGGAGTCGTTCCGCTCGAATTCCACAACACCAGTGTGCCGTTAATACGGTGAGACCTTCAAGTAAGGCTCCCCTCACCTCGATGAGGGCCGCCACTAACCCCTAGCGGAGAGTGTCGCCGGTTCGCGTAGGGTGACCGCATGCCGGGATCCATCCTTGGAACTGAAGTCCGCCGAGTCGAGGACCTGGAGCTCCTGCTCGGACAGGGCACCTTCGTCGACAACCTCGACGACCGCGGCGTGGCGCACGCGATCTTCGTGCGCAGCCCCTTCGCGCACGCCCGGATCGTCCGGATCGACACCTCGGAGGCCGCGGCCGCTCCCGGAGTGCTGGGGGTCTTCACCTCCGACGACCTCGGGCGCGCGCCGCTGTCCGGCTTCGCCGACGTCAACGACCAGGCCGGCCGCGCCGCGCTGGCCGTCGACAAGGTCCGCTTCGTCGGCGACCCCGTGGCCCTCGTCGTCGCCGGGACCCGGGCCCAGGCGATGGACGCCGCCGAGCTGGTCGACGTCGACTACGACGACCTCCCGGCCGTCAGCGACATGGAGGCGGCCCTGGCCGACGACGCTCCGCTGCAGTTCGAGGCGATCGGCTCCAACATCGCGACCAGCCGGGCCGCCAAGTCCACGGCGGACGTGCTCGACGACGCCGAGCACGTGACCCGCGTCCGGATGGTCAACCAGCGCATCGCCACCGCCCCGATCGAGGGCAACGCGATCCTGGCCCGCCCGACCGACGACGGCATGGCGATCTGGGTGTCCACCCAGCACCCCCACATGGCTCGCGACCTCCTCGCCCAGGCGCTCGGCCTCGAGCCCGAGCGGGTCCGCGTCGTCGCGCCCCACGTCGGTGGCGCCTTCGGCGGCAAGGCCGGCAGCGGTCCCGACCACGCGGCGATCGCGCTGGCCGCCCAGAAGCTCGACGCGCCCGTGAAGTGGACCGAGACCCGCAGCGAGGCGATGCTCTCGATGCAGGGCCGCGGACAGGTGCAGTACGCCGAGCTCGGCCTCAGGCAGGACGGCATCATCACCGGCCTGCGGATGCGGGTGCTGGGCGAGTGCGGGGCGTACGCCGGCTTCGGCGGCGCGCTCGCGGTCGGTCCGACGTACATGATGGCCCAGGGTCCCTACGTCATCCCGCGCCTGCGCTTCGACGCGATCGGCGTGATGACCAACACGGCCCCGGTCGGCGCGTTCCGCGGCGCCGGGCGCCCGGAGGCCAGCGCGGCCCTCGACCGGATCCTCGACATGGCCGCCACCGAGCTCGGGATCGCGCCCGAGGAGATCCGCCGGCGCAACCTGATCCCGTCCGACCAGTTCCCCTACCAGACCCAGACCGGCGTCACCTACGACAACGGCGACTACCTGGTCCCCCTCGAGGAGGCGCTGCGGATCGCCGACGTCGAGAGCGCCCGCACCGAGCAGCAGCGCCGGATCGACGCCGGCGAGTCCAAGCTGCTCGGCATCGGCGTGGCGACGTATGTCGAGATCACCGGCTTCGGCGGCTCGGAGTTCGGCTCCGTGCAGATCCACGACGACGGCTCGGCGACCGTCATGTCCGGCACCTCGTCGCACGGACAGGGTCACGCCACGTCGTTCTCGATGATCGTCGCGGACCGGCTCGGCATCCCGCTGGACAAGATCACCTACCGCCAGTCCGACACCGCGATCGTGCGCACCGGCGGCGGGACCGGTGGGTCCCGCTCGCTCCAGCTCGGTGGCAACGCGGTCAGCAAGGCCGCCGACGAGCTGCACGAGAAGGCCCTCGCCGTCGCTGCGCGGATGCTCGAGGCCAACGTCGACGACGTCACGCTGGACGACGAGGGGTTCGGAGTCGCCGGCGTCCCCGACACCCACGTGAGCTGGCCCGAGCTCGCCGCCTATGCCCACGAGCACGACGACGGCCTCGGCGTCGACACCGACTTCACCCAGAACGGCGCGACCTTCCCCTTCGGCGCCCACGTGGCGATCGTCGAGGTCGACGTCGAGACCGGGCAGGCCAGGCCCCTGCGCCACGTCGCGGTCGACGACTGCGGACGCATCCTCAACCCGCTGATCGTGGCCGGCCAGCAGCACGGCGGGGCGATCCAGGGCATCAGCCAGGCGCTGTGGGAGGAGATGCTGTACGACGAGCAGGGCACGCCGATCACCAGCTCCTTCGCCGACTACGCGATCCCCACGGCCGCCGACGGCATCACCCTCGAGGCCTCCAACACCGAGACTCCGACGCCGGTGAACCCGATGGGCGCCAAGGGCATCGGCGAGTCCGCGACGATCGGCTCGACCCCCGCCGTGCAGAACGCCGTCGTCGACGCGCTCAAGCACCTCGGGGTCAGGCACATCGACCTCCCGTGCACGCCCGAGCGGGTCTGGCGCGAGATCCAGAACCCCCGGTCCGACCTCTGGCGCGAGCCACCCGTCGCGTTCGAGCGCCTGGTGAACGACGGCGACGAGCCCGACGTGATCGAGGCCTGACCGGCTTCCTAGACTGGGCGCGTGTCCGCGCCCGTCCATCCCGACGACCGGGCCGCGGATCCGGCCGTCGAGATCGACGGACTGGTCATGCGGTACGGCGAGAAGGTCGCCGTCGACGGGTTGAGCCTCGAGGTCGAGCGGGCCTCCATCACCGCGGTGCTCGGCCCCAACGGCGCCGGCAAGACCACCACGCTGGAGACCGCCGAGGGCTACCGCACCCCGCAGGCCGGCACGGTACGGGTGCTCGGCCTCGACCCGGTGCGCGAGCGCCGCGACCTGCTCCCCCGGATCGGGGTGATGCTGCAGGGTGGCGGCGCCTGGAGCGGCGTGCATGCCGACGAGATGCTGCGACACGTGGCGCGACTGCACGCACACCCGCTCGACCTGCCGGCGCTGTCGGACCGGCTGGGGCTGGGCGAGTGCGGCCGCACGCCGTACCGTCGCCTCTCCGGCGGCCAGCAGCAGAGACTCGGACTGGCCCTGGCGATCGTCGGCCGCCCCGAGATCGTCTTCGTCGACGAGCCCACCGCGGGCATGGACCCGGCCGCCCGTCGTACGACCTGGGAGCTCCTGGAGGAGCTGCGCGCCTCCGGCGTGACCGTGGTGCTCACGACCCACTACATGGACGAGGCCGAGCGCCTCGCCGACCGGATCCACATCATCGACCACGGACGCCTGATCGCCAGCGGTACGCCGCTCGAGCTCACCCGTGGCGGCACCTCGACGATCCGGCTTGTGGTCACCAAGCCGTTCCCCGACAACGCACCCGACTCCCTGCGCGCGGCGCTCGGTGCCGGGATGGAGCTGACCCAGCTCGGGTCCACCAGCCTGCTGCTCACCGGGCCCGCCGATGCCTCGACGCTGGCGGTGGTCTCGCACTGGTGCGAGGAGAACGACGTGCTCCCCGAGTCGCTCACCCTCGGGCAGCGCACCCTCGAGGACGCGTTCCTGGAGCTGACCGGCCGGGAGCTCACCGGATGAGCCTGGACCTGTCGCCCCGACCCGGGGCGGCGCCGTTCCCGCGGATGGTCGCCGCGCAGGCGGCGATGGAGGCGCGGCTGATGCTGCGCAACGGCGAGCAGCTGCTGCTGGCCGTCGTGATCCCGGTGATCGTGCTGGTCGGCGGCGTCAACGGAGCTCACCACGTCGGCATCCACTTCAGCCACCCCGCGGTCGACGTGTTCACGCCCGGGGTGCTGGCGCTGGCGATCATGTCCACGTCGTTCACGTCCCTGGCCATCGCCACCGGGTTCGAACGACGGTACGGCGTGATCAAGCGCCTCGGCGCCTCGCCGCTCCCCCGGTCCGGCCTGCTCGCCGGCAAGGTCGGTGCCCTGCTCCTCGTCGAGGTGATGCAGGTGATCGTGATCGGCGCCGTCGGGGCCGTGCTCGGGTGGGACCCCAAGGCCGGGATCCTCGGCGCGGTGCTCGCGCTCGTGCTCGGCACCGCCGCGTTCGCCGCGCTGGGCCTCTTCCTCGCCGGCGTGCTCCGCGCCGAGGCGACTCTGGCGGCGGCCAACCTGGTCTATCTCCTGCTGCTGGCGGGGGGCGCGGTCGTGCTGCCCAGCTCGTCGTACGGCGCGTTCGGGCACGTCACCGCGTTCCTGCCCTCCGGCGCGCTCGGCGACGCGCTGCGCCACGCCCTGATCGACGGCACCACCGCCTGGCGCGACCTGGGTGTCCTGCTCGTGTGGGCGGCCCTCGGCACGGTGCTCACGGCGAGGACGTTCTCGTGGGAGTGAGCGCCTGGCTGCGCCGGCTGGCCTGGGCGACTTTGGTGGCCAACGTCGTGCTCGTGGTGACCGGCGGTGCCGTCCGGCTCACCGGCTCGGGTCTCGGCTGCCCGACCTGGCCGCGCTGCGACGACCAGTCGTTCACGCCCCATGGGGCCCTCGGGGTCCACCAGCTCATCGAGTTCGGCAACCGCAGCCTGACGTTCGTGCTCGTCGCGATCGCCGTAGCCACGGTCGTGGCCGCTCGAGCCAGCGGCCGCCGCGACCTCACCCGGATGTCGGTCCTGCTCGCGCTCGCGATCCCCGCGCAGGCGGTGCTGGGCGGGATCACCGTGCTCACCGACCTCAACCCGTGGGTCGTCTCGCTGCACCTGATCATCTCGCTGGGGATCGTGTCGCTCGCGGTCCTGTTCCTGCACCGCCTCGACCACCCCGCCGTGGCACCGGCCACCGGGATGGTCCCGGCGCTCGCGTGGACGACGTACGCCGTGACCTGGCTGGTGCTGTACGCCGGCACGGTGGTCACCGGGTCCGGACCCCACGCCGGCGACGCCAAGGCGCCCCGCAACGGACTCGACCCGCTCCAGATCAGCCAGTTCCACGCCGACCTGGTCTTCCTGCTGATCGGTCTCTCGGCGGGGTTGTGGTTCGCGCTGCGCGCCGCCGGTGCGGACACCCGGCCGGCAACTCTGCTGCTGGGCGTCGAGGGCGTCCAGGCGGTGATCGGTTTCGTGCAGTACTTCTCGGGGCTACCGGTCGCCGTGGTCATGCTGCACATGCTCGGCGCGGCCCTGGTGGCGGCCTCCGCGACCAAGCTGTTGATCTCGGTGCGGGAGCCCGGCGAGGCGAAACGTTGGACGACAGTTGGCCTGCACCCCCGTGGGCAGGCCACCCGTCGTACAGATTGAGACGCACGCAGGCTCCGCCAGGTTGCCTTCCGAGCGCAACTATTTTTCCGGTGGCCGGATCAGCGGGTGAGCAGCGGGTCGAGCGCCACCGCCACGAACAGCAGCGAGAGATACAGGTTCGACGCGTGGAACAGGACCATCGGGCGGATCGCGGAGAGATCCTCCGTGCCCCGGGTGCGAGCCCACATCCGGTGTGCCTGCACCAGGAACGTCGCGCCGAGGCCGACCGCGACGACGGGGTAGACCCAGCCGGTGTCGGCGACCGGCCACAGCAGCAGCGACGTCATCACCATCACCCAGCTGTAGATCACGATCTGCCGTCCGACCACCTCGGCCCGTGCCACCACCGGCAGCATCGGCACGTCGACGCCGGCGTAGTCCTCGCGGTAGCGCAGCGCCAGGGCCCAGGTGTGCGGCGGGGTCCAGAAGAAGACGACCGCGAACAGCACCACCGGCGCCCAGGCCAGACGGTCGGTCACCGCGGTCCAGCCGATCAGGGCGGGGAAGCAGCCGGCGAGGCCGCCCCAGACGATGTTCTGCGTAGTACGCCGCTTGAGCAGCATCGTGTAGACGAAGAGGTAGAAGCACTCGGCGACCAGCGACAGCCCGGCCGACAGCGGGTTGACCCACACCGCCAGGATCACGGTTGCCAACACGGCCAGGATGATGCCGAACACGGTGGCCGCACGCGGGGTGACCACGTGCGTCGGCAACGCCCTGCGGCGCGTTCGCCGCATCTGCTCGTCGATGTCGCGGTCATAGACGCAGTTCAGAGCGGACGCCGAGCCCGCGGAGAGGCTGCCGCCGACCACTGTGGCCACGACCAGACCGAGGTCGGGGACGCCGCGCGCGGCGAAGAACATCACCGGAACCGTCGTCAGCAGGAGCAGCTCGATGACCCTCGGCTTGGTCAGTCCGACGTACGCCGCCAGCACGTCGCGCCCACTCGACCGAGGTGCCTCCGGCTCGGATCGGGCCGGGGCCGACTGGCCGACGTAGGTCACGGAGTTCCTCGGGTACTGGGGCTGTGTCAGAGGGGGTACGACGTGCCTCGCAGTCTATCGCCCGGGGTGGGTAGGCTCGGAGACGGCTGAGGCGCTGCCCGGAAGACCACACCCCGCGACCCCGCTTGGAAGGGAACCCCCGCGTGAGCACGACACCCGCGAAGCTGGACTGGACAGAGCTGGACGACAAGGCCGTGGACACCGTGCGGGTGCTCGCCATGGACGCCGTCCAGAAGGTCGGGAACGGCCACCCCGGCACCGCGATGAGCCTCGCGCCCGCCGCGTATCTCTTGTTCCAGAAGGTGATGCGGCACAACCCCGCGGACCCGCACTGGCCCGGCCGCGACCGCTTCGTCCTCTCGTGCGGTCACTCGAGCCTGACCCTCTACATCCAGCTCTTCCTGGGCGGCTGGGGCCTCGAGCTCGACGACCTGAAGGCGCTGCGTACGTGGGGCAGCAAGACGCCCGGCCACCCCGAGTACGGCCACACCGCCGGCGTCGAGACGACCACCGGTCCGCTCGGCCAGGGCATCGGCAACGCCGTCGGCATGGCCATGGCCGCACGCCGCGAACACGGTTTGCTCGATCCCAACGCCTCGATGGGTGGCTCGCCGTTCGACCACCAGATCTACGCGATGTGCTCCGACGGCGACATCGAGGAGGGCGTCTCGGCCGAGGCATCGGCGATCGCCGGGGTGCAGCAGCTCGGCAACCTGACCCTCATCTACGACCACAACCGGATCTCGATCGAGGACAACACCGACATCGCCCTGGCCGAGGACGTCGGAGCCCGCTACGAGGCCTACGGCTGGCACGTGCAGCACGTGGACTGGACCCACGGCGGCACGAAGTACGTCGAGGACGTGCCGGCGCTCTACGAGGCGATCCGCAAGGCCGAGGCCGTCACCGACAAGCCGAGCTTCATCGTGCTGCACACGATCATCGCCTGGCCCGCCCCCGACGCCCAGAACACCGGCAAGGCGCATGGCTCCGCCCTCGGCACCGACGAGGTCGCCGCCACCAAGAAGGTGCTCGGCTTCGACCCCGAGCAGACCTTCGAGGTGCCGACCGGTGTGCTCGACCACACCCGCCGGGCCGTCGGGCGCGGCCAGGCCGCCCAGGCCGAGTGGGACGCGGCGTACGCCGCGTGGGCGCGCAAGCCGTCCGCCGACACCGCGCTCTACGAGCGTCTGCAGACCCGTTCCCTGCCCGACGGGTGGGCCGCGAAGATCCCTGCCTTCCCCGCCGATGACAAGGGCATGGCGACCCGCGTGGCCTCCGGCAACGTGATCAACGCGATCGCCGAGACCCTGCCCGAGCTCTGGGGCGGCTCTGCCGACCTGGCCGGCTCCAACAACACGACCATCGAGGGCGCCCCGTCGTTCCTCCCTGGCGACCGCGCCACCAAGATGTGGAAGGCAGACCCCCTCGCGGGCCGCGTGCTCCACTTCGGCATCCGTGAGCACGGCATGGGCGCGATCATGAACGGCATCGCCGTCCACGGTGGCACCCGCGTCTTCGGCGGCACGTTCCTCACCTTCTCCGACTACATGCGTGGCTCGGTCCGGCTCGCGGCCCAGATGGGCATCCCGGTGACCTACGTGTGGACGCACGACTCGATCGGCCTGGGCGAGGACGGACCTACCCACCAGCCGGTCGAGCACCTCGCCGCGCTCCGCGCGATGCCCGGGCTGGACGTCGTACGCCCGGGCGATGCCAACGAGACCGCCGCCTGCTGGCAGGCGATCCTCGAGCACACCGACCGGCCCGCCGGGCTGATCCTCACCCGCCAGAACGTGCCGACCTACCCCCGCGGCGAGGACGGCGCTGGACAGACCTGGGGCGCCGCCAGCAACGTGCACCGGGGCGGCTACGTGCTCCTCGACACCCCTCCCGATCTCCCAGGCGGGCTGCCGGACGTGGTGCTGGTCGGCACCGGCTCGGAGCTCCAGCTGGCGGTCCGGGCGCGCGAGCTGCTCGCGGCCGACGGCGTCCGGGCACGCGTGGTCTCGATGCCGTGCCGGGAATGGTTCGACGCCCAGGAGGCTTCGTACCAGGAGACGGTCATCCCGCCGACCGTGCAGGCCCGGGTCTCGGTCGAGGCCGGAGTGGCCCAGGGCTGGCGAGAGATCGTCGGTGACCACGGCCGCATCGTGTCCCTGGAGCACTTCGGTGCCTCGGCGGACTACGCACGGATCTACCAGGAGTTCGGCATCACCGCGGAGGCCGTCGCCGCCGCCGCCCACGACAGCATCCGGAGCGCCACCAACTAGACGCCCGGCCAGACCGACTGGACCCACCCGGATCCGGAGCAGGAGGGAATCCATGACCGACCGCTTGCAGCAGCTCTCGGAAGCTGGGGTGTCGATCTGGCTCGACGACCTGTCCCGCGAGCGCCTCGAGACCGGCAACCTCGCCGATCTCGTGAAGAACTCACACGTGATGGGAGTGACCAGCAACCCCTCCATCTTCCAGGCAGCGCTCGCCGACGGTGAGCGCTACGACCCGCAGATCCGCGAGCTCGCCGGCCAGGGAGCCGACAAGGACCAGGCCGTCCGCATCATCACGACCGACGACGTACGCGACGCCTGCACGGTGCTGCGGCCGGTGTACGACGCCACCGACACCGTCGACGGCCGGGTGTCGATCGAGGTCGCGCCCGGCCTTGCCCACGACGCCGACGGGACGGTCGCCGAGGCCGCCGAGCTATGGAAGACCGTCGGCGAGCCCAACCTCTTCATCAAGATCCCCGGCACCGCCGAGGGCTGCCCGGCGATCACCGAGACGCTCGCGGCCGGGATCAGCGTCAACGTGACCCTGATCTTCGGCCTCGACCAGTACCACGACGTGATGGAGGCCCACATCTCCGGCCTGGAGAAGGCCCGCGAGGACGGCCACGATCTGGCGACCATCCACTCGGTGGCGTCGTTCTTCGTCTCCCGGGTCGACACCGAGATCGACAAGCGTCTGGACGCGATGGCCTCGGGTTCGGGCACCGACACGGCGCTCAAGGCGCTCAAGGGTAGAGCGGGTGTCGCCAACGCCCGGCTGGCGTTCAAGGCCTTCGAGGAGTTCTACACCGGCGACCGCTGGGTCTCGCTCGAGGCGGACGGCGCGCGCAGGCAGCGCCCGTTGTGGGCCTCCACCGGCGTCAAGAACCCGGACTACGACGACACCATGTACGTCATCGACCTCGTGGTCGAGGACACCGTGAACACGATGCCCGAGAAGACGCTGGACGCGGTGGCCGACCACGGCGAGGTCAAGGGCGACCGGGTGCGGCCGTTCTACGACGACGCCGCCGCTCACATGGTGGCACTCGCCGATGCCGGCATCGACTACGACGACGTCATCGCGGTGCTGATCAAGGAGGGCGTCGACAAGTTCGTCACGGCCTGGGACCAGCTCGGCGCGACCGTGACCGAGCAGCTCGAGCGGGCCAAGGGAGCCCAGTGAGTGAGCCCAGTGACTGAACCATGGAGTGAACCAGTGACCCAAGCGCCGGTGGACCCGGTCACGACGGAGGCCTGGTCGCGGCTCACCGCCCTCGCCGACGGCTTCGAGCCCGACCTGCGGGCGTGGTTCGCCGCGGATCCCGGCCGGGTCGAGCGGCTGACGTTCACCGCAGCCGACCTGCACGTCGACCTGTCGAAGTCGTTCCTCGAGGGCGACGTGCTCGCGGCCCTGCTCTGCCTCGCCGACGAGGTGGGCCTGACACGACGTCGCGACGCGATGTTCGCCGGAGAGCACATCAACGTCACCGAGGACCGCGCGGTGCTGCACTCCGCGCTCCGGCTCCCGGCCGACGCGACCCTGGAGGTCGACGGCCAGGACGTCGTCGCCGCCGTGCACGAGGTGCTCGGGCGGGTCTACTCGTTTGCCGAGCAGGTGCGCAGTGGCGCGTGGACCGGCGTCACCGGTGAGCGGATCCGCACGGTCGTCAACATCGGGATCGGCGGTTCCGACCTCGGGCCGGTGATGGCCTACGAAGCGTTGGCGCCGTACCGCCAGGACGGCCTCGAGTGCCGGTTCATCTCCAACATCGACCCGACCGACGCCGCCACCACACTCGCGGGTCTCGACCCGGCGACCACGCTGTTCATCGTGTCGAGCAAGACGTTCGGCACGCTGGAGACCCTCACCAATGCCCGGCTCTGCAAGGCCTGGCTCCTCGGCGGCCTGGCCGGCTCGGACCAGGCCGACGCGGTCAAGAAGCACTTCGTCGCCGTCTCGACGGCGCTCGACAAGGTCGAGGCCTTCGGGATCGACACCGACAACGCGTTCGGCTTCTGGGACTGGGTCGGCGGCCGCTACTCCCTCGACTCCGCCATCGGCACCTCGCTGGTGGTGGCGATCGGGCCGGAGCGATTCGCCGAGTTCCTGTCCGGCTTCCACGCGATGGACGAGCACTTCCGTACGACGGACCTCGCGACCAACGTGCCGGTGCTGATGGGGCTGCTCAACGTCTGGTACTCCACCTTCCTCGGGGCACAGAGCCACGCCGTACTCCCCTACGCGCAGCTGCTGCACCGGTTCCCGGCGTACCTCCAGCAGCTGACCATGGAATCCAACGGCAAGGGCGTGCGCTGGGACGGCGCCCCGGTCACGACGGAGACGGGCGAGGTGTTCTGGGGCGAGCCCGGCACCAACGGCCAGCACGCGTTCTACCAGCTGATCCACCAGGGCACCCGGCTGATCCCGGCAGACTTCATCGCGGTGGCCAACCCGGCATACCCGCTCCGCGACGCCCACGACGGGCAGAGCACCGACGTGCACGAGCTGTTCCTGGCCAACTTCTTCGCGCAGACCCGGGCGCTGGCGTTCGGCAAGACCGCCGACGAAGTGCGGGCCCAAGAGCCGGGACAGCGCACCGCCGAGGCGATCGTTTCGGCAAGGGTCTTCACCGGCAACCGGCCGACTGCGTCGATCATGGCGCCCGCGCTCAGCCCGTCCGTGCTCGGCCAGCTGGTGGCGCTCTACGAGCACATCACGTTCACGCAGGGCGCGATCTGGGGCATCGACAGCTTCGACCAGTGGGGCGTCGAGCTCGGCAAGCAGCTCGCCCAGCAGGTCGGACCCGCCGTCTCCGGCGACGACGACGCCTTCGCCACACAGGACCCGTCGACGCAGGCCCTGATCTCCTACTACCGAAAGCAGCGGGTGCGATGAACGACTGGGTGAACCCGCTCCGCGACCCGGAGGACCGTCGGCTGCCGAGGATCGCGGGTCCGTGCGGGCTCGTGCTCTTCGGCGTGACCGGCGATCTGTCCCGCAAGAAGGTCATGCCGGCGATCTACGACCTCGCCAACCGCGGCCTGCTCCCACCCGGCTTTAGCCTGACCGGGTTCGCGCGTCGCGACTGGGCGAACGAGGACTTCGCGCAGGTGGTGCACGCATCGGTCAAGGAGCATTCGCGCACCGAGTTCCGCGAGGAGGTGTGGAGGCAGCTGGCCGAAGGCTTCCGCTTCGTGCCGGGCAACTTCGACGACGACGTCGCGTTCAACACGCTGCGCCGCAACATCGAGGAGCTCGACGAGGTCCGAGGCACCGGCGGCAACCACGCCTTCTACCTGGCGATCCCCCCGGGCTTCTTCGGCGACGTCGTCGGCCAGCTCAAGGAGCATGGCCTGTCCCAGGCCGCCCCGGGGTCCTGGCGCCGGGTGGTCGTCGAGAAGCCGTTCGGGCACGACCTCGAGTCGGCGCGCGAGCTGAACGCCGTACTGGCCGACGTGTTCCCCTCCGGCTCGATCTTCCGGATCGACCACTACCTCGGCAAGGAGACGGTCCAGAACATCCTGGCGTTGCGCTTCGCCAACGCCATGTTCGAGCCGATCTGGAACTCCAACTACGTCGACCACGTCCAGATCACGATGGCCGAGGACATCGGCATCGCTGGCCGCGCCGGCTACTACGACGGCATCGGTGCGGCCCGCGACGTCATCCAGAACCACCTGATGCAGCTGATGTCGCTGGTGGCGATGGAGGAGCCCACGTCGTTCGACGCCGAGAGCCTGCGCATCGAGAAGCTCAAGCTGCTCACCAGCGTGGTCCTGCCGCGCCGGCTCGATCTGACCACCGCGCGCGGACAGTACGCCGCGGGCTGGCAGGGCGGCGAGCAGGTCGTCGGCTTCCTCGAGGAGGAGGGCGTCCCCAAGACGTCCACCACCGAGTCGTACGCCGCGGTCACGCTCCACGTCGACAACCGGCGTTGGGCCGGTGTGCCGTTCTACCTGCGCACCGGCAAGCGGCTGGGTCGCCGGGTCACCGAGGTGGCGGTGGTCTTCAAGCCCGCACCCCACCTGCCGTTCAACAAGACCGCAACCGAGGAGCTCACCCACAACGCGCTGGTGATCCGGATCCAGCCCGACGAGGGCATGACGATCCGCTTCGGCTCCAAGGTGCCGGGCACCGCGATGGAGATCCGCGACGTGAACATGGACTTCGCGTACGGCGGCTCCTTCACCGAGTCCAGTGCCGAGGCCTACGAGCGCCTCATCCTCGACGTACTCCTGGGAGACCCGCCGCTGTTCCCGCGGCACGCCGAGGTCGAGCAGTCCTGGCAGATCCTCGACCCGGTCCTCGACTTCTGGGCGAAGAAGGGCAGGCCGGAGGCCTACGAGGCCGGCAACTGGGGCCCCGCCTCGGCGGAGGCGATGCTCGCCCGCGACGGGCGTACCTGGAGGCGACCATGATCGAATTGACGGAGACGAACTCCGCCGGCATCGCGGCGGAGTTCGTGGCCGCCCGACTTCGCGCGGGCAGTCCGGCGATGGGGATGGTGATGACCCTGGTCATCGTCGTGGACGAGGACGGCGCCCCCGACGCGATGCGAGTCGCCCGGCAGGCCTCGCACGAGCACCCCGCGCGGGTCCTCGGCGTGATTGTCGGCGACGCCCGTGGCGCGAGCCAGGTCAACGCCCAGGTCGGTACCGGGGACGGCTGGACCGGTGAGACCGCACTGATCCGGCTCAAGGGCGAGGTCGTCAAGCACTCCGAGTCGGTGGTGCTGCCCCTGCTGCTGCCCGACTCCCCCGTCGCGATGTGGTGGCCGAGCGACCCGCCGGCCGACCTGTCCGCCGATCCCCTGGGGCGGCTGGCCCAGCGCCGGATCACCGATGCTGCGGCCGCGGTGCGTGGCAAGGGCAAGGCCATCCACACCCAGTGCGCGTCGTACTCCCCCGGCAACACCGACCTCGCCTGGACCCGGATCACCCCGTGGCGCGCGCTGCTCGCTGCCGCGCTCGACCAGCACCCGCTCAAGATCAGCCGTGGATCGGTGACCGCCGAACGCATCAGCCCCAGCGCGGAGCTGCTCGTTGCCTGGCTCACCGATCGCCTCAAGATCAAGGTCGACCGGAGGAACTCGCGGGGCCCCGGCATCACCGAGGCCGTCCTGGAGACCAAGGAGGGGCCGATCCGGATCTCGCGTCTCGACGGACGGCTGGCGACCTTCTCCTCCCCGGGCCGCCCCGACCGGCCGGTGGCGCTCAAGCGTCGCCAGCTTCCGGAGCTGCTCGCCGAGGAGCTGCGCCGCCTGGACGAGGATGACGTGTACGCCGCCACCGCCCGCAAGCTGACCCGGATGCACGTCCGATGACCGACACCGCCTCGCCTCGGGTGGAGGTGCACGGCTCACCGGAGGAGCTCGCCACCACGGTTGCCGGCGCCTTCGTCAGTCTGCTGGCCAACTGCCAGACGGCCGGTGAGATCCCGCGGGTCGGGCTCACCGGCGGCACCATCGCCGACGCCATCCACCGCGAGATCGCCCGGCTGGCCCCCGAGAGCGAGGTGGACTGGTCGCGGGTCGACTTCTTCTGGGGTGACGAGCGATTCGTGTCACCGGACTCTCCGGACCGCAACGCAGGCCAGGCCAGGTCCGCCTTCCTGGACGCCGTCGGCGCGGATCCGGCGCGCATCCACGAGATCCCCTCGACCGCCGATGCCGATTCGGTCGACGCCGCTGCGACGGCGTACGCGGACGCCATCCGCTCCGTCGGCACGGGCAAGTTCCATCTGCTGATGCTCGGCGTCGGACCGGACGGCCACATCGCATCGCTGTTTCCCGGCTACCCGCAGCTCGACGTCGACGACCGCATCGCGGTGCCAGTGACCGACTCCCCCAAGCCCCCGCCCGAGCGGGTGAGCCTGACCTTCCCGGCGCTCAACCGCGCCGACGAGGTGTGGTTCGTGGTCAGCGGCACGGACAAGGCCGAGGCGGTCGGCCGCGCGCTGGCCGCTACGACGCCCGACGTCCACGAGATCCCGGCCGCCGGCGTCCGCGGCGTGGGCGCGACGATCTGGTTCCTGGACCGCGAAGCCGCGAGCCAGGTCCCCTAGGGCGTGTCTGACG
>DAINSL010000060.1:0-15939 GCA_036741335.1 Nocardioides sp. | reverse complement strand
GGGTTCGTCTGCTATCTGGAGAACCTGTTCGCCGTGCAGGCAGGAGACCGAGGTTTTAACGACTTCCTCTCTCGCCGCTTCCCCGGTAACGCCGAGACTGAGCGCATCCACGACGTGATGTGCCAACAGATCGAGGACGTGCTCACCCGTGCCCAGGAAGCCGGCGATGCGCGCCCCGACATCACCCAGGCCGACATCGTCAACCTCATCTGGTCCAACGGCCGGATCATCGACGCCACCAGCGCCAAGGCGCCCACGGCCTGGCGACGCCAGCTCTACCTCATGCTCGACGCCTACCGGGCTGAGCGGGCACATTCGATCCCCGAACCGCCGATGACGGACGAGCAGCTCTATGACGCCATGGTCCAACTCAGCCAGGCGAAGTAGGGACTCAGGCACCCCCAGGTCGACCTGGACTTAGCGATTTCACGGCATCGCGTCAAGGGCGGCGGAAGGACGCACCGCGTGAAACGGTGCCCTCTGTCCGGACCGGCCGTTCCGTTCTAGGTTCGACATCATGAGCAGCATCCTCGAACGCCTCACAGAAGCACAGAATTCCCACGACGCCGACCGCTTCGCGTCGTGCTTCAGCGACGACTATCAGAGTGACCAGCCCGCACATCCCGACCGCACCTTCTCGGGACGGGCCCAGGTCCTTGAGAACTGGTCCTCGGTATTTGCCGGCGTCCCGGACTTTCGGGCCGAACTCCTGGCGTCTTGCCGCGACGGCAAGATCGAATGGGGCGAAGTCGACTGGCGCGGTCACCACACCGATGGTTCACCCTTCGCCATGCGAGGGGTCATCATTGCCACGATCCGGGATGACCGGATCGCAGCAGGCCGGTTGTACATCGAGCCAGTCGAGCACAGCGGAGCTGACATCGATGCTGCGGTCCAGCAGCTGTACCGACCGCCTCATGAGGACAACTGACTTCCCGGACGACCAGGATGGCCGCGACCATGCGGCCATGCTGCTGCGTTTCAGCGAGTCCGTCAGCCCCAGCGTCCTGAGCCGCCACGTATTCGGACGGGCACAAGTGGTCTGCACCGCCGGCCGTACGCCGGCCGCACAACCTGGCGGAGGACTTCTGCCCGTTCGACTACGACCTTCGTTGGTCGCCTGCGTCCATCTGGGCGGTGTGCAGCGCCTGCGTGACGCGCGGCACCTGGGCGAGATGACACGAGCCTTCAAGTTGCGCGACCTGCTCAAGCAGCGCCTCGGCGTCTCACTAGACTCCACTTCGGGTTTTGCGCAGGCATTTGCGCACGTCCCGCCCCAGTAGCTCAGTGGATAGAGCAGCCGCCTCCTAAGCGAAAGGTCGCAGGTTCGACTCCTGCCTGGGGCACTGCCTGGGCCACCCGCGCGTGAGCGCTACTCGTGCGATAGTCCGACACCTGGTGCCTGAGATTCACCTCTGTCTCCGAGCGCTGAGGGACCCCCGCCGAACTACAAGGTTGTGGTTCACCGAAGCCTCTGACCCGCGCGCTCACGACAGTTAACGTCTGCCACATGCGTACCAGACCGCGGTCGGTTCGGCGTGTCTCCTTGACACGCCGCATCGGTGTGCTGCTGGTCGCCGGTGTGCTCGCCACGGTCGCCCCGGTGCTCCACCCAGAGCGGGTCAGCGCGGCCTCGGGCGTCGACGACTACCCCTCCCGGCTCAAGAACGCCGCGCAGGACTCCCTGGTCGACCCCTGGCAGTTCTACAACCGCGAGTGCACGTCGTTCGTGGCCTGGCGGCTCAACTCCGAGAACAACGTCGCGTTCAACGACTACTTCGAGGGCGCGCACTGGGGCAACGCCTCGAACTGGAAGAACGCCGCGAAGTCGCTCAGCATCCCCGTGGACAACAACCCCTCCCGCGGCACGGTCGCCTGGTGGGCGGCCGGGTCGGCCGGCTCGTCGCGCGGACACGTGGCCTGGGTGCAGACCGTCAGTGACTCCTCGATCACCATCGAGGAGTACAACTACCTGCGCGAGGGCTACTACGACACGCGCACGATCTCGACCAGCAGCTCGCTGTGGCCGTCCGGCTTCATCCACATCCGCGACACCGTGGTGCGCAACACCGCCTCGCCGACCATCAACGGCACGGCCCAGGTCGGCACGAGGCTGACCACCACGAACGGCTCGTGGAGCACCGGCAACCTGACGTTCCACTACCAGTGGCTGGCCAACGGCAACCCGATCACGGGGGCCACCTCCAAGTCGTTCAAGCCGACGGCCGCACAGCTCGCGAAGCACCTGCGCGCCAAGGTGACCGCGACCAAGTCCGGCGCCCACAGCGGCTCGGCCAGCACGCCGCCCACGCCGTCGGTCGCGCCGGGAGTCTTCGCGACCACGACAGCTCCCACCGTCTCGGGTACGCCCCAGGTCGGTGTCCAGCTCGGCGCGACCACGGGGACGTGGTCCCCGGCGGGCGTCTACAAGTTCCGTTGGTACGCCGACGGCGTCGCGATCGACGGGGCCACCGCCTCCACCTTCACCCCGACCGCGGCCCAGCTCGGCGCGAAGCTCAACGTGCGGGTCGCCGCGACCGCCGCCGGCTACACGACCGGGAAGGTCCTCTCTGCCAGGACCGCCGCCGTCGTGCCCGGACAGTTCCGGGCCACCAGGGCGCCGTCCATCTCGGGTACGCCTCAGGTCGACCAGGTCCTGACCGCCGATCCGGGTCAGTGGTCGCCCGCGGGCAGCCTCACCTACCAATGGCTCGCCGACGGCGAGCCGGTCAGCGGCGCCACCGGCACGACGTACTCCCCGACCGCCGACGACCTGCGCAAGCAGATCTCGCTCCAGGTGAGGGTGACCCAGGACGGCTACACCACCGCGACCGCGACCTCCGCGGCCACCAACGCCGTCGCTCCGGGCACGTTCCTCAACACCCGCGAGCCCGCCGTCAAGGGGACCCCGCAGGTCGGTGTCGAGCTGAAGGCCAACGCCGGCGAGTGGACCCCGGAGCCGACCTTCGACTACCAGTGGAACGTCGGCGGACTGCCGGTCCTCGGCGCGACCTCGCGCACCTTCACTCCACGTCCGCAGGACCTCGGCAAGCCGGTCACCTTCGTGATCGTGGCCATGCGACCCGGTTACCTGACCGCCATGGTGACGAGCGTCGCCACCGACGACATCCTCCCCGGAGAGATCCGTTCCAGCACGGCACCCGGGGTGACCGGCGTCCCGATGCTGGGACACACGCTGCACGCCTCGACCGGAACCTGGTCGATCACGCCGGGCGGGCTCGCCTACCAGTGGTACGCCGGCCGGACGCCCATCGCCGGCGCCACCGACCCGACGTACGACCCCACCGCCGCCGACGCCGGCCATCGGATCCACGTGCGGGTCACCGCGACCGCGGCCGGCTACACGCCGCTCGCCATCGACTCCGCGAGCACCGACCGCGTGGTGCTCGGCCTGGCCACCGAGGAGAAGCCGACGGTGACCGGGCGGGCCGTGCTCGGCAAACTGCTCCACGCCCATGTGCCGGTCTTCGCCCCGACGACCGCGACCCCGCACTACCGGTGGTACCGAGGCCACCAGCCGATCCACGGCGCGCGGGACGCGTCCTACCAGGTCCGGCCGGCGGACGTCGGCCACCGCCTGCACGTCGTGGTGACGATGAGGGCCAAGAACTGGACGTCCGTGGTACGGCGGTCCGCGGCCACCAGCTCCACGCGGACGGTACCGACGCTCACGGTGCACACGACGATCCGTCAGGGACGTGTCTTCCTGCGGCTCGACGTGCACACCCCCGGTCTGGCCTCGCCCGCCGGCAGGGCGCGCGTCCTGCTCGGGACTCGCGGGCTGGGCAAGTTCCGCGTCGTCGACGGCCTGGGTAGCCACCTGCTGGCGCGGCTCGCGTCCGGCCACCACCGGTTGACCGTGATCTACCACGGCGGCGCGCACCAGACCTCGGCCCGCACCCACGTGACCGTCACGGTCCCCTGACCGGCGGCTACAGCACCTCGAACGTGATCCCCGCGGCCTGCAGCCGCTCGATCAGGTGGTCGCCCATCGCCTGAGCGGTAGTGACCTGCCCCGCGGTCGGCGGGTTGTCGTCGAACGCCAGGCACAGCGCCGACTCGGCCAGCATCTTGGCGGTCTCGTCGTAGCCCGGGTCGCCACCGGAGACGCGGGTGTGGATCGTCTGGCCACCGCCCTCGCCGATGAAGTCGACGCGGAACCACGACTTGGCCCGTCGCGCGGCGTCCGGGCCCTCGCCCTGCTTGATGTGACCCAGCATCGAGTTGCGCAGGGGCTTGACCTGCGCCGCCAGGCCGATCGCGGCGACGCCGGTCGCCCCGGCCGCGGCGTAGCGGAGGGTCTTGGTGCCGGCGTAGTGGGAGTAGCGGAAGTCCGGGCCGTACGACGGCAGCGCGGCGCCGCTGCGGGCGACCACGATCGGGTCGATCGTCGGCAGCGGCATCAGCCAGCGGCCGAGCACCGAGTCGCGCCGGGGCTTGCCGGAGACCGCCCGTGACGACCTGCCCTCGGGACGAGGCTCGGCCTTGCGGCGTGCCGACGAGGCCGCCTTCATCTGCTTGGCCCGCGACATGGCGGTCATGGCGGAGTGGAACGTGCCGCCGGAGAACATCGCGCTGGCCCGGACCACGCCGCGCAGCGTGATCGGCACGCCCTCGGGCAGCTGCTGCACCGTGAAGTAGGCGCCGAGGTCGTGCGGGATCGAGTCGAAGCCGCAGGAGTGGACGATCCGGGCGCCGCTCGCCGCCGCGGCGGCATGGTGCGCGACGTACATCCGGTCGACGAACTCCGGCTCGCCGGTCAGGTCCACGTAGTCCGTCCCGGCCGCGGCACAGGCGGCCACGAGCGGCTCGCCGTAGCGCAGGTACGGGCCGACCGTGGTGATCACCACCCGGGAGCGCTCGGCGACCGCGGCCAGCGACGCCGGGTCGGTGACGTCCGCGACGAGCAGGGGCAGCTTCGCCAACAGCTCGTCGGTCGACGCCAGGTGCTCGCGGACGCCCTCGAGCTTCGCCTCATTGCGGCCCGCAAGCGCCCAGTGCAGCCCCGGCGGCGCGTGCTGGGCGAGGTAGTCGGCGGTCAGCCGTCCGGTGAAGCCGGTCGCGCCGAACAGGACGAGGTCGAACTCGCGGTCCGCGCGGGACGTGTCGGTCATGGAACCCATCGTGACACTCGGCGGAACCGGCCGACCAGCGCGGTCGTCAGATGAACCATGACCGTGCCCAAGAGTGTGCTTCGTCGCTCCGCCACCGTCCTGGCCACCGTGCTAGGCGTGATGGCCGCGTTCGTCGCCGGCTTCGTGGTGGCCTCCACCCAGTCGGGCAGCCAGGCGACACCGCTCCGGCTGACCGGGCAGGATCTCGGATCCGGGCGGTCGTGCGCCGGCCTGCTCCAGTGGTACGTCGACCACGCCGTCGACCGGGTCACCGCCTGGGGCTGGAACAGCCCGATCATGTACGACGGCGTGGCGGTTCCTCCGGCTGGTGCCGTCGCCGGTCGAGTGGCCGGAAGCGCGGCCGGCCACGAGTCACTGGACACCGTCACCGGAAGCCAGACCGGCACCAACGTCCAGGAGTCCGGTGTGGACGAGCCCGACACGGTGAAGGTCTCGGGCACGCTGCTGGTGCGGGTCGTCGACGACACGGTGACGACGTACGACGTGTCGGGCCGCAGACCGCACGAGCTCGGCGCCGCGCCGCTTCTCGGCATGAGCGGCACCCAGCTGCTGCTCGTGGGCGACCGCGTGGTCGCGATCGGTGCCGACCCACGGTCTCCCCAGGTGGGTCCCTACTACGGCCAGGTTCCGCAGGCGACCTGGGTACGCACCTTCGACGTCTCCGACCCGGCCCGGCCGACCGAGGTCGACAGCCGGAGGTACGACGGCACCCTGATCACCGCCCGACAGACCGGCGACGTCGTCAGGCTCGTGCTGTCGAGCACGCTGCCGGAGCTGCCGTTCGTGGCGCCCGACACGCGGCGGTCCAGCGAGGAGGCCCTGCGAGCCAACCAGGCCGTCGTACGCCGCTCGACGATCACCGACTGGCTGCCCACCGTGACCGTCGGCGAGGGAGAGGCTCAGCAAGCGGTGCCCTGCTCGAGCGTCGCGGTGCCGGACACCTTCGGCGGGTTGGGGACCATGAGTGTGGTCGGCTTCGACGCGGCGACCCCCGACGCGACGGACGTGACCGCGGTGGCCACCGGCTCCCAGCTCGCCTACGTCTCGACCGACCACCTCTACGTCGCCGCGTCACCCGACCAGATGATCTGGGGCTGCTGCCGCGAGCTCACGCCGCAGACGGTCGACCAGGCGACCGATCTCTATGCGTTCGACCTGTCCGGCACCTCGGCGCGCTACGTGGGCGCGGGCTCCGTGGACGGGCAGATCGCGGACGCCCGGTCGATGGACGAGTACGACGGAGTGCTGCGGGTGGCGATCGGCTCGGCCGGCGGTGGCGCCACCAACTCGGTGGTCCTGCTGCGACCCGAGTCCGGGCGGCTGGTCGAGGTCGGCCGGCTCGACGGGCTGGGCGTGGACCAGCAGATCCTGACGATGCGGTGGTTCGACGGGCTGGCCGTGATGGTGACGTTCCAGCAGGTCGACCCGTTCTACGTGCTCGATCTCGCCGACCCGGCTCACCCACGAGTCGTGGGCGTCCTGCACCTCCCGGGCTGGTCGTCGTACCTCCACCCGGTCGGCCGTCACCTGATCCTCGGCCTCGGCCAGACCGGGCCGAGCGGGATCCAGGTCGAGGTCCCGCCGGTGCCGATGCCTCCGGTGCCCCAGTCGACGGCGCCACCGCTGCCGCCGAGGCGCGCTCCGTCGCTCGCGCCGTCCGCGCCGAACGCCACGCTGCTGCCACCGCGAAAGCCCACCGCGCCCGGGTTCCTCCCGGTCGAGCGGGCCAAGGCCACCCTGTTCGACATCGGCGACCTCACCCACCCACGGGCCATCGGCACCGTCCACTACCCCCGGGGCAGCATCGCCCAGGCCGGCCTCGACCCGCACCAGGTCACCTGGCTGCCCGACACCCATACCCTGCTCACCGTCGTCTCGCAGGGGTACGGCGGCCCCCGCGCCTGGATCTCCGTGCTGCGGATCCACGGCGGCTCACTGCACGGTCACCTCATCCCGGTCAACGCCTTGGCGGGCACCGACAGCATCCGCACCGTGCCCCTCGATGACGGCCGGGTGCTGCTGGTGACGCCGACCTCGGTGCGGTTCCTGGCGGTGTGAGCCCAGTGTGAGCTCGGCGTAGGCTCGACCCATGTGCCGCAACATCCGTCCGTTGAACAACTTCGAGCCCCCAGCGACCTCGTCGGAGGTCTCCGCGGCGGCCCTGCAGTTCGTGCGCAAGGTGAGCGGCTCGGCGAAGCCGTCGGCGGCGAACCAAGAGGCGTTCGACCGCGCCGTCCACGAGATCGCCCACATCACCGCGCACCTCCTCGACGACTGGGTCACGGCCGCACCGCCGAAGAACCGCGACGTCGAGGCGGAGAAGGCGCGGGCCCGCGCCCGCACCAGGTACGCCAGTTGAGCCAGGTCCTGTCCCCGGTCGAGTGCCTTCGGTCGGTCGAGCCCTTCGAGACCACGGTCCTGCACCGGCTCGCGCAGGGCCGCCTGGTCGTCCTCACCGGAGCCGGGCTGTCCACCGACTCCGGCATCCCCGACTACCGCGGACCTGGGTCGACCACGCGGCAGCCGATGACCTACCAGGAGTTCGTCAGCGGGTTGCCCGCCCGCCAGCGCTACTGGGCCCGCAGCCACCTGGGCTTCGGCCGGATGCGCCGCGCCGACCCCAACCACGGGCACCACGCACTGGTCCGGCTCGACCCCGACCTGCTGATCACCCAGAACGTCGACGGCCTGCACGAGGCCGCCGGCTCACGGAGCCTGGTCGCCCTGCACGGGCGGATCACCGACGTCGTGTGCCTGTCCTGCCGCGGTACGACGAGCCGCGCGTGGCTGGAGCGACGTCTGTCGGAGGCCAACCCCGGGTTCGCCGACCGCCATGCCGATGTGGCCACCCGCCCGGACGGCGACGTGGACCTGGACGCGACCGACGACTTCGTGGTGCCCGACTGTGACGCCTGCGGCGGCGTCCTCAAGCCGGACGTCGTGTTCTTCGGTGAGAACGTCCCGCCCGCCCGCGTACAGCGCTGCTACGACGCGGTCGATGCGCTGACCCCCGACGACGCGCTGCTGGTCGCCGGCTCGTCGCTCGCGGTGATGAGCGGCCTCCGGTTCGTACGCCGGGCCGCGCGCGCCGGCGTACCCGTCGTCATCGTCAACCGCGGACCGACCCGCGGCGATGACCTCGCGACGGTCAAGCTCGACGCCGGGTGCAGTGAGTTCCTCACCACGCTCGCGAACGCCCGCGCCGGATGACCCCGGTCAGACGCGGCTGACGAAGATGTGGCTCGCCGCCTCGAGGTCGAGCTCGGCCGCCTCGCCCCCGGATCCGACCAGGACGCCGGCGTCGGTGGCGCTGACGCCGACCACCTTGTCGGGCACGGCGCCGATCCGGCGCAGGGTGCCCATCAGCGGCTCGTCCTTCTGCAGCTCCTCGGAGATCCGGCGGACCCGCACGTTCGACTGCACCTCACCGGCCAGGTCCACCAGCAGCTCGAGCCCCTCGACGAACTCCTCCGCACTGGTCTCGCCGAGCTCGTCCAGCCCCGGGATCGGGTTGCCGTACGGCGACTCCGTGGGGTGGCCGAGCAGCTCGACCAGGCGCCGCTCGACGGTCTCCGACATCACGTGCTCCCAGCGGCAGGCCTCGGCGTGGACCAGCTCCCAGTCGAGCCCGATCACGTCGGTGAGCAGCCGCTCGGCGAGCCGGTGCTTGCGCATCACCCGCGTGGCCAGGCGCATGCCCTCGCCGGTGAGCTCGAGATGGCGGTCGCCCTCGACCGTGACCAGCCCGTCGCGCTCCATCCTGGCGACCGTCTGCGACACCGTCGGACCGGACTGGTGGAGCCGCTCCGCGATCCTGGCGCGCAGCGGCACGATGCCCTCCTCGACCAGCTCGTAGATGGTCCGGAGGTACATCTCAGTGGTGTCGATCAGGTCGCTCACTGGGTCGTCACTGGGTCCTCACTGGGTCATTGTGTCCCATCCGTGAAGGGCTGGCAGAGTGGTGCCGGTCCCGCACCGCCCCCGAGGAGCCCGATGAACGACCTGCTCGTGCCGTCCCGCTTCTGTGGCCCGCCGACATCGGGCAACGGCGGCTGGTCCGCGGGCGCCCTCTCGGCGTACGCCGGCAGCGAGTGCCCCGAGGACCACTCCCGGCCGTGGCCGACCATCGAGGTGTCGCTGCGCCGGCCGCCGCCACTGGAGACGCCGATGCCGATCACGCCGGCCGAGCGTGGCGTGGTGGCGACCCACGACGGGCAGGTCGTGCTGGCGGCGCGGTGCACCCACGAGGACCTGGTCGACGTCGAGCCGGTGCACCCCGAAGAGGCGCGCGCCGCGAGTGCGTCGTACGCCGGACTGGCGAGCCATCCGTTCCCGACCTGCTTCTCCTGCGGCACCGACCGCGCCGAGGGCGACGGGCTGCGGATCTTCCCCGGCCGGGTGTCCGACCACGAGGGTGCCGCCCGGGTGGCGGCGACCTGGACCCCGCACCCGTCGGTGGCCGAGGACTTCCACGCCTACTCCGACGAGCACCCGCGCGCGAGTCTCCCCGTCACCTGGGCCGCGCTGGACTGCATCGGCGGCTGGGCCGGCGACCTCGAGGAGCGGCTGATGGTCCTGGCCCGGATGTCGGCCCGCCTCGACTCGCTGCCGGTCATCGGTGAGGAGCACGTGGTGGTCGGGGCCGGCGGCCGGCGCGACGGGCGCAAGGCCTGGACCTCGTCCACGCTGTACGACGCCGACGGGCGCGTGGTCGGCACCGCCGAGCACCTGTGGATCGCGGTGGACCCGGCGGACTTCTCGTGAGCCAGACCACGACCGTGCCCTGGTGGAAGAACGCCGTGTTCTACCAGGTCTACGTCCGCAGCTTCGCCGACTCGGACGGCGACGGTCTGGGCGACCTCGCCGGGATCACCTCGCGGCTCCCCTACCTGCGCGACCTCGGGGTCGACGCGGTCTGGATCACGCCGTTCTACCCCTCCCCGCAGCACGACGCCGGGTACGACGTCTCGGACTACGTCGACGTCGACCGGCGGTTCGGCTCGCTCCGGGATGCCGCGGCACTGCTCGAGAAGGCGCACGCCCACGGGCTGAAGGTGATCATCGACCTGGTCCCCAACCACACGTCGTCCGAGCACGCCTGGTTCCGCGAGGCGCTCGCCACACCTCTGGGCAGCCGTGAGCGGGCGCGCTACCTGTTCCGGCCCGGCAAGGGCCGCGGCGGCGCCCACCCGCCCAACAACTGGGAGTCGGTGTTCGGCGGACCGGCCTGGACCCGCGTGCCGGATGAGGAGTGGTACCTCCACCTGTTCGACACCTCCCAGCCCGACCTCGACTGGCGCAACCCCGAGGTGCCGGCGATGTTCGAGGACGTGCTGCGCTTCTGGCTGGACCGCGGCGTCGACGGCTTCCGGGTCGACGTGGCGCACGGGCTGTTCAAGGTGAAGAGCCTGCGCGACCAACGCGAACCCGTCGGACACGACCCCGCGACCACGGAGGCGGCCGGCTCACCCCGGACGATGGTCGAGCGGACCGTGCGCGACGAGCCGATGTGGGACCAGCCGGAGGTGCACGGCGTCTACCGCGACTGGCACGCGATCCTCGCGGCGTACGACGGCGACCGGATGGCGGTCGCGGAGGCCTGGGCCCAGACCCCCGAGGCGATGGCCCGCTACGTGCGGCCGGACGAGCTGCACCAGGCGTTCAACTTCGCCTGGCTGCTCGCACCCTGGTCGGCGGCGGCTTTCGCCGAGGTGATCCGCGGGACCCTCGACGCCGTCGCGCCGGTGGGCGCGGCCCCGACCTGGGTGCTCTCCAATCACGACGTCATCCGGCATCCGACGCGGTACGGCGGAGGCGCGGTCGGGCGGGCCCGTGCGCGGGCCGCGACCCTGACAATGCTGGCGCTGCCGGGTTCGTCGTACCTCTACCAGGGCGAGGAGCTCGGTCTCGAGGAGGTCGACGTACCCCCGGAGTTCCGGCGGGACCCGCTGTGGTTCCGTACCGGTCAGATCGGCCGCGACGGCTGCCGGGTGCCGATCCCGTGGCGCGGCTCGCGCGCGCCGTACGGCTTCAGCGGGGCGGGCGTCCAGCCGTGGCTTCCCCAGCCCGACGACTGGGGGTCGCTCAGCGTCGCGGCGCAGCGCAAGGACCCGGACTCGACGTGGACGTTCTACCGCGAGACCCTGCGGTGCAGGCGTCGCTTCGCGGACGCGGGCGACGCGGTCGAGCTGGTGACCGGCCGGGCGACGGTGCTGGAGTTCCGGCGCGGTCCACTCACCGTCGCCTGCAACTGCGGCACCGGGCCGGCGCGACTGCCGCCGGGAGACGTCGTGGTCGGGAGCGGTCCGCTCGAGGGCGGCCTGCTGCCGCCCGACACCGCGGTGTGGCTCGCCTAGTACCTCAGTCGAGGGCCGCGTTGTAGCGAGACAACCCGGTGACGAAGTCGCGCAGGTCGTCCTCGGACCACTCACCGAGCCGCTCGTCGAGCCACCGCCGTCGGTCACGGGCGATCGCCTCCATCCGGCGTACGGCGTCGGCGCTGGCCGAGACCAGCACCGCGCGGCCGTCGACGGGGTCGCGCTCGCGGTCCAGGAGCCCGAGGTCGACGAGGTGCTGGACCTGCCGGCTGATGGCTCCCTTGTCGACCCCGAACCGATCCGACAGCACCGAAGAGCGCTGCGGGCCGGACGTCACGAGATAGCTCAGCATGAGGTACGACGCGGGCTGGAGGTCGTCGTGCACGGCGCGGGCGCGCTCCCCGATCACGCGCTTCACCCGCCGGATCAGGACGCCGAGCTCCTGCTCGAGCCGTCCCAGCTCGTCAGCGCGCGACATCGGCCGGCACCTTCTCAGCGTCCATTGGGTTCCTCACGTCCCACCAAAGTTGTCGGGGACAACTTTATTCCATCGGCCACCCATCCGCCGGGCCGACGACCGGTCGACACCGAAATGCAGACAACCCGCAGGTGTGGCCACGGATCGCTCCGGGCCCCTCGCGGTCGGACGTTTGACCACGATCACCTACGGGCTGGGTGTCTGCGTTTGGATTGCCAGCAACACTTCGGGCTGGCCGGTTGCTGCTAGACCGCAGCCACCTCACGCGTCCTAAAAGTATTCAACTCTGGACCACCTCCTTTCCCGTGTACGACGACGGTATCCCGTGGAGCCAAGCCGTCTCAAGGGGATTGCCGACCCATTGCTCGGCCCAGCGTTGTGGAACACCCCGTCACCGTTCCCCGACCCGCCGGGAGAACGGATCTGGAACGGCCTGTTCCACATCCGTTCTCACGGGCACCCCGGAAGCGCGTCACCCTGTTCCAGAACCGGCGCGGACCCGGCCGGCCAGGCGAGCTCAGCCAAATCGGCATGCGATTCCACCGAACCGATCGTGGGTCTTGCGCATCTGACCCCACGAGAGCCCATGAGGCAGGATCGGGCTCGGCTTACGCACACGAAACCGGAGAGGACACGATGGCCGGGCATCGACCCCACGTGACGGGTGCGGTGTTGCTGCTGACCACTCTGGCGCTGGCAGCGCCCGCGACGGCAGCGGACCCACCGCCCACGTGCCACGGCCAGGCCGCGACGATCACCGGGCCCGACCAGCCGGGCGGGAACACCGTCACCGGCACATCCGGCGACGACGTGATCGTGCTGCCCGGCCCGCAGTTCTGGCGCGTGTTCGCCGGCGCCGGCAACGACACGATCTGCACCGGCGACGGCGGCGACATCGTGTTCGGCGAGGACGGCAACGACCTGATCGACACCGGCGCCGGGGCCGACCTCCTCTTCGGCGGACCCGGCGACGACCAGCTCTACGGCGGTCTGGACGGCTCTGCGCAGGGCGACAACCTGAGCGGCGGACCAGGCGACGACACCATGGACGCTGGCTTCGATCCCGGAGCGGACCACGCGGTCAGCTTCGACTCGATCTCCTTCGGCGACTCGCCCCAAGGCGTCCAGGTCGACCTCGTCGCTGGGACGGCGACCGGTGACGGCTCCGACACGATCGCCCCCGAGCCCGGGCTTCAGATCGACGGCAGCACGTTCGGCGACACCCTGGTCGGCAGCGACGCCGCCGAGGAGTTCTACGGAGGTACGGGCGCCGACATGGTGCAGGCCGCGGGTGGCGACGACCTGATCGACGTAGGCGCCGACAACGAGGCCGACACCGTCGACGCCGGCAACGGCAATGACACGATCTTCGGCGACGGACACGACTCCGTTACCGGGGGCGCCGGCGACGACAACCTCGGCAGCTACGGGTTCGGCATCGGCGGCCCCGGCAATGCCAAGCCCTCGTGGAGCCTCGATGGTGGCACCGGGGTCGACTCCGTGACCCTCGGCGTCGGCGACGACCTGGTGGCCACCCTCGACGAGCAGGCCGGCACGATGGTCTGGGGCCCCCATCACAACCCGGTCACGTCCATCGAGCGCTACCGCTGGACCAGCGGCCAGCTCATCTATCGCGGGACCTCGGCCGCCGAGACCGTGCACCTCCGCCGCAGCCTCGACGAGCTGCCCGCAATCACGGCGTACCTGCGCGGCGGCGACGACCGGGTGGTCGGCAGCAGCGGCAAGGACTACGTCGACGGCGGCCCGGGCATCGACTTCGTCAAGGGACGAAAGGGCAAGGACACCTGCGTCCACGTCGAGGAGGGACCGTGCTGACCCGCCGTACCACGATCCCGGCCGCGCTGCTGCTGGCCGCGGCCGGGCTCGCCACCACCGGCTCCGCTTCTGCGGCCGCCCCCCTGTGCCACGGGCACGCGGCCACCATCGTCGGGACATCGGGCAGCGATCACATCATGGGCACAGCGCACCGAGACGTGATCGTCGGCCTCGGCGGCAACGACACCATCTCCGCAGGCGGCGGTGCCGACCTCGTCTGTGGCGGAGCAGGCGCCGACCACCTCAGTGGCGGGAAGGGCGACGACCACCTGTACGGCGAGACCGACCGGGTGTTCTCCAACGACGGGGTCTTCGTGGTCGGCGACACCCTCGCCGGTGGTCCCGGCAACGACCTGCTCGATCCCGGCTTCGACCCCGGTCCGACCGACGCCGACCGCACGCCCGACCTGATCACCTACCAGGGCGCGGCCCAGGGGGTGACGGTCGATCTGTCGGCGGGCACCGCAACCGGCGAGGGCCACGACCGGCTCGTGGTCGGCGACAACCCCCTGCGCTTGGTGGGCAGCGGCCACAGCGACCGGATCACCGGACGCCCCGTCGACGACGTGATCGACCCGGGCCGCGGGCACGACCGCGTCAGCACCGGTGACGGAACGGACACGGTGCACGTGCTGGGGCCGTCCACCGGGCACTCCACCGTGGACCTGGGTCCGGGCAACGACGCACTCATTGCGGGAGGGGGCCACGTCACGGTCCACGCAGGCCCCGGGGACGACGGCATCACGTCTCACTCCGCCGTCGCCGTGCACATCTTTGGCGGGCCCGGGTCCGACCAAGGTCAGGTGCGGGTCGCCAGCCGGACGACGCTTCGCGGTGGAGGCGGCTGGGACTACCTGATCATGGCGCTGAAACCCAGCTCCGGCCGCGTGACCTACCACGCCGCGAACGGGAGGTTCGACTTCGGTGGCGGCAAGCACGCCGTGGCCACCGGCCTGGAGACCTACGACTTCTCCGGCACCGTCAAGGACCTGCTGACCTTTGACGGCACCGCGAACGACGACGAGGTGTGGGTGCACGGAATGACCGTGCACGCGAGCCTCGCCGGCGGCGACGACACGCTGGTCAGCGTGGACGACCCCGTCAGCAAGCGTCAGGCCGACGACGTGGTCAGGGGCGGGCCGGGTACCGACTTCGCCAACGCGGGCGGGGGGCACAACACGTGCACCTCGGTCGAGGAGGGCCCCTGCTGAGGGCCTCCCGGCCTCAGGCCACGGCGCTCTCCTCCGGCGCCACGAACTGCGCGTTGTAGAGCCGGGCGTAGGCACCCTCGGCCGCGAGCAGCGAGTCGTGGTTGCCCTGCTCGACGATCGCGCCGTCCTCCATGACCAGGATCAGGTCGGCGTCGCGGATCGTGGAGAGGCGGTGCGCGATCACGAACGATGTGCGGTCAGTGCGCAGCGCCGCCATCGCGTGCTGCAGCAGCAGCTCGGTACGGGTGTCGACCGACGACGTCGCCTCGTCCAGGATCAGCAGCTCCGGGTCGGACAGGAATGCCCGGGCGATCGTGACGAGCTGGCGCTCACCGGCCGACAGGTTGCTACCCTCCTCGTCGATGTGGGTGTCGTAGCCGTCGGGGAGCGAGTGCACGAAGCGGTCGACGTACGTCGCGCGGGCGGCCTCGAGGATCTCGTCCTCGGTGGCATCCGGCCGGCCGTAGGCGATGTTGTCGCGGATCGTGCCCTCGAACAGCCAGGTGTCCTGGAGCACCATCCCGATCTGCTCACGCAGAGCGGACCGCGGCATCGAGGCGATGTCGACCGCGTCGAGCGTGATCCGGCCCGCGGTGACGTCGTAGAAACGCATCACGAGGTTGACCAGCGTGGTCTTGCCGGCGCCGGTCGGGCCGACGATGGCGACCGTCTGCCCGGGAGCGGCGACCAGGGACAGGTCCTCGATCAGCGGCCGTGTGACGTCGTACGAGAAGGACACGTGCTCGAAGCGCACCTCGCCGTGGCGCTCGCCGGGCGCGGCGGCCGAGCCGGTCAGGTCGGCCTCCTGCTCCGGAGCGTCGAGGAGCTCGAAGACGCGCTCGGCGCTGGCCACACCGGACTGCAGCAGGTTGGTCATCGATGCCACCTGGGTCAGCGGCTGGGTGAACTGCCGGGAGTACTGGATGAACGCCTGCACGTCG
>DAINSL010000059.1:0-16031 GCA_036741335.1 Nocardioides sp. | reverse complement strand
GGTGTGAAGACCGGCGACGCCGCCGACGCCGCCGTGGGTGCCGCGGAGCCGCTCGCCGAGTGGGAGCGTGAGCTGCTGGGCGGCGACGCCGAGCAGGCTGCCGTCGCCGCCACCGCCACCGCCACCGCGACCGAGGCTCCGGCCGAGACCGCTGCGCCCGTGGCTCCGGCCGAGGTCGCTGCGGAAGTCACCGAGACTCCGGCCGTCGAGGCTGCCGCGACCGAGGCTCCGACCGAGACCGCAGAGGTCGAGACTCCGGCCGAGGAGGTCGCGGTCCCGACGAGCTCGACCGACGCCGACGTGGCAGAGGTGGAGGCTCCGGTCGAGGAGGTCGTGGTGGAGGCTCCCGCCGAGGAGTCCGTGACCGACACTGAGCTGCCTGCCGACGCGACCGTCGTCGAGGCCACTCCGGCCACCGAGACCGTCGCCTTGACCGGCGAGTTCGGCGCCGACTCGGCCGCTCCGCTCGAGGACGGCTCGGCTCCCGAGGGCTTCGAGATCAAGGGCAACAAGAACTCCATGAAGTTCCACGCCCCGAGCAGCCCGTGGTACGCCCGCACCAACGCCGAGGTCTGGTTCCGCACCGCCGAGGCTGCGCAGGCCGCCGGCTTCGCCAACGCGGAGGCACCCAGCGCCGAGGCCGGCGAGGCCGACGCCCCGGAGGCCTGATCGGCCCCACCTTGTACGGCGGGCCGCTCGGCGCGCCCCGGCGTACCCCCGACAACTCAGAGAGGCAGGAACGCGATGCCCGACTTCTCCGCATCCGACGTCAAGCGGCTCCGGGACATGACCGGTGCCGGAATGATGGACGCCAAGAGGGCGCTGGTCGAGGCGGACGGCGACTTCGCCGCCGCCACCGACATCCTGCGCATCACCGGCTTGGACAAGGCAGCCAAGCGCGGTGCCGAGCGCACGGCCACGGCCGGGCTCGTTGCCCACGCACCAGGGGTCCTGGTCGAGCTCAAGTGCGAGACCGACTTCGTGGCCAAGGGAGAGGACTTCATCGCTGCGGCCCAGAAGATCGCCGACGCCGCGTCCGAGGCCAAGCCGGCCGACGTCGAGGCTCTCAACTCGGTCCAAGTGGACGACCAGACCGTCCGTGAGATCGTCGAGGGCCTCGCGATCTCCATCGGCGAGAAGATCGAGCTCGGCCAGTACGTCCACTTCGACGGCCCGGTCGTCGCCTATCTGCACAAGCGCGCGGCCGACCTACCCCCGGCCATCGGCGTCCTCGTGGCGTACCACGGTGACGCCGATGCAGCACGCGGCGCCGCCAAACAGGTCGCGGCGATGCGTCCGCAGTACCTCACCCGTGACGAGGTGCCCGCCGACGTCGTGGAGCACGAGCGCCAGATCGCGGAGGCGACCTCACGCGAGGAGGGCAAGCCCGAACAGGCGATCGCGAAGATCACCGAGGGCCGGCTGAACGGCTTCTTCAAGGACGTCGTCCTGCTGGAGCAGCCGTCGGTCACCGAGAACAAAAAGACCGTCCAGGCCGTCCTGGACGAGTCCGGTACGACGGTGAGGCGTTTCGCCCGTTTCGAGGTCGGCGGCTAAGCAAGTAGGGTGCGGCCCGGGCATCGACCACCGATCGTGGTCTCGACAAGCTCGACCAGCGGAATCAGCTCGACCAGCGAAATCAAGGAGCCGCCCCGTGACCGCCTACCACCGTGTCCTGCTGAAGCTGTCCGGGGAAGTCTTCGGCGGTGGCAAGGTCGGAGTCGACCCCGACGTGGTCCACCGGATCGCCGGCGAGATCGCGGAGGTGGCCCGTGAGGGCGTCGGTGTGTGCGTGGTGGTCGGCGGCGGCAACTTCTTCCGCGGGGCGCAGATGCAGCAGCGCGGCATGGACCGGGCCCGGGCCGACTACATGGGCATGCTGGGCACGGTCATGAACTGCCTGGCCCTCCAGGACTTCCTGGAGAAGGAGGGCATCGAGACCCGCGTCCAGACCGCCATCACGATGGGACAGGTCGCGGAGCCCTACATCCCCCGCCGCGCGATCCGGCACCTCGAGAAGGGCAGGGTCGTGATCTTCGGCGCCGGAGCCGGCATGCCGTTCTTCTCCACCGACACCGTCGCCGCGCAGCGCGCGCTGGAGACCAAGTGCGAGGTGGTGCTGATGGCCAAGCAGGGCGTGGACGGCGTCTACAGCGCGGACCCGAAGCAGGACCCCTCGGCCACCAAGTACGACACCCTGACGTTCCAGGAGGCGCTGCAGGGTGGCATCCGGATCGCCGACGCCACGGCGTTCGCGCTCTGCATGGAGAACAAGCTGCCGCTGATCGTGTTCGGCATGGAGGTACCGGGCAACATCCTGCGGATCGTGCAGGGTGAGACGATTGGCACGCTCGTCACCGCGGACTGACCGCTCGACCACCGAAGGGAAGACCCGTGATCAACGACATCCTCAACGAGGCCGACGGCAAGATGGACAAGTCGGTCGAGGCGACCCGCGAGGAGTTCTCCGCGATCCGGGCCGGGCGCGCGAACCCGTCCATGTTCGCCAAGATCATGGTCGACTACTACGGCACCCCGACCCCGATCCAGAGCCTGGCGTCGTTCACCTCGCAGGAGGCCCGGATCATCCTGGTGTCGCCGTACGACATCGGCGCGATCGGCAACATCGAACGCGCCATCCGCGACTCCGACCTCGGCGTCAACCCCGCGAACGACGGCAAGGTGCTGCGCTGCGTGTTCCCCGAGCTGACCGAGGAGCGCCGCAAGGAGTACATCAAGGTCGCCCGTGCCAAGGCCGAGGACGGCCGGGTCGCGGTCCGCAACCTGCGCCGCCACGCCAAGCAGGAGCTGGAGAAGATGGAGAAGGACGGCGACGTCGGCAAGGACGACGTCACCGGCGCCGAGAAGCGGCTCGACTCGATGACCAAGAAGCACACCGACACGATCGACGAGATGCTCAAGCACAAGGAGGCCGAGCTGATCGAGGTCTGAGCCTCGACCGACCGGCCCACCATGACCACGTCCACACCCGCGCCCGCCACCGACCATGGGCGCGCCGGCCGCAACCTGCCCGCTGCCATCGCCAGCGCCGTCGTCCTGATCGCGCTGGTCATCGTGTCGCTGGTGGTCTGGAAGACCTTGTTCATGGTGATCGTCGCCACCGCCGTGCTGGTCGCGATCTGGGAGCTCCACCGCGGCTTCGCGGCCAAGGACATCGACCTGCCGGAGCAGCCGCTGATGTCCGGCGGCGTGATCATGGTCGTGGTCGCCTACTTCTACGGGGCACCGGCCCTGGTCACCGCCACGGCCGTCACCGCCCTGGTCACCATGCTGTGGCTGCTGCACCGCGGTGTCGCCGGCTACGTCCAGAACGCCACTGCGTCGGTGTTCTGCCTCGTCTACGTGCCGTTCCTCGGCTCCTTCGTCGCGCTCCTGCTGCGTGAGGGCGGCGCCACCGGCTTCGACCGGATCGACGCCGGGGTCAAGGGGATCTTCACGTTCATCGCCGTGACCGCGGCCTCCGACATCGGCGGCTACGTCGCCGGTGTGCTGTTCGGGCGCCACCAGATGGCACCGGTGATCTCCCCGAAGAAGTCGTGGGAGGGCTTCGCCGGGTCCGTGGTCTTCTGCGTCGCCGTCGGGGTCGCGATGATCGTCTGGGTGCTCGACGCCGACTGGTGGATCGGCGTCTGCCTGGGCCTGATCGCGGTGGTGATGGCGACGCTCGGAGACCTGTGCGAGTCGGTGATCAAGCGCGACCTCGGGATCAAGGACATGAGTCAGGTGATCCCCGGGCACGGCGGCCTGATGGACCGCCTCGACTCCCTGCTCGCCACGATCGCCCCGATCTGGCTGTTGCTCCACTACCTGGTCTTCTAGCCGGCTGCGCCCGTCGTGGACCTCTACCTCGTACGCCACGGACGGCCGAAGGTCGACCGGTCCCGGCCGGCGCACGAGTGGAACCTCGACCCGGCCTACGACGACGACGTGCGCGCCCTGCGCCGCCGCCTTCCGTCGGATGCACGCTGGTTCTCCTCACCCGAGCCCAGGGCCTTCATGACCGCGCGGCTGCTCACCGAGGAGCCGATCGAGGTGGTCGGCGACCTGCGCGAGCACGAGCGGGACACGACCGTGTGGATCGACGACTTCGGCGCGGTCGTGCGCCGTGCGTTCGCCGAGCCCGACCTCCCGGCGTACGACGGGTGGGTGCCGTTGGCGGAGACCCGCCGGCGCGTGGTGCGTGCGGTGGCGGAGATCGTGAACAGGCCGGGTGACGGCGACCTCGTCCTGGTCGGGCACGGCACGGCCTGGACCTGCGTGGTGTCCGCCCTGACCGGGTCACCACCGGACCTGGATGCGTGGGCGACGCTGGTCATGCCGGACGTCATTCAATGCGGGGACCCTCGGGGTCGGGGTGACATGCTGGGCGCATGAGTGAGACCGGGGCCAGCGCCGCCGACGACGCGAGCTCCGCCCCGGTGGAGTCCGAGCCCAGCTGGTGGCACCGCTCGCACCCCACCTTTGCCGGGCTGATGGGCTTCTTCACCGGCATCGGGTTCGTGATCCTCGTGCCGGGCATCTACGGGACGCTGCTGAACGCGTTCGTGCGCGAGAAGACCGCGGAGAAGGTGTTCCCGCTCGTGCTGATCGCCCTCGTCGTGCCGATCGCGCTCCTGGTCCCGCGCAAGACGCGCCGCTTCGCCCAGATGATGCTTCTGGGCATGATCGCCACGGTGCTGGTGGTGGGCGCGACCACCGCGCTGGTGCTCTGGCTCCTGGTCAGCCTCGACAAGTAGCGCAGCACTTCCAGCAACGTTTTTCTCAGGGCCTTCACAGCCGGGACCTGAACGACGCGCCGCCCGGGGCCGTACTTCCCTTCGTACCGAAACGAGGAGAAGAACCATGAAAACCCCTGTCCTGATGGCCATCGCCGCTGCTCCGCTCTTCCTGGTGAGCGCCTGCGGCAGCAGCAGCTCCACGACCGCCTCGCCCCCTTCCGGCGGCACCACGCCGAGCTCACCATCGGGGGCTGCGAGCGGCTTGCACGTCGCCTCCACGTCGCTGGGCAAGGTGCTCGTCGACTCGTCCGGCAAGACCGTCTACATGCTCACCGCCGACAGCAGCGGGCACTCGACGTGCTCGGCGTCCTGCCTGCAGTACTGGCCGCCCGTCGGGCCCGGCTCGGCTGCCTCCACGGTGACCGCGAAGGTCGCCAGCACCACGACCACCGGCGGCTCGAAGATCGCCACCGTGGGCGGCTGGCCGGTCTACACGTTCATCCAGGACCAGAAGCCCGGCGACGTCACCGGCGAGGGCATCGCGAACTTCGGTGGCGTCTGGTACGCCGTGTCGCCGTCCGGTCAGCCGGTCAAGGCTGCCGGCGGGAGCTCGCCGAGCGTCCACGGTGGCGGCTACTGAGATTCGTGGCGGCCCGCCCACGGATGGGACACTGGGCGGGCCATGACCGAGTCCCCCAAGCAGCTTCCCCTGGTGATGTCCGAGCCCCGCGGTCGGGCCAAGCCGCCGCGGCACCTGGCTGACCTGACGCTGGACGAGCGCACGGCGCTGGCGACCGAGCTCGGGCTGCCGGCGTACCGCGGCAAGCAGCTCTCGACCCACTACTTCTCGCGACTGGTCGACGACCCGTCGGAGATGACCGACCTGCCCGCCGGGCAGCGCGACGAGCTCGTCGCCGCCCTGCTGCCGCCGCTGATGACGCCGCTGCGCACGCTCGAGGCCGACCGCGGCACCACCCGGAAGACCCTGTGGCGGCTGTTCGACGGCGCGCTGGTCGAGTCGGTGCTGATGCGCTACCCGGATCGGGTGACGTTGTGCGTCTCCTCGCAGGCCGGCTGCGGGATGGCGTGCCCGTTCTGTGCCACCGGCCAGGGCGGGCTGCAGCGCAACATGTCGACCGCCGAGATCGTCGAGCAGGTGGTGGCCGGCGCACGCTCGCTCGCCCGCGACGAGGTGCCCGGTGGCCCCGGCCGCGTCTCCAACGTGGTGTTCATGGGCATGGGCGAGCCGCTGGCCAACTACAAGGCCGTGATCGGCGCCGTACGACGGCTCACCGACCCAGCCCCGGGTGGGCTGGGCATGAGCGCGCGGGGCGTCACCGTCTCGACCGTCGGGCTCGTGCCCCGGATGAACCAGCTGACCGGCGAGGGCATCCCGGTGACGCTGGCGTTGTCCCTGCACGCTCCCGACGACGAGCTGCGCAACGAGCTGGTCCCGATCAACACGCGCTACTCCGTCGCCGAGACCGTCGATGCCGCCTGGAACTACGCGCGCGTCACCAAGCGCCGCGTCTCGATCGAGTATGCCATGATGCGCGGCATCAACGACCAGGGCTGGCGCGCCGACCTCCTGGCCGACGTACTTCTGGCGCGCGGCGACTGGGGCTGGGTGCACGTCAACCTGATCCCGCTCAACCCCACCCCCGGCTCGAAGTGGACCGCCTCCGATCCGGCCGACGAACGCGAGTTCGTACGCCGGCTCGAGGCGCGCGGCATCCCGACCACGGTCCGCGACACCCGGGGCCGCGAGATCGACGGGGCCTGCGGCCAGCTCGCGGCGATCGAGGTCTGACCCGATGGCGTGGGCTGTCGCTTCGCCCGCTCAGGCGGGGGAGTTGGCGCTTGTGGGGGTCTGCAACCCCCCACAACCGCCAGGAAACCCCTACAACCATGGCCCGGCAGCGACCATGGCGGCCGCCTCCTCGACCGTGTCGACCAGGTGGACGTGCGACTCCATCGCCCGTCCCCGAGCCAGAGCCTGGAGCAGCGGCCACGCGGGATAGTCGGAGGTCCAGTAGTGACGGCCCACCAGCACCATCGGCGCGACCGAGGACTCGGCGGCGTAGTAGTTCTCGCACGCGTCCTGGAAGATCTCCTGGACCGTGCCGGCCGCGCCGGGCAGGAAGACGATCCCCGCGTCGCAGACCTGGAGCAGGATCGCCTCACGGGTGGCGTTGCGGAAGTACTTCGCGATGACCGTCGCGAACACGTTCGAGGGCTCCTGTCCGTAGAACCAGGTGGGGATGCCGAGCGTGGGGGAGTCGCCCAGGGCGGTGACCGGTAGGGCGGTGGACAGCCAGGCATCGACCGACGGCAGGAACGTCGGCGCCGCGGCGAGCCGACCCAGCGCCTCGTCGAGCGCGTCGGCACCCGCGTGAGCGAGCCGACCACCCAGGTTCGCGGCCTCCATGGCTCCGGGGCCACCACCCGTCGCGACGGTGCGTGAGGCACCGAGGAGCGCTCCCAGCCGGGCCGCGTCGGCGTACGCCGGCTCGCCGCGCAGCAGGTCGTGGCCGCCCATCACGCCGATGAGGTGCCGCCCCGCGAGCCACCCGGTCAGTGCCTGGTCGATGGCGTGGTCGTGCAGCGCCTGTGCCAACGAGTCGGCCGGCGTCGGAGGACGCATCGACCACGCGTAGGTGCGGGCGTCGAGCGAGTCCGCATAGGCAGGGGCGTCGTACAGCTCGTCGGCGGTGTAGAGCGCCGTGCGATAGGCACCGACGGGGACGTCCTCCCCGTCGATGTGGAGAGTGTCGAGGCGCGGCGCGTCGTCCATCGAGCCGACCCGGATCGACCGGCCGCGGATCTTGCGCACGCGTCGACTCTATGCGCGGGAGAGCTCAGAACGCGTGTGCCATCAACTCGCCGAACAGCTCGTGCTCGTCGACCTCGAGCCCCCGGCCACGGAACCAGCCGCAGATGTTGGTGCAGTCGCGGAGCAGGAAGTCCATGCCGTTCAGGTTGCCGACCAGGTCGACGATCTGAGGCAGGTCGATGATCACCAGGCGCGGACCCGCGGCGAGGATGTTGTACGCCGAGAGGTCGCCGTGGACGACCCCGGCCTGCACCATCGTGGCCAGCGCGTCACACACCTGGTCGAAGTACGACTGCAGCAGCTCGGGCTCCGGCCTGGTCTGCGCCAGGCGGGGCGCGGTCTCGCCGTCGTACGTGATCCACTCCATCAGGATCTCGGTGCCGTCGATCTGCACCGGATAGGGGACCGGCAGCCCGAGCTCGTGCAGCCGGACCAGCGCGCCCCACTCCGAGATCGCCCACTCGCCGGCCGCCACGAGCCGGCCGAACGTGCTCTTGCGCTTGAGGGCGCGCTCGTCGCGGGACCGCTTCATCGAGCGCCCCTCGGTGTAGGCCGCCGAACGGTGAAAGGTGGTGTGCTCGGGCGCGCGGTAGCGCTTGGCCGCCATCACGACGGCGCGTTCCGGCTCGACGGGGTCGGCGCGCTCGAGCAGGAACACGTCGGCTTCCTTGCCGGTCTTGAGGATGCCGAGCTCGGTGTCGATCGCCCCCTGGGAGGTGACGAGCCAGTCTGGTCGCGGCTCCGGGCCCCGGCACAACGGCTCGACGGACAGCCACGTGGACCAGCGCTGGCCCTCGGGCATGTCGTCGTCCGCGAAATAGGCGTGGAAGTCGAAGACGAAGTCGGGGTCGAGACCGCGCAGCGGATCGAGTCCGTTGGTGCGCGGGCGGTACAGGTCGTTGAACTCGTCAGATGCGAGTTCGGAGAAGTCCGATGTCATCGGTGTGGGTGCTCCAGAAGTGAGAGGGACGGTCTGCGGACAGGCCGAGGACAGTGATGGTCATGTCACGTCTCCTCTCATCGGGCACCGGAGGTCACCGGGCCGTCCGAGTGTGACAGCGCGCAAGCGGCCCCGCAACGCAATTCGGAGAACTTCCGCGCTAGGTTGCGCACGTGCTCACCCGCTCCGCCGCTGCGGCGGCCGCTCTGGCCTTGCTCGCCGGCGGCGCCGAGGCGGCGGTGGACCACCCGGACGCCGCCACCCGATCCACCACGGCAGGTGCAGAAGGGATCGGTGACCCCTACTTCCCGCTGGACGGCAACGGCGGCATCGACGTGCGGTCGTACGACGTGCACGACGGGTACCGCTTCTCCGCCCGGCGCGTCCGCGGCTGGACCACGGTCACGCTGCGGACCACCGAGCGGCTGAGCTCGTTCGACCTCGACTTCCTGCTGCCGGTCTCGTCCGTGCGGCTGTCCACCGGCGCGGCGACCTTCTCCCGTCCGGGGCGGCACGAGCTCCGGATCACGCCCGCGAGAACACTCCCCGCCGGGACGACCGTCCGGGCACGGATCGCCTACTCCGGCCACCCCGACCGGATCACCTGGCGGGGCGAGCACAACTGGGTCGCGGACGGTCACGAGGTGGTGGCCGTCAACGAGCCGCACATGGCGCCGTGGTGGTTCCCCTCCGACGACCACCCGCTCGACAAGGCGAGGATGGACCTGCACCTGACCGTCCCGCGGGGCAACCGGGTGATCTCCGGCGGCCGCCTGGTCGGCGTACGGCGCGACGGCGGCCACGCGACGTACCACTGGCGCGAGGACCGCCCACTGGCGACGTACCTCGCCTTCTTCGCGGCCGGGAGGTTCCTCGTGCGCCAGGGCGTCCATGCCGGCCTTCCGTGGTACGTCGCGGTGTCGCGGCAGCTGTCACGCACGACCCGCAGGGCCCAGCTCGACGGTCTGCTGCGCACGCCGCAGATCGTCGGCTGGCTCCAGCGGAAGCTCGGCCGGTACCCTTTCGCCGAGACCGGAGGGGTGATCACGGCGTTGGACCCGGGTTTCTCGCTCGAGACGCAGACCCGTCCGACGTACCCCCGGGGTGTCTCTGACCAGCTGATGGTGCACGAGCTCGCGCACCAGTGGTTCGGCGACTCGGTCTCGGTCCACCACTGGCGCGACGTCTGGCTCAACGAGGGCTTCGCGACCTTCATGCAGGCGCTGTGGACCCAGGACCACGGAGGGCCGAGCACGCGCACCTGGCTGCACGAGACCTACGCCGGGAATGCCCCCGACAGCTCGTTCTGGCATCTGCAGTTGTCCTCGCCCGGTCCGGGACACCTGTTCGACTGGCCGATCTACGAGCGAGGCGCCATGGCCCTGGCCGCGCTGCGCGAACGCATCGGGCACCCGGCGTTCGCCCACCTCCTGCGGGTGTGGGTCTCCCGGCACGCCTACGGGCACGGGACGACCGGCGGCTTCGAGGCCCTGGCGTCCAGAGTCGGTGGCCAGGACCTGAGCGCGTTCTTCCAGGCCTGGCTGGACCTGGGCGTCAGGCCGATGGAGACCACCGAGAACGGGCTGTGAGCCTCAGCCGATCAGAGGTGCGACAACCCTCGCGATCCGGCTCTCGCGGCCGGTGCGGGCCTCCTCCTGGTCGGCCCAGGTCATCGCGTGCAGGCCGGCGTTGATGCCGAGCCAGCGCAGGGGCTCGGGTTCCCAGGAGCGCGACCGGTGGCCGACCCAGGGCAGCCGGGTCAGCGCCGTCTCACGGCCCAGCACCAGGTCGGCCAGGGTCCGGCCGGCGAGGTTGGTGGTGCTGACGCCGTCGCCGACGTACCCGCCCGCCCAGCCGATGCCGGTCGCTCGGTCCAGGCCCACCGACGCCGTCCAGTCGCGTGCGATGCCGAGCGCACCACCCCAGGCGTTGGTCACCTTCGTCTCCGCCAGGACGGGGAACAGGTCGACGAGCGTGGCGTGCAGCGCGGTGAAGACCCGCTCGTTGCGGTCGTAGCCGGCGCGGATCCGCGATCCGAAGTGGTACGGCGCGCCGCGGCCGCCGAACACCAGCCGGTCGTCGGCGGTGCGCTGTCCGTAGACGATCAGGTGGCGATGGTCGGTGAACGTCTCGCGGCGGCGCAGCCCGATCTGGTCCCAGGTGGCCGCCGGGAGCGGCTCGGTCGCGATGATCAGGGAGTAGACCGGCACCAGCCGTCGGCGTTCGCCGGCCAGCGTGCGGGTGTAGCCCTCCGTGGCCCGGATCACCGTCTCGGCGCGCAGGATGCCGTGACGAGTGTGCACGCGGCCCGGGCTGATCGCCGTCGCCGGGGTCTGCTCGTAGAGGCTGACCCCGCGTCGTACGACGGCGGCGGCCAGGCCGCGGACCAGGCGGCCGGGGTGGATGGCCGCGCAGTCCGGCGTGTACGTCGCGCCCCGCACCCGTGTGGCCGCCAGGGCCGTCGTCGCCTCGGTCTCGCCGAGCAGCCGGATCTGGTCCTCGCCCAGTCCCCAGCTGCGCGCATGGTCGACCTGCGCCTGTGCGCGCGCCCACTGCGGCGCGCTACGGGCCAGGGTGATCGTGCCGCCCTTGCTCATCTGTGCGTCGATCTGCTCCGCGTCCGCCGCGAGCATCACCTCGTCGACGCTCGCCCGCATCGCGTCATGCTGGGCCAGGGCCGCGTCGCGTGACGAGCGACGTGCCACGGAGTCGAGTGAGGCGGGGAAGAGCGCCGAGCACCAGCCGCCGTTGCGGCCGCTGGCTCCGAACCCCGCCGTCTCCGCCTCCACCACCGCGATCCGCAGGCTCGGGTCCGCGCGGGCGAGGTAGAGCGCCGTCCACAGACCCGTGAAGCCGGCTCCGACGACGGCGACGTCCGCGTCGCGGTCTCCGGGCAGCGGTGGTCGCGGGGTCCAGTCGTCGTCCGGAGTGGTCTCGCGCCAGAGGGAGACGGAGCGGAGATCGGGACTCAGCGCACACCCCAGGAGTAGGTCTGCTTGCGCAGCTTGAGGTACATGAAGGTCTCGGTGCCGACCACGCCGCTGATCCTCCGGATCTTCGACGAGATCACCTCCAGGAGGTGCTCGTCGCTCTCGCAGACGACCTCGACCAGGAGGTCGTAGGCGCCCGCGGTGATCACGACGTAGTCGACCTCCTCGAGCTCGGCGATGGCGTCGGCCACCGGCTCCATCGGCCCGTTCACGCGGATTCCGACCATGGCCTGCCGGGCGAAGCCGAGCTCGAGCGGGTCGGTGACCGCGACGACCTGCATCACACCGCCGTCGATGAGGCGCTGGACCCGCTGGCGGACGGCGGCCTCGGACAGCCCGACCACCTTGCCGATCGCGGCGTAGGAGCGGCGGCCGTCCTGCTGCAGCTGCTCGATGATCGCTTTGGACACATCGTCGAGGGCTGCCCCGGACTGCTTCTTCGTCATGGACACCTATGCTGGCAGGCGCAACAGTGCGGGTCCAGCACCGCCCCAACGCAGGATTTCGTCGTGTCGAGGCGATTGCCACACGGAATCCCTTGTCCGCGACGATCCTCGGCACCCTCGCGGCGTTCGCGCTGGTACGGCACGACTTCGTCGGGCGGACCAGCACCAACGTGCTGATCTTCCTGCCGATGGCCGCCCCCGAGATCGTGATGGGCTCCTCCCTGCTGGCCCTCTTCGTCGCGGCCGGGCTCGCCGGGCAGCTGGGCTTCTGGACGATCCTGATCGCCCACATCATGTTCTGCCTGTCGTTCGTGGTGGTCACGGTGCGGGCCAGGCTCGCCGGGCTCAGTGACACCCTCGAGCAGGCCGCGATGGACCTCTACGCGACGCCGGCGCAGACGTTCCGGCGGGTGACGTTCCCGCTGGTCTTCCCCGGCATCCTGGGCGCGGCGCTGCTGAGCTTCTCGCTGTCGTTCGACGACTTCATCATCACGAACCTGAACGCCGGCACCACCACGACGTTCCCGATGTACGTCTGGGGCGTGTCCCGCAAGACGGTGCCCATGCAGATCAACGTGGTGGGCACGATGATGCTGCTTGTGTCGGTCGTGATCGTGGTCGGCAGCGAGGTCCGCAACCGGGCCAGGCAGAAGGCTCTCGCCGGCTGATCCCGGCCTTCGTCGTACGCCGTCCGCTGTTGGAATCGCCGGTTCATCGGCGATTCCTGCACTTCCCGGCCGTTGCAACGCTCGGGAAGCGCCACGAGTGGCTGCGGCGTGGGACGGGCGTGGCCACTGGGACAGATGCGAGTGCCCCGGCCGGCCGATCCTGCCGTTCTCGCGCCTTGCGTGCCTGGTTCTCGTAGGACGGGGTGAGCTCAGGACGTGGAGACGTCGAAGTCGGTGAAGTCCCACCGTGCTGGTAGCCCGTCGGTGGACACGATCTCGACCCCGTAGTCCACCTGGCCGAGGGTGCTGGTGGAGGCCAGCCGACCGCTCGTCATCAGGTACTTGAAGAACCCCAGCAGGTCGAGGTTCCCGCTGGTCATCGTGGCGCCACTGGAGGGCACGAAGGCCAGGTAGTGGTTCGAGGAGCCCGACCACACGTCCCACGTGTGGCCCGACAGGCTCACCTGGCTGGCCACCTTCGAGCCGCCCGGGACCTGCTGGTGGTTGTCGGTCCAGATCATGACCTCGGTGGAGCCCTGGGAGGCCACGCCGTTGAGCCAGATGTCGTAGGCCACGTCGTAGATGCCGACGCCCGGGCTGGTGTGCGCGAAGCGCGAGGTCACGGTGTGGAACGCCGAGATCGTCGGCTCGTAGCCGCTGCCCCAATCGTGGTAGTCGCGGTGCACGTTCGGGTACGCCTTCACCGCGCCGTCACCCGTGGAGTTGTCCGCCGTGGCCTGGACGTACCACGAGTGGTAGCTGCAGATCACGGTCTTCTGCGCGTAGCTGTACCCGCCGGCAGCCCACCAGTCGGCGTCGGCGTAGTAGACGCCCAGACCGCCGGACGACCAGTTGTTCCACACGTACGTCGCACTGGCGTCCTGGCAGAGCGGGGTCGCGGTCGCAGTGGACGTCGGCGCGGTGGAGGTCGGGGCGCCCGAGGTCGGTGCGCTCGAGGTCGGTGCGCTCGAGGTCGGTGCGCTCGAGGTCGGTGCCGTGCTGGTCGGCGAGGTGGTGGGCGCGGTGCTGGTCGGTGCCGTGTTCGTGGGAGCGGTGGTCGGCGAGGTGGTAGGCGCCGTGGCCGTCGGACTCGTTGAAGGGCTTGACGACCGGCACTGCTTCGCCTGCGGGTGCTTGTCACAGAAACCGACGGAGTTCACGGCGCCGGCATGGGCCACGCCGACGAACGCCATCAACAGGATGAATGGGGCTGCGTAGAGCACGCGGGCATGCGACATGACGGGCCTTCTGTCCGGGGGGTGACAGCCACGGGAGGCTCCCGTGGGGCCGGTGCCCGAGCAGACGACCTGCAGATCAGGGTGCTCCGCTCTGTGGACGCACGTGATCGAATCGCAGAGAATTTACCGACGTTCCGCGTCAGATGAGGTCGCTGGCCTTGGTGAGCACCTCGCGGAGGATCTGCTCGATCTCGTCGAAGTGCTCCTGGTCGCAGATCAGCGGCGGCGCGAGCTGGACCACCGGGTCGCCCCGGTCGTCCGCGCGACAGTAGAGCCCGGCGTCGTACAGCGCCTTCGACAGGAACCCGCGCAGCAGCTTCTCCGACTCCTCGTCGTTGAAGGTCTCCTTGGTGTCCTTGTCCTTGACCAGCTCGATGCCGAAGAAGTAGCCGTCACCGCGGACGTCGCCGACGATCGGCAGGTCGAGCAGCTTGTTCAGCGTCTCGCGGAACGCGCCCTCGTTGTCGCGGACGTGCTCGTTGATCTTCTCCTTCTCGAAGATGTCGAGGTTGGCCATCGCCACCGCTGTCGAGACCGGGTGCCCGCCGAAGGTGTAACCGTGCAGGAAGGTCTCGCCCTTCAGGAACGGCTCCATCAGGCGGTCGGTCGCGATCATCGCGCCCAGCGGCGCGTAGCCGGAGGTGATGCCCTTGGCGCAGGTGATCATGTCGGGCTGGTAGCCATAGCGCTGGGCGCCGAACATGTGGCCGAGGCGACCGAAGGCGCAGATCACCTCGTCGCTGACCAGGAGCACGTCGTACTCGTCGCAGATCTCGCGGACCCGGTCGAAGTAGCCCGGCGGCGGCGGGAAGCAGCCACCGGAGTTCTGGACCGGCTCGAGGAAGACTGCGGCGACCGTTTCGGGTCCTTCGTTCTCGATGGCGACCGCGATCTCGTTGGCGGCCCAGAGGCCGAACTTCTTCTCGTCGTCCTCGAAGTATGGCGCGCGGTAGTAGTTGGTGTTCGGGACCCGGAAGGTCGACGGCACGAGCGGCTCGAACATCGCCTTCATGCCGGGCAGACCGGTGATCGAGAGCGCGCCCTGCGGCGTGCCGTGGTAGGCGATCGCGCGGCTGATCACCTTGTGCTTGTAGGGCTTGCCGACGAGCTTGAAGTAGTTCTTGGCGAGCTTCCAGGCGGTCTCGACCGCCTCGCCGCCGCCCGTGGTGAAGAAGACGCGGTTGAGGTCGCCGGGCGCGTAGCCGGCGATGCGCTCGGCCAGCTCGATCGCGTTGGGGTGCGCGTAGGACCACAGCGGCATGAAAGCGAGCTTCTCGGCCTGCTTGGCCGCGGCCTCGGCGAGCTCCGCCCGACCGTGACCGAGCTGGCTGACGAACAAGCCCGCCAGACCGTCGAGGTAGCGCTTGCCGTTGGAGTCCCAGATGTAGGGACCTTCGCCGCGCACGATGATAGGCACGTCGGACGTGTCGTAGGCCGAGTGGCGGGTGAAGTGCATCCACAGGTGGTCGCGTGCCGCCTGCTGCAGGTGGGCATTGTCGTAGACGTGGTCGTCCTGACCGAGCATGAGTATCGGTTCCTCGTCGTGGGGAGCGGGTACGCCCATGATCTAACCGAAAGGGTCTCTCGGCAAGCGAATCAGTGGGATTCAGCGAGTAAAGTAACGGAATCCGTAGGTGGGCGGGCGGGCACCCGGACTGGTAAGAAGACTCCATGACCCGCTACGGCGCCCAGTTCGGACCCGATCTCACCTTCCTCGGGGTCCCGGCCGTCGACGTGGACGACGCCGACGCCATGGCGGCGGCGGACGTGGTCGTGGTCGGGGCGCCGTTCGACGGAGGAACCTCGCACCGCCCGGGCACGCGATTCGGGCCGTCGGCGATCCGGCAGACCTGCTACCTGCCCCAGGACGGCTCCCGCCCGCACCTCGCGCTCCGGGTCGACGCGTTGCAGGACGTCACGGTCGTCGACATGGGCGACGTCGAGATGCCGCCCGGCCAGATCGAGCGTGCTCTGCACGCCCTGGAGGAGGCGGTGTACGCCGTGGCCTCCGCGGGAGCGATCCCGCTCGTGCTCGGCGGCGACCACTCGATCGCGCTGCCCGACGCCACCGGCGTGGCTCGGCACCTCGGCTTCGGCCGGGTCTCGATGATCCACTTCGACGCCCACGCCGACACCGGCGACATCGAGTTCGGCTCGCTGTATGGCCACGGCCAGCC
>DAINSL010000058.1:6046-16565 GCA_036741335.1 Nocardioides sp. | reverse complement strand
AGCGGAGCGTGGGCATGGCCACGTGGTTCGTGGACCCGGCCGGTGACTTCGTCGAGATCCTGCTGGCGGGGCTGGTCCCCGAGGCTCGTCGTCGTGGGTGGTACGGCCTGCTGCTCGCCGAGGTGGGGCGAGTTGCGTCCGGTGCGGGGAGCGCTCGCGTCGTCATCTCGACCCAGGGCGCCAACGTCTCCGTGCAGCGGGCATGGGTCAGGGCCGGGTTCGCCCCGTTCGCGTCGGTGACAACGGCGCACGCCGTACGACGGGGACTGCTTCCGGGTCGCTCGCCGTGACCGGGCTAGCCTCGCTGGCGTGAGCTTTCCCCACATCGAGCTGGCCGCCCATCCGCACGAACGCGTGGGGGAGCGGCGGGCCGACGAGGAGTGGCTGAGAAATGCCTGGGCGGACCCCGAGACGCGCGTGCTGGTGTTCGCTGGGACCCGCGTCCGGCCGGGCGCGGGGACGCCGGCGTGGGTGCCGTCGGCCGACGTGCCGGCAACCGGGATCCGGGTCCTGCTGGGAGAGCGCGACGGCCGGGTCTGGTTCGCGCTCGTCGTGGATCCCGACGAGGCGGAGCCTCCGGCCGAGGACTGGGTCGGCCTGCGCGCGCTGCTTCCCCGCCTCGCGGGCGACGCCGTCGAGCACGCCCCTCTGGTCTTCCATGCGTTCGGGCTGGCCGAGTGGCTGCACGCCACCCGACACTGCCCGCGCTGCGGTGGCCGGCTCGAGGTACGGATGGCCGGGCACGAGCTGGAGTGCACCGAGTGCCACCGGCGCCAGTTCCCGCGCACCGACCCTGCGGTGATCATGGCGATCTCGGAGGGGGAGCCGGGTTCGACCGACGAGCGGCTGCTCCTCGGGCGGCAGGACAGCTGGCCGCAGGGGCGCTACTCGACGCTGGCCGGGTTCCTGGAGCCGGGAGAGACGCTGGAGGACACCGTACGCCGAGAGGTGGCGGAGGAGACCGGGGTCCGCGTCGGCGAGGTGATCTACTTCGGCAACCAGCCGTGGCCGCTGCCGGCCAGCCTGATGCTGGGCTTCCTCGGCCGGGCCGTGTCGCGTGAGATCGCGGTGGACGGCCGCGAGATCCAGGACGCGCGCTGGTTCACCCGAGCGGAGATGCGGTCCGAGGCCGATGCGGGGACCCTGGTGCTCCCCGGTGGCGTGTCCATCTCACGCTCGCTGGTCGAGCACTGGTACGGCGACACACTCCCCGGTTCCTGGTGAGGCGCGGCGTCGGTGCCGCCGGACGCGACAGCGGTCAGGCCGCGAGCGCGGCCAGCTTCTCCTTGACCTGGGCGATCGAGGGGTTGGCCTGCGCCGAGCCGTCGGGGTACACGAGCGTCGGCACGGTCTGGCTGCCGTCGTTGACGCGCTCCACGACCTCGGCCGCTTCGGGGTGCTCCTCGATGTCCACGACGTCGTAGGCGATGCCCTCGCGTTCCAGCTGACCCTTCAGGCGCATGCAGTAACCGCACCACGGGGTGGTGTACATCGTGACCGAGCCACTCATCCGGGACTGTCCCTTTCGACGTCTAGTGTGTCTATGAGCCCAACGTCCCCCGCTCAGGAGTTGTTCCCAGCCGTGCCCACGTCCGCCGACCTGCTGGGTGCGCTCGACCCCGAGCAGCGCCAGGTTGCCGAGGCGCTGCGCGGTCCCGTCCGGGTGCTGGCCGGCGCCGGCACCGGCAAGACCCGGGCCATCACTCATCGCATCGCGCACGGTGTCGCCGAGGGTGTCTACGCGCCGACCGAGGTGCTCGCGGTCACGTTCACCACGCGCGCGGCGGGTGAGATGCGCGGGCGGCTGCGCACCCTCGGGGCGCCCGGCGTGCAGGCGCGCACGTTCCACAGCGCGGCGCTGCGGCAGCTGCGGTGGTTCTGGCCGACGACCTACGGCGGCGAGCTGCCCACCCTCACCGAGTCCAAGCTCCCGCTGCTGGCCGCTGCCGCACGACGTCTCCGGATCCAGGCCGACCGCACGCTTCTCCGCGACCTCGCGTCGGAGGTCGAGTGGGCCAAGGTCAGCAACGTCGGGCCCGACGACTACGCCACGGTCGCGCAGGCGCGTGGGCGTGCCGTGGCGGGGCACGACCACGAGACCGTCGGCCGACTCTTCGGCGGCTATGAGGAGGTCAAGCGCTCCCAGGCGCGCATGGACATGGAAGACATCCTGTTGCTCACCGCCGGGATGCTCGCCGACGAGGAGCGGGTCGCCGCGCAGGTGCGCGCACAGTACAAATGGTTCGTCGTCGACGAGTTCCAGGACGTCTCACCGCTGCAGTCGGCGCTCCTCGACCTGTGGCTGGGGGGCCGCGACGAGCTGTGCGTGGTCGGAGACCCCGCCCAGACCATCTACTCCTTCGCGGGTGCCAACGCCGCCTATCTCCGCGACTTCTCCCGGAAGTTCCCCGGCGCCACCTCCGTCGAGCTGGTGCGCAACTACCGCTCGACGCCGGAGGTCGTCCAGGCGGCGAACTCCGTGCTGGCCCAGTCCGACTCGGGGGCAGTGGAGCTGCGCGCGCAGCGGCCGTCGGGCCCGGCCGTGCGTTTCGTGCCGGCCGGCGACGAGGTGGCCGAGGCCGCGGCAGTGGCCGCGGCCGTGGGGGCGCTGACCGCGGGCGGCACACCCGCCTCCGAGATCGCCGTACTGTTCCGCATCAACGCCCAGTCGGAGGCCTTCGAGGAGGCCCTGGCGACGCGGGGCATTCCCTACGTCGTACGCGGGGCAGCGAGGTTCTTCGAGCGGCCCGAGGTGCGCCAGGCGGTGACGTTGCTCCGCGGTGCCGCCCACCACGACCCGGGCGACGCCGCCTCCCTGGTCGAGACCGTGCGCGCGACCCTGGCCGGCATGGGGTGGGGCAGCGAGGCACCCGCCACCCGCGGTCAGACCCGCGACCGCTGGGAGTCCTTGCAGGCGCTGGTCTCGCTCGCCGAGGAGTCCGGCGGTGACGACCTGGCCGGTTTCGTGGCCGACCTCGACCGGCGTGCGGCCGAGCAGCACGCGCCCGCCGCCGGTGGGGTCACCCTGGCCACGCTGCACGCCGCCAAGGGCCTCGAGTGGGAGGCCGTGTTCCTGGTCGGGATGCACGACGGCACGATGCCGATCACGCACGCGGTCACGCCGGACGAGATCGAGGAGGAGCGCCGCCTGCTCTACGTCGGCATGACCCGCGCCCGCGCGCAGCTGCAGGTCTCCTGGGCGTCCGCGCGGGCGCCGGGTGGGCGGGGCAACCGCCAGCCGTCACGCTTCCTCATCGACCTGCTTCCCCAGGAGGCGCGCACCGCCGCCGCCCGGGCGCGACCACGCCGGGCCGCCCACTGCCGCGAGTGCGGGCGTCCGCTCTCGACCGCCGCGGAGAAGAAGGTCGGGCGTTGCGCCGACTGCCCCGCGTCGTACGACGAGGATCTGTTCGAGCGACTGCGCGAGTGGCGCAAGGCCCGCGCCGACGAGGAGAGCGTGCCGGCGTTCGTGGTGTTCACCGATGCCACCCTCCAGCTCATCGCCGAGCACCGGCCGACCTCCCGGGACGCCCTGCTGCGCATCAGCGGAGTCGGCCCGGCCAAGCTCGAGAGGTACGGCGAGTCCCTGTTCGACGTGGTTGGGTAACGGATCGAGAACTTTCTTCGGAAATACCCACTAAATGGTTTGCCGCTTACGCCCGGCCGCCGTACCGTGACGCCTACGAATCAACAGACAGCGCATCGGGACCCGTGGCTGGGTCTGCGCCCAACGCACCGAAGGAGGTGGCCCGCGTGATCAGCAACATCCACACCATGACGGCTCAGAGCCCGTCCTTCGGCATGCCCGCGTATGGGCCTGCCCTCGGCGCGCTCATCGCCGTCCCGGCTTCCGCCGTCGCCTCCGTGTCGACGTGTGCCCGTGTCCGCCTCATCGGCGACATGGGCTTCGCGACGAAGGGCGACTTCCCGGGGACCCCTGCCTGGAGACCACCGACCTGTTGAGACCTCAACAGCCACCGGCAGCCTCCAGGCCGCGGAACCCGACACCGGGATCCGCGGCCTTTTTGTGTTCCCACACGACTTCCCACCACGCGATCAGGTCAACCAAGGAGGTGACAGACATGACCATCACTGTTCTCGACCGCCGGTTCGGGACTGCCGAGCTGCCTGCAAGCCTCGGTCAGCTCCACGACGCGGCCGACCAGGAGCACGACGACCTGCTGCCGTGCCGAGTCAACGACTCGGACCTGTGGTTCGCCGAGTCTCCGGCCGACGTCGAGTTCGCCAAGGCCTTGTGCCGGGACTGCCCGGTCCGGGACCTCTGCCTGACCAGTGCCCTCGAACGGCGTGAGCCCTGGGGCGTCTGGGGCGGAGAGCTCTTCCTGCAAGGAGTGGTGATCCCTCGCAAGCGGCCACGCGGCCGACCCCGCAAGAACGAGCAGGCCGCGTAGCAGCCGGCATCCGACCAACGGAAAGCAACCATGACCAACCAGCACATCGACCAGAACCGGAGCAAGACAATGATGAATCTCATGCACGAAGACCTCGCACGCGCTCAGATGAGCGCGCGCCTGGGAGAGGCGCAGCAGATCCGCCGAGGCCGCCAGCAGGTGGTGGCCCGTCGGTTGAGTCGCAAGGCCGAGCGGGCCGCGCGACAGGCGCGTCTGGCCCTGGCCCGCGTCATCTGAGGAACACCACCTCGACCTGATCGCTGCGTGTTCTGGGAGCCCGGTACGACATCGTCGTACCGGGCTCCCGCGCATTTCGGGCCCACCGCACCGGGCGGGCGACGTAGCCTTGCCGTCGTGAGGACCTGCGACTTGTGTGGGCGTCAGGCCGAGGAGGCCGAGACGCTGACCTGGGTCACGTCGCAGGAGAACGGTCGCCAGCGGGTCTACTGCGACACCTGCGCGCGCGCCCATCTCCGCTCGATCGAGGGCAAGCTCGACCGCGAGTGGTGGTGACCGGGCCGGGACGCACGTCCCGGGATCCGCGCGTACGCTCGTCGCCGATGAGCATGCCGCAGCCGTCGTCGGCCTCCCTCGACCACCCCGACTACTGGTGGTATCGCGCCCGAGCAGAGCTGCTTCGCAGCGCGCTGGCCGACGCCGCCGGCCGACCACGCCGCCTGCTCGACGTGGGCAGCGCCGACGGGCCCTCGGTCGAGTGGCTCACCGCGGACCACCGGGTCGCGATCGACCTGGACCCCCGGGGGCTGACCGCCGGAGGAGTGTGCGGTTCTGTGCTCGCGCTGCCATTCAGCGACGGCGTGTTCGACGTGGTGAGCGCCTTCGACGTGCTCGAGCACTGTGACCCCGAGTCGGGCGCACTGGCGGAGATGACACGGGTCCTCGCCCCTCGGGGGCGCCTCCTCCTGTCGGTACCCGCCTACCAGTGGGCCTGGACGGACTTCGACGTCGCGGCGGGGCACGTACGGCGATACACGCGCAGTCGGCTCGTCGAGGCCGTCGAGTCGGCCGGCCTCACGGTGGTCCGGGTCTCCCACATCTTCGCGAGCACCCTTCCCGCGTTCGTGGCCGAGCGGCTCGCACGTCGGGTGCGGCCGCGCCCCAGCGGTGATCGGCCGGCTCTCCCCGAGGTGCACCCACTCGTCGAGAGCGGCCTGCTCGCGGTGTGCCGTGCCGAGTCTCGTCTGGTCAGGCGTCACGACCTGCCCTTCGGCTCGTCGGTGGTCCTCGCCGCGGTCAAGGGCTGAGCCGGGCTGACCGGACTCAGCCCCAGGCGCAGCCGCAGTGTGGGTGTCGCAGCCACTCCCGACGCGAGACCCTCAGGTCGGAGGTGACCGTGACGGTCGTCGAACGCAGCGCCGGCCGCTCGCCGTCGTGGTGACGAGACACGTCACGGAGCGCCCAACCGGCGCCCACCATGGCCAGGGCTGCGTCGTACGCCGCGTCGGCCGGAGCCGGGTGCTCGCCCAGCTGGTGGAGGACTGTGGCTCGCCGCGGGTCGTGGTCCCCGAGGTGCGCGTCGATGCAGTGCAGGCACGCGGTCCGGCCCGGCTCCACGAACGGACCGATGCGCACAGATGCCGGAAAGGCCGCGAGCCAGAGGTGCGGAACGTCGCCACGCATCAGATCGTCGGCCAGGTCGCGCCGCGGCTCACCGACGGTGGCCACCAGCCGTAGCTCGCCGGCCTGTCCGTGGTCGACACGGACGCCGGCTGCGCTGCAGGCGCGTGACACGAGGTCGCGCAGGGGGGCGTCGGCGCTGAGCCGGAGGGCCCGCGGCACGGCCGCATCGGGGCGGCGGCCGACGGGGGCAGCGTCGATGATCCAGCCGTCGCCGGCCAGCCGGTCCAGCACGCGGCGTACCCGCTCGTCGCGGGGGACCAGGGGCAGGGCCCTGAGGGCGTCGAGAAGCCCGGGGAGGTCGGGGAGCACCAGGCGGTCGGGGTCGTCGAGCCCGAGCTGGAGGTGGGTGTCGTCACGGCGTACGGCGCGCAGCCCGGGCCGCAGCAGGGGCCGGCCCATCGTGACCACGCGTGGAGCACCCACGACCGCACGGTGGCACATCAGGCGCGGCGACGGCGTCGGTCATCCACAGCCGGGCATGGCAACGGCGGCGGGCCGACCCGTCAGGGGCCGGCGTCGCCGCCGTTGTTCAGAGCTGGTGTCGCGGTGCTGCGGAAGTCAGGCCTTGCCGAGGATCCGGTTGAGTCGGGTGCCGCAGACGGGGCATATGGCCTTGGCCATGCGAGTGCCCTTGTCGTTGACTTGGACCTCGCCCGAGGCCTCACGCTTCGCCTTGCACTTCACGCAGTAGAACTCGCCGCTCCAGGTCTCCGCCATGACGGCCTCCTTGCTCGTTCGTTCACGGTCGCCGCGACGGGGATTCAGGGGAAGCCCGCCGGCACCGAGTGGCACGTGCCACCCGGTCGTCACGACCCTACGGCACCGGGGGCGCCGGGCGTACGCGGCACACCGCTGAGCGTGAAACCGCGATTCTTCCCGCTCAGGCGGTTTCCGGCCCCCGGAACACCGCGCCCGGGTGGGGGAACCCGGACGGGCGCCGGCCGCGGCCAGCCGCGACCTCCGGGGTGGGGACCCGGTTGTGGCAAGACGGGGACCCAGGTACCTGGCGACGTTTGCCTTCCCCTTGCGAACGTCGTCCTGTGGCCTGGGGCCCCGTCTTCGCACCACGCTAGGAGCGCGCCACACCGAGGGTCAACGCGGCAGCGCCGATCCGGCCGTTCGCCTGTGGACAAACCTGTGGACAACTGCCCACCATCCTGTGGACAGACCCCCGGACACCGTGGAGACGGCTGGGGATGTCCTGTGGACGTGAGCCGGTGCGGCCTGTCCTCGACCCCGCTGACCAGCCACAATGTCGTGCACCGGGTGTGCACGGAAAATAGTTGCCCCCATCGTTGCCCGGAAATGGGTGCGGGAGAGGAGTCGTCCGGGTGACATCGCGGGACACGTCGTACGACGGCACCAGTGGCGGCGCCTACGACGGGGGACCGGTGGCCGCGCTACGGCGGATCGCCTTCCTGATGGAGCGGGGCCGCGAGGACACCCGCCGGGTGCAGGCGTTCCGGGGTGCAGCGGCCACGTTGCTGCCACTGCCGGCCGATGAGGTCGCGTCGCGGGTCGAGGCCGGCACGCTCACCGAGCTGCCCGGCATCGGGCCCAGCACCTCGGCGGTGATCGAGGCCGCCGTCCGGGGCGCCGTCCCCGAGCGGCTGGCGAAGCTCGAGCGGGAGCACGCCGGTCCGCTCGCTACGGGAGGCCGCGAGCTCCGGGCCGCGCTCCGGGGCGACCTGCACTCCCACTCGGACTGGTCGGACGGCGGCTCGCCGATCGAGGAGATGGCCTTCACGGCCATCGAGCTGGGCCACGACTACCTCGTGCTCACCGATCACTCGCCCCGGCTCACCGTCGCCAACGGACTGAGCCCGGCCCGGCTCACCCGGCAGCTGGGGGTGGTGGACGCGGTCAACGAGCATCTGGCCGGGTCCGGGTTCACCCTGCTGAAGGGGATCGAGGTCGACATCCTCGACGACGGCGGCCTCGACCAGAGCGACGAGATGCTGGCGCAGCTCGACGTCCGTGTCGCGAGTGTGCACTCCAAGCTGAAGATGGATCCCGAGCCGATGACGCGGCGGATGATCGGCGCCATCGCCAACCCGCGCACGAACGTGCTCGGGCACTGCACCGGCCGCCTCGTCACCGGCAACCGCGGGACCCGGCCGTCGAGCCGGTTCGACGCCCGAGCTGTCTTCGAGGCGTGTGTCGAGCACGACGTGGCGGTCGAGATCAACTCCCGGCCCGAGCGCCGCGACCCACCGACCGGGCTGCTGGAGCTCGCCCGCGACCTCGGCTGCCGGTTCTCGATCGACTCGGACAGTCACGCGCCCGGGCAGCTGGACTTCCTCGACTACGGCTGCGAGCGGGCGGCCGCCGCCGGGATCGAGTCGGAGCGCATCGTCAACACCTGGCCGCGCGAGCGGCTGCTCGAGTGGGCAGGCAGCAAGGCCTGAGCGATCCTGGTGCGCGTCGCGGCCCGGCGTACTGGCCCTGTCGGAGGGCGCGGCTAGCCTCGTCGCCATGACGGCGGAGGTGCAGCAGACGCACGTGGAGATCCGCCGTTCCCGGCGCCGGCGGCGCACGGTCTCCGCCTATCGTCAGGGTGACCGCATCGTGGTGCTCGTCCCGGCCGGGCTCTCGCGAGCCCAGGAGGCCGAGTGGGTCGAGACCATGGTGGCCAAGATCGAGCGGGCCGAGGCCCGACGCCGACCCAGCGACGACGAGCTGTTGGTGCGGGCGGCCCGGCTGAGCCGGGCCTGGCTCGAGGGGCGCGCCGAGCCGCTGACGGTGCGCTGGGTCGACAACCAGCGGTCCCGTTGGGGCTCCTGCACACCGGCCGACCGGTCCATCCGGCTCTCGCGCCGGCTGCAGGAGATGCCCGACTGGGTGGTCGACTACGTCTTGGTCCACGAGCTCGCCCATCTGATCGAGGCCGGCCACAACCCGCGCTTCTGGTCGTGGGTCGGTCGCTACCCCGAGGCAGAGCGGGCCAAGGCGTGGCTCGACGGCTACTCCGCGGGTGCCCGGCTCGAGGGCGCCGACAGCTGACGAGACAGCGGGCTCACCGCTCCTCGGGCGGACCGTCGCCCGAACTGTCACCGGCGCCGCCCATGCCGCCGTCCAGGAGACTGCGCAGCTCGGCGTCGAAGTCGTCCTCGGTGAGCGACTCGGGAGCCTCCGATCCTTCGCGGAAGCCCAGCGGGTCGTCGAGGTCGGCATCCGTGGGCAGCAGGTGTGGGCTCATCCAGACGCCGTCGCGAGCCTCCGTGCCCTGGCGGGTGCGCAGCGAGCTCCACAGCGTGGAGGCGTCGCGGAGGCGGCGGGGCCGCAGCTCGAGTCCTACCAGGGAGGCGAAGGTCTGCTCCGCGGGACCACCCGCGGCGCGGCGACGGCGTACGGCCTCCCGGAGCTTCGCCGCCGAGGGCATGCGCTCCGCGGTCGCCTGGCCGACGACCTCGTCGACCCAGCCCTCCACCAGCGCGAGTGCGATCTCGAGGCGCTGCAGCGCGCTGTCCTGCTGCGGTGAGCGCGGGATGTCGAACAGCCCGCCCTCCATGAGCTCTTGCATGGCCGCCAGGTTGCCGGGGTCGACGCCGCGCAGGCGCTCCTCCATCGTCTCCTGGATGCGTTCGGTGTTGATCTCGATGCCCTTCGCATAGTCGGTGACCGCGCCGATCAGGTGGTCGCGCAGCCACGGCACACCCGCGAACAGCCGCTGGTGGGCGGCCTCGCGCAGGGCGAGGTAGAGCATGACGTCGCTCTCGGGGACGTCGAGGCCTTCGGCGAAGCGACCGACGTTGGCCGGGACCAGCGCTGCCTTCCCGGGCGCCCCGAGCGGCAGGCCGATGTCGGACGCGGCCACCACCTCGCCGGCCAGGGCGCCGAGCCCCGAGCCCACCTGGGAGGCCAGCATCGAGCCGATCGCCTTGCCGAGCATGGCCAGGATCGGGCCGCTCATCGTCGCGGCCTCGGCGGGCAGTGCGTTGCCGAGCGCGCCGACGGACGAGGCAGCGATCGGCTCGACGAGGACCTTCCACACGTCGGTGGTGCCCACGACCCACTCGGCCCGGCTCCACGCCGCGGTCGAGGTCACGCCGGACGGGAACCCGGTCGTCTCGTCCAGCCACAGGTCTGCGAGGCGTACGGCGTCCGCCACCGCGTCACTCAGCTTCTGCGAGGGGGAGGGGTCGGGCTGCTGGGCCACGGTCTTGCGGGCCATGTCGACGGCGAAGTCCCAGTTCAGCGGGCCGTCGTATGGCTGCATCATCGACTGGAGCTGGCTGAAGATCTGGCCGAGGTCCGGAGCCCCGCCGAAGAACTGCTCGAACGGCGTGCCGCTGAACGGGTTCGCCTCTTCACCAGCCCCGTCCTGGCCCTCGTCCGGCGGATCGTTGGTCATGTCTCCACGGTACGCCGCCGACGGTTAAGGTCGCCCCTGTGCCGGAAGACTCCCAGGACCCCGGCGAGTCGCGGGTGCGGCTCGTCGGACTCCGCGAGACGCCGCTCGACGT